>JAHEZH010000093.1 GCA_023251155.1 Flammeovirgaceae bacterium | reverse complement strand
CAACGACCGGTTCGTTAGTTTCGCTGAATTCCGCTATAAACTCACGGAAGACAAAGACTATTTCAAACGCTTTGTAGAGCAGATCACCGTGAATGTGACCGAGATGTTTCGCGATGTGTCTTTCTATAAAACACTGCGCGAAGAAGTACTTCCGGTACTGGCCACCTGGCCCATGATCCGGGTATGGCATGCCGGATGCTCTACCGGGGAAGAAGTGTATTCCATGGCCATTCTTCTTCATGAAGCTAACTTGCTTAATAAATCGCTGCTCTATGCCACGGATATTAATCCTGCCGTGTTGGAGAAAGTAAGGGAAGGTATTTTTCCGTTGAGCCAGATGAAGTTGTATTCAGAGAATTATATCTTATCTGGCGGCAAGAGGGATTTCTCTTCGTATTATACGGCACAATACAACTCGGCCAAGTTTGATGAGTTTTTAGGAAAGAAGATTGTTCTGGCGACACATAATCTGGTTTCAGATGGGTCGTTTAATGAATTTCAGATCATTATCTGTCGTAATGTGATGATCTATTTTGAAAAACCACTACAGGACCGCGCATTGAATTTATTTTACGATAGCCTGGAGATGCTGGGCTACCTGGCACTCGGAGCAAAGGAGACATTGAAGTTTACGGATATCAGTAAAAAGTTCAAACAACTGGATAGCAAAGAAAAGATCTGGCGCAAAATCAACTAGGGAAATGCATGCCAATACACCATCGTATCAGTTACTCGTTATTGGCGGTTCTGCCGGAAGTCTTTCTGTTGTTCTGAAAATCATTCCCCTGCTGAAAAAGGAAATGAACCTGGCGGTGATCATTGTCTTTCATCGTAAGTCATCAGAAGATAACACACTGATTGATGTGCTTTCCAGCCGAACGGATTTTACGGTGAAGGAAACGGAGGATAAGGATGAAATACAACCCGGAGTAATTTATGTAGCCCCCGCGGATTACCACGTGCTCATCGAGAAGAATAAAACCATTTCGCTGGACGCTTCTGAAAAGATAAACTACAGCCGGCCAAGTATCGATGTTACTTTTGAATCGGCAGCAGAAGCGTATACGGATTCACTCATTTGTATGTTGTTGTCCGGGGCTAATGCAGATGGTGTGCAGGGATTATTAATAGCAAAACGCCTAGGGGCTTATATCATTATTCAGGATCCGCAGACTGCCGAAGTTTCCTATATGCCAGAGCAGGCGTTGCAAAAAACGCAACCTCATTTGCTGTTGAATAGTGATGATTCAGATCAGCTGTTATCAGTGCTCACTCCCTGACCTTTAGCAAAAGACAAGATAAGTGTCTTGCGGCACTCTCACTTTTGTACGTGTACCATCTCCGGATTGTGTTTGTCTCTCGATCTATCCATGAAATGGGTATTAAAAGTCCGCTTTGATGAGTAAGGTCAACAACTCAGGGAAAGTCCTGAGCAAAAACAGTGACCAATCGATTTGCTGTTGGTGGCACCTGATTTTTAAACCTCTATCCAAACCAAATAAATTTTTAAAAACATGAAAAAATCAGTTGTTATATTATTGGTGCTGTTTGTTGCCTTTGCTGGCGCATTTGCACAGTCGCCAGGTGTAGTAACCAGTGCAAAAGCAGGATGGCACAAAATAGGTGAAGTGAAGGCCAGCTTTAAAATGGAAAATGAATCCATCATTGTTCTTGGAAAAGATGCCTTCAAGTCCATCAAGTTAAAAGTAACGGATGCACCTATTAATATTGAAAACGTTCAGGTGTTCTATGAAAACGGAGATCCTGAAGACGTGTCTGTAAAGAGCGAATTGAAAGCAGGTGCTGAAACCCGTGTGATTGACCTGAAAGGGGGCACACGTGAGATCAAGAAAGTAGTGTTTACGTACAAGACGATGCCCAATTCAAAGGATGAAAAGGCACACGTGGAACTTTATGGATTGAAATAACCTAACGGTTATCCAGCCTTAAGCGGGGAGTTGTTGGAAAACAGCTCCCCTTATTTTTTGTACTTACTTCAGAACTATAATTTGTCTTTTAGTGTAATTACCCATGGCGTACCGGATGATGCTCCGCTCAAATTATTGACCAACTACGATTATGGAAAATCTAAAAAACCACCTCACTTATAAATTAGGAGGTAAAACGCCAGTCAACCGACTGGGATATGGAGCCATGCAGTTGACTGGCTTTGGTGTATTTGGTGAAGTAGAAGATCGTGACAATGCGAAGAAGGTATTGCAGCATGCGGTAGAGGCCGGAGTTAATTTTATTGATACGGCAGAAGCCTATGGACCTCAATTCAATGAAAGCCTTATTGCTGATGCACTACATCCTTACAGGAACGGGTTGATCATTGCCACCAAAGGAGGGTTTAACCGCACAGGTCCTAATCAGTGGATTCCTAACGGAGATCCTAAATACATCCAGGAAAATATAGAGGGAAGTTTGAAGCGGTTGAAAACCGATGTTATTGACTTGTGGCAGCTTCATCGCATTGATCCTAAATTTCCGGTAGAAGAAACCCTGAAGCCGGTGGCAGAAGCGGTGAAAGCAGGAAAGATTCGCCAGGTGGGGTTATCTGAAGTCACTATTAAACAAATTGAACAAGCAGAGAAAGTAGTTCCCATTGTGTCGGTGCAAAATTTATACAATCTGGAAACAAGGAAATGGGAGGAAATCGTTGACTATACGGCCAGGCGCGAGATGGCATTTATTCCGTGGTATCCCCTGGCATCCGGCCCGCATAAACTGCAGCACAAGATCGGAGCTATCGCCAAAAAACATAGCGCCACTACCGCACAAATTGCCTTGGCGTGGTTACTGAAACGTTCCCCTACCATTTTGCTTATTCCCGGTACAAAGTCAATCAGCCACTTACAGGAGAACTTGAAAGCAACAGCGATTGAGTTATCAGAGGATGAGTATCAAACGCTGTTGAAATAAAAAGTTTATTTACGCGGATAACTACTAATGATATAACTGTTAGTGTAGCAAACGCTTTACCTTTTGCCTGAGGTAAAGCCGCATTGATGAAGAAGAGCTGCGTGGTGTCAGTAGAGTTCAAAAGAGGGAATTTTATGGTAGCCACTCAGTTTAAGTCTATCCGTTTTCTTACAAAATAAAGAGGTCAGCTCTTCCTTATCGATAATACACTACATTACAATCCGGATGGCTTTTCTTAAAGTTTTCCATCTCCCTGCTGGATATTTTTGTGTTATAGCACTTCAGTGTTTTCAGTGGCAATGCCGATACACGATCCAGTGACCCTACCCGTGTGTTGGAGCAATCGAGACTTTCAAGTTCTGTGGCTTTCTCAACGTACTCCAGCTTCTTGATTTGTGTTCCTGCACAGCTTAATTTTTTCAGTTTGGTTAAGCTGCCAATGACTTTCAGATCATCAACGGGCGTGTTGGAGATATCCAGGTCTTCCAGTTCCGTAAACTGCGCCAGTGTTTCCGTTTTTTGCAACGGGCTACTGGTCACATGCAATGATTTTAACGTCTTCAGGTTTTCAAGCTGTGAAATAGTGGAAATGTTGGTTCCTGCCAAATGAAGATTTTTAAGTACCACGAATTCGCTCAGCGCAGATAAATTATTTACGGGAGCATCTTTGAAAGTTAACGCGCTTCGTTCCACCAGCAAATGGAGATTTTCTCTTGTTGCGGTAGTGTCATTTCCCATCTGCGAACGAAATACTTCTTTCCATTCCGGTGGAACGGTTGCCCACCAGCGGTTGAGATGAATTGTTTTATAAACGACCAGGCATTGATTATTCATGGTAAGAAATTCCCTTGCCGTGATATCATGGATAGGTGTTTCATCCACATATAGCTTCTTTAAGCTTTTTAAAGAAGCTAAGGGTTCGATGGTGTCTACTTTTGTTTTGTCGGCACGTAGCTCGGTGAGTTTGCTAAATTTCTGCAGGGCCGTTATATCACTTACATTAGTATTGCTGATGTTAAGAAAGACAATCTCTTTGTGATGTTGCAACGCCGTGATATCACGAATTAACGTATTGCTGGCATTGAGTATTCTTAACTTCTGCAACTGATGGACGGGCTCCAGATCGGTAATACCCGTCCCACTCAGATTAAGCGAATCAATCAGGGCTACTTTTGCTAACTCTTCTTTAGCCGGAGCAGTGGTGATTTTGGCACGTTCGCTAAGAATCTGTTGCCATGAAAGCGGAAGTGCATCCCACCACGATTTTAGATCTTTGGAATCAAATACGACCAGCACATCCGGCTTTGCCGCCATGAATGCATCTGCCGTTTCCCGCTTTACTCCTGTTTGGTCACAATAGATTTTTTCCAGGTGCGTTAATTTCTGTAGAGGCTTTAGATCCGAAATCTGGGTAGCGTTAGCATGCAGTATCACCAGGTTCTCGGTAGTGCTCAATGGCTCAACAGAGGTAATACGGGTACTGTCGATATTCAGTATCTTTAAATTTTTGAATCCCTTAAGTGAATTCAATTCACGGATCAATGTTCTGGAAACATTCAACTCGGTAATTTGCGCAATGCTTTCCAGCGTGGTAAAGTCAGTAATTTTTGTTCCGCTCAGATTCAGGAAGGACAATTCCACCAGCGCTGCAGCAGATCCGGCATAGCTTACTTGCGTGTTACTGATATCCAGGTATTGCAGGTGGAGCATCTTCTCCACTACGGTAATGTCATTCACCGGAGTATTGGCCACAATCAACCGGGTAAGCTTATCGGAATATTTCAACGCAGAAAGATCGCTGACAGGGGTAGAGGAAAGATCAATCTCAACCAGTTCGGTCAGGTTACGAATGGGAGTGAGGTCGGTTAACCGGGTTTTGGCTATCGAAAGTTTTTTTAAACGGGTAAGCCTTCCCAGCGGTTCAATATTCTGAATGTAAACATTATTGCTGATGTCAAGCTCTTCAATAGCAGCGATCTGTACCAGCTGCGGAAGCGTAACACTATCGATGAAGTTGATTTTGCGTTTGAATATCTCCTGCCATTCCATGGACAGTTGTTTCCACCAGTTAGCCAGTGCCTCTTTTTCATTGATCTCGTTGGTATAAATACTGGCTATGCGCAGGTCCTGGTCTTGCGGATCGTAATTGATCTCGATATAGCGCGGGGCAATCGTGTTGACCGCAACACCATCGGAAGTGGTGCCCTTCAGGTTCCGCTTCAATGACACTTTATAGAATAGTTGGTTATCGGCATTCTGGCCGCTTTGAATGGCATCAATGATGAATTCAAATTTGACATCCCTGAAAAAAAAGTCCACGTCTTTCAGGTAGGCAGTCACATCTTTGTTAGTAATCACTGTTCTGTTCTGATCGAGGTCATCTTCAATCTGCACCTTATCGTCTCTGAAAATTTTGGAATAGCTCTCGGTGATCAATACATCTTTATCCCGATTGGAAGTGCTGCTGCTGCCGATGGTATTGAGCATAAATTCAAGGAAAGCAACCATGTCTCTTACCTTCTTTTCGTCTTCCGATCCATCCCGGTTTGCATCGTCAACTTTGGCCTTGGGTGGTACTTTCGGTTTTTCTTCCTTGGGCTTTTGCGTGGTCGCTGTTTTTTTTACCGGCTTTTTAGCAGGCGTCTTTGACTTTTGTGCTACGGCATTAAAAGTCAAAAACAAAAACACGGATACGATGATCAGCCATGGTCTATTTATTTTCATAGTACAGAAACTTTCTTAACTGCTCTTTTTCTGATTCTTTATTTAATTTGATCAGGTTCGATATCAGCCAGCCGGTATTATACCCTTTTCGGTTGAAGTCGGAGATTTCAAAATACCATCCGTCAATCTGGAAGAAATGGAACTTCACTTCTTCTACGGATTTGAATTTCAGGTTGCCTTTTTTGATTTCATATAGAAATACCGAAAGATGATCCGGAACAAATCGTTTCACGGTAAACTGACTGGCACTATCGGTCGTGGCGAATGCTTTGCGCAGATTCATAAAATCCAGCTCATGACTCATCGGATGAAGGAAGCGTCCCACTTTAGTGGTATCGCGCACAAAGTAAGGAGTGAACGCCTCCGCATGTATTTTTTGAATTACCCATTTGCTCCCCAGGTGATCCTTCTCAATCTCCATGAAGAGCGTCATGGGTTGATCCTTGCCATTGAGGGTGAATGTGGCACGAACTTCAGAGAACCAGTTTCCCCTGTGAAAATCGAGCAGGGCATCCGGTTTCTCTACCACATACTTGGCAAACTCTGCCTTTAATGCATCCGTCATTCCTGTACTGCTTGCATCAAACAGGATCGACAGGTATTGCTTTCTTAATTTAACGTTGCGGTATTGCTTATCCTTCGGATAATAGCGATTCCCTTTTTCATCTTCTTCACCATTGAATCTTCGGAAAAACTGGTTGACCTGTTTGGATTCAGCGTAAAGCTTACTTTCATCCGCCATCTCATTTACCAGCTGAGCCTGCAAATGAGATGCGGATAAAAGAAATAATGTAATGAGGAGAGATGGAATTCGTATCATGCATTTGTTTCGGTCACACGAATATCACCCAGCAGTACATCCCAGAACTCCACGGTACGGCCTGCTATCTGTGTCTTCTTTCTTTCTACATAGATCGTAATGTCTTTCTTGGTGGTATCTTTGTATTTCATCCCGTCATCCGACACGCCTTCAAAACGTTGATACACGGTAACTACTCCTACATAACGGCCATCGGGTTGTCTTTCCAGGTCACTGATGTAATGGATATCGTACCATTCGATCGTAACGCGATCATAGTTCAATGCCATCAGGCGTTCCAGGTATTTACGCACCTTATAATAATTTACTTCTTTGCGTTTCAATGAGGAGACGCCCATCTCGCTGCCCGGAGTAAATAGCTCTTCTGTACGATCCATTACCCGTGTTGATTCCGAGTAAGGTGTTTTCTTATTACCGATGATGCTGATGTACTTACTTAAATCCCTCACTTTCTCCATTGCAAGGGAGTCGATGGCTTGCTTGCGTGCAGGGCTTATTTCTGACGGAGCTGCTGTTGGCGTACCTACGGTTTTGGTTTGTGCAGATAGCTGGATGAAACCAAGACTAAGTGCAAGCAGAAACACATATTTTAAATTGCGAGTAATCATAATTGTTACATTTTTAAGGTTGATACGTCATCAGTTCTTGCTCAATTCTACTTCGGTGATTTTTCCAGAGCCATCGAAGCGAAGATCACTGATCTTGTTGATGTTCTTTTTCTGATCTTTCAGGTAATTCAGGTATTGCTTGATCGTAGTGGGGCGATCGTAATCTTTCTGACCACCCGATTCGCTGATCACAATCAATACCGGTGTTTCGGGTGATGCAAATAAGGAAAGCGCTTCGGTGATGCTATTGTTTGCCGCGGCGGTGCTGCCAGCGCTGGCTATCGCGTTAAAGTATTGACCTAAACGTGCAGTAGGCGTATTGGCTGCTTCTCTGCGTTTTCGTTCTTCTTCCTCTCTGCGTGCCTGATCTTCCGCTTCTTTTCTTTTTTGTTCGGCTATTCGTAGTTCTTCTTCTTTCTGTCTGCGGGCTGCGTCTTCCCTTTCAATACGTGCTTTTTCAGCTGCCGCATTGCTTGCCTCAAGGGCTTTCTTTTTACTCTTACATCCGGTAATGCATAGGAATAGGACAAGTGCCAGCATGGCCAGCCGTGACGAATTTCGTATAAGCTTCATTGTACTTCTGTGTTTGGTTATTTAAAAAGACACTGGTTAATATTATGCCATCGGTAAAAAGCTTCCATTAACTTCTGTAAAGAGATCGGGTGTGGACAGCTGTTGATAAAAATCCACAACCAAAACCAAGATTTTGTTTTCAGGTAACGTCAATTCCAGATAGATATGCGGGGTTTTCTTTGAACAAGGCTGTTTGCTGTTCATTAAAGCGAATAAATTTTGCTATAACATTCCCTCTCACTTCTTTGCTCAATTTATCCACCAGGCCCAGTTGCAATGATTTCAACGCGCTGTATAAATCACTATTTGCATCTACAGGAATCAGGGCCGTGTACAATTGATAGCGATGAAGCAGATGTTCAAAAAGTAATTCCAACTCTTTCTCACAGCCAGGTTTATAATAAATTCCCTCCAGTGTAAGGAACCGGTATTGTTTGTTGAATAAACGATTGAGAAGCGGAAAAGGTGTAAACAGATTCAGAATAATTTTTCCTGTTGTTCCGGGTAGTGATAGTATTTTCCAGTGATCAGGATGGGCCTGTGCTCCGGCGGTAATTTCACCCTGCGCATTTTTAATAACATAATATGCTCTGGTCTGAAACAGATTCTCTTGTGAAAACATCGTGTACCCCCTGTAAAAGTGATCGACCAGTTTTCTAATTTCTTCCTGTGTTTCGGAAGTAATCAATTCAATGTGTCTTGCCTTATGTTCACGGGGATGTAAGCGGTTGAACAGGATTGTCGTGAACTGCCTCACGGGTTGAAATCCAAACTCTTCGCAAAGTACTGCCGATCGGGTATTGCGTGGATCAACATAGGCATAGTGATAGAAGGGTTCATGAGCGGAAGCAGTGAGCTCTTCTCCCTGCAGTAGTGCTTTTACTTCATCGCGTAACGCACTTTTTCCTGGGGCAGACTTTGAGCCCGGGTTCTTCCTTCGGAAAATGTCGCGAAAAGAAAAGTAACGGATATAAAATGACTTGACCGCAGTACCTGCGTTGAGTGTGGTTCGTTCACAGAAGCAACAAGTACCCGTCATCCGATCGTTGCGCATCAGGTGAACAAAGTACGGATTGGCAATCTGGTGAATCTTATTCTTTACACCTTTATGCTGATAGCGCATCCCTTGTCCGGGGGTGCCAATAACATTATTGTCAAGCAGGTGTAGCAGATCCGCGTCGGGAGTTTTGCTGATTTTTAAAAAGCGGTAACGCATAACAGCAATGAATAAGCAGGCGCTGGCAACAACCTGTTGTAAAGGTCCTCTGATTATTTTGGTTCAACCAGAATGCCGGCTTTGAAGAGGTAGGTCTTCACCAGGTCACCATTCTCATTAAACTCTTTCCATTCTTTATGTTTTCTTCCGGCTACGTACTCGCCTTGTTCTTTTATTTTCCCGTTGGGATAATACGAAGTGTACAGTCCATGAGGGCGGTTGCTTTTGTATTCCGCTTCTGATTGCAGTTTCCCGTTCTCATCGTAGTTGCGCACCGGGCCAGTGATCAGATTGAACTGATAGGTTTCTTCCGTTGCTTTTTGCCCATTGGCATGGTAGGTCGTTCGCAGGCCATGCAGCTTGCCATTATCATAATTTTCTTTCAAGGTGACGTTCTTTCCATCAGCAGCGTAGAGGTACCACGTGCCGTGCGGTTTTAGCTTCCGGTGACTTTTCTCGTACAGCTTTATACCTTCCGGTGAGAAACCCTCTTCTTTGGTGTCGATATTGTTAAGGGCTACTTCTTCTTTCGATTTTATTTTCCCGTTGATGTAATACTCATAATTCGTTCCTGTTTTTGCACCCTCTTTGTATTGAAATTTGTGCAGTATTTCTCCGGAAGGATAGTAGGCGATATTATCACCCTGTAGTTTTCCACTCATGAAAGATCCTTCCAGCAGAAGATGTCCTTCCCGGTCATAGTTTTTAAACGTACCCATTTTCTCACCGTCCTTCATACCCGAGATGGTTTCCAGCTGAGCGTTGGTGTAGTAGGTCTTATAAAAACCCGTTAAGATTCCGTCTTTGAAATTAGCTTCAATGGCCACTACACCATCTTCATAAAACGTGCGCGATAGTCCATTGGGCTTTTGATTTTTATACATGATCTCCTTGCGCAGCTTGCCCGAAGGATAGTATTCTCTCATCATTCCATCGGGCTTCCCTTTTACAAAAGCCGATTCCGCTTTTTTACTTCCGTTTTCGTAATACGATTTTGCTGAATCGATGAGCAAATTGTTTTTATAGTAGGCCCGTTGAATAGGAGCACCTTCTTCATTAAACACTTCCACTGCACCGTGGCGCATGCCATCGAGGTAATTGATTTTGCGCAGCAGCTTCCCGTCTTCATGATATTCCAGGAAAAGACCGGAGCGTTTTCCATCCACATAGGCACCTTCCATTTCTATTTTCCCATTTGGAAAAAAGCGTTTGTATTTGCCATGCAAGGTTTCATTGTCAGCTACAGAAACAAAGTAATCTTCCTGCACCTGTTTTTTTTGCGAGTCATAATAGGTTTTGATTTCTTTCTGCGCCCAAAGCAGGACAGGCGACAGGACAAGGAGGAAAATGAGGGGTGATTTCATGTAGATAAAATTACGAACAGAACGGCAAACCTTAACGCGTTGTTGTACAAATCTCCTGTTAGATTTTCTTAATGCGTAACCCGGGTAACAAGCCCATGAAGATCGTATTCAGGTGCTGGAGGAACGAAATCGGTTTCGTTCCTCCAGCACCTAGCCTGATATAAAATAACGATCTATCCTATTTCTCCGATAATAAGCGACAGACCTTCGCAGCACTTCGCTTTAATTGTCTAAAGAAAATGTTATATCCGCTCAATGACTATGGCAGAAGCACCACCGCCACCATTGCAGATACCGGCCACACCAATGGTGGCATTGTTTTGTTTCAATACATGGGCAAGCGTGATGGTAATGCGTGCTCCGGATGCACCCAGCGGATGGCCTAATGCTACGGCACCACCATTTACATTCACTTTATCCGGATTGAGACTGAGTTTGCTATTGTTCGCTAATGCGACAGCCGAGAAGGCTTCGTTGATTTCGTAATAGTCAACATTGCCGGCTTCGATGCCTGCGGCCTTAATGGCTTTAGGGATAGCCAGGGAGGGTGTAGTGGTAAACCACATGGCGTCCTGAGCGGCATCGGCAAAGCCCCGTATTTTAGCAATAGGAGTAAGCCCCAGTTCTTTTGCTTTTTCCCGGCTCATCAATACTACTGCAGCGGCACCATCATTGATGGTAGAGGCATTGGCTGCAGTAACCGTTCCCTCTTTGGTGAATACCGGTTTCAAGCCGGGTATCTTATCAAAGTTTACGTTCTTGTATTCTTCATCTTCAGCGAAGAGCGTGACTTCGCCTTTTCTGCCGGTGATCTCTACCGGCACTACTTCCTCTTTGAATTTTCCGGCAGCCCATGCCGCAGCCGATTTCTTATATGAGCTGATGGCATAGTTGTCCTGATCCTGACGGCTAAGATTCATTTCCTTCGCGGTATTGTCGGCACATACCCCCATGGCGCAGTGATTATAGACATCGGTAAGGCCATCATACGTTAAGCCATCCAGTACTTCGCCATTGCCATACTTATATCCGTATCGTGCTTTTGGTAAATAATAAGGAATGTTAGACATGCTTTCCATACCTCCGGCAATGACCACATCGTTCTGCCCCAGCATAATGGATTGTGCACCCAGCATAATGGCTTTCATTCCGGAAGCACATACTTTATTGACCAGCGTGCATGGAATATCAAAACCTAAACCAGCGGCTACAGCGACTTGTGTAGCAGGTGCCTGGCCCAGGCCGGATGAAATGACATTGCCGATAAAAATCTCATTGATCTGTTTGGCATCAAGACCAATCCTGCTCACCGCATTTTTTACGGCTACCGCTCCCAACTGCACAGCAGTAACATGGGTAAGACTGCCACCAAAACTTCCGATAGGAGTTCGTACTGCAGAAACGATGACTACTTCTTTCATATGGATATGCGTTAATTGCTTGCTGTGTAATGATTCCGATGGTCAACCGTTCACCGTTGACGCTTGGTTATAGGCAGTGCCTACCAATCCGGCTTGCCCTTGTCTTTCGGTTTTGTGGCCTTGCGTTTATTTTGCTGAAGGTATTGCACTTCCTGGTTCTTCATCGCCTCCAGGATCATTTTGGCCTTATCCTCCGTCATCTTCATGTCCTTTAGTTTTTCTGAAACTTCAGGAGGTGTTTCTTTTTTCTCTTTGCTCTTCTGGTCTTTCTTCTCTTCTTTCTCTTCCGGCTTCTTGTCTTTCTCTTCTTTTTCTTTTTGTTCCTTGTCCTTCTGCTCTTTGTCCTTTTCTTCTTTGTCCTTCTTGTCTTTATCCTGCTGGTCTTTTTTCTCCTGGTCTTTCTTCTCTTTCTCCTTTTTCTGATCTTCTTTTTTCTGCTGCTCTTTCTTTTCCTTTTCCTTCTTCTCTTCGTCCTTCTTCTTTTGCTCTTCTTTCTTTTTGTCTTCTTCGAGCAGTTTCTTCAGCTCAGTCAGTTTTTGATTTCCGGGATCGCTCATCAGGCCTGTGTTTACCGAAGAGAGTGCTTTATCCCGATTGCCATTGATATAGTATTGCGATCCTTCGTGAAATTTTGCTTCCGCAAGACGCTCTTGTGCCATACCAGGTACCAGGGCAATCAGCATTAAAAAAAGGAAAAATAGTCTCATGATCTTTTCAAGCTATCGATTTGATAAACAGCATATACCTTTTTGGTAAAGTCCTCGTACTTCTTCATGCGTGTATCGCGCTGCATGGCTTTTTGCATGAGCTGGTACGCCTCCCTGTATCTTCTTTGATTCACCAGCGCTTCCGCCTGGGCATATACTTTCAGAGGGAAGCTCAATTTTTCTTTTAGCAATTCATAGTTGTAGCGGGCACTGTCATTATCCGGATTTTTGCGAAGTGCCTCCTGAAACAGGATGACCGCATTTCGTAGCAGCGAATCCATTTTATCCGGTGAGTCGGCAACTTCATCAATAAATTTGTTCCCGGTTTTTAGTGCTGAAATTCCCAATTGATTGTTGGCCATCGAAGCAATGGTTTTGCTGTTTGCTTTCGTTAGCGCCAGGTATTGCTGGTGAGCAGCGTCTTTCAGGTGATAAGGGGCTCCGATATTTTTAAGATTGGACGAGTCGGACTTGATTCCTTCAAAGGAGGATGACCCCGCCGCGCTATCCGGGGCAGCTGAAAGAAAGCCCGCATTGGCAAAATTGATTTTCACAGCTTCGTCATCCACTTTGAAGGAGTCGATTAACTCCCGGTTGGTTTGTGCTGCTTTTTCAAAATCGCCAGACAGGTACTGTTTCTTTGCTGCTGATTTCAACGAACTGATTTGTGAAGATCGGTTTTTGCCCACGTAAATAAAGGCGTAAACAATCCCCGCAATGGTTGCGCCAAGGATCAGGCCATAGAATAGATTTCGATATAAGGGCTTCATGCTATATACTCAGCGTTCTCACATTAATCAGTACATCCAAAACAAGCAGTATCAAGGCTCCAATCAGGAAATAATAATACCGATTGGCCGATACATCTACAAAACGTGCATCGCGTACTTCACCTTCTATGTTGCTGATGGTATTGATCAGGCGCGACACATCGTTACGGCTTTCATTGATTTCAAAATATTGTCCACCGGTTTTATCGGCCAGTTTTTTCAGTTCAGAAGAATTCAGTTTGGATACTACCGCATTACCATTGCGGTCCGTTTTGTACGAGCGTCCGGAATAGATCTGACTTCCCTTTTCGGTGCCTACGCCAAGAGTAAACAATTTGATTCCCTTGTTCTCAATTTCTTTGGCGATGTCGCTGCTTTCCTCACCAAAATCTTCGCCATCGCTGATCAGTATGATGACTTTCGATTTTTGCTGGTTGCCTGCCTCGTCCTGGTTTTCCATTTTGGAGAGTGCCATCCGCAAAGGAGGCGCAAAGTCGGTGCCCGAAGAAGGTACCAGGCTGCTATTCATGGTTTCAATAAACAGGTTGAGCGCGTTCTGGTCGTAGGTGAGGGGGCATTGCATGAAAGCTTCGGAAGAGAAAATGATCACCCCAATGCGGTCGGAGCTGAAAGACTCCACTACGCGCTTCATCTCGTATTTGATTTTTTCGAGGCGTGTGGGCTGAATGTCAAAGGCATCCATGGACTTGGACAAATCCACACAGATCATGATGTCTTTGCCTACCGATTTGATTTCTTTTTTCGAATCGCCAAAGGAAGGGCCGAGAAAAGCAGCGATGAGCAGCCCAAAATAGACGGTGCGCAGCGCCAGTTTGATCAAAATTGTACGATAAGGGGTATTGAGCGACCGGCCGATGCGGGCTACCCTGATAATATAGAGCGTGTAGGCTGCTACGAAAAGCACGACCCACACTACTTCTGTTATGCCGAAATTTCTAAACCACACCATTTCCTTCAAAAATAGATCTTTTCACGCATCACTTCGAGCAATTGAACGATCAAAACATCAGTTAAGATCAAAAAAATGAGATTGAATCCATGTTAGATTCAGATGAGCGGTTATATTTGCATTCCTTTTTAAGGAAAGCTTTCAGGAGAGGTGGGAGAGTGGCTTAATCCAATAGTTTGCTAAACTGTCGTACGGGTTATTCTGTACCGGGGGTTCGAATCCCCCCCTCTCCGCTCCACTTAAATAATGAATTTTGCCCTTTGAAGGTTTCCCTTTAAAGGGCTTTTGTTCCTAAAGGGCCATTTCGGCATGGTAAAATGGTCTCGTAGCTCAGCTGGATAGAGCAACTGCCTTCTAAGCAGTAGGTCATTGGTTCGAATCCAATCGGGATCACTTGATAATCAAAGAATTAAGCGATCTAAAAAAGACCGCTTTTTTTATTTGCACGTGGGTTGCACTTTAAATTTGAAGAGCCGTTTCCTTTTCATGGTACTTTAAAACTCCAATAGCGTTGCCCGCTTGAGGTGATTTCAAGGTACAGTCCCCGCCATCAAACAGCCTGTAATCTTTTGTTACTTGGCTTGGCATTCTTACATTTAAAGTTATTGAGCATTCTTCACTCCCAAGGTTGAGCAAATGGATTAAACGACCATACGGCTTGTTGCGCTCCTGAATAATTCCGACCGTTACTTCTCGACTTAGGAATGTTGACCCCCGCAAATTATTAGTGACTGCATCCTAGAATGCACTCGTCAATGCCTGTGTTTGTGAGAATATGAGATTTCATTGGCGGAGTCAAGACGGGCACATTAGGTTTAAGGTCTTGTTCAATGTCCTCCATCCGATAATGTGCAGTGCCGGATAACAATATTGTTGAGCTTGCTTCACTGTGAAAATGCTCAAAGGTTTCGTTTGGTTCAAGGATGATTTTTGCCATGATTTTTAGTTTAATGATTAAATATTGATTAGAGCCCTTCAATTCGTTTTAATAATGCATATACAGTATGTGTGTGCCATCTGGCTTTGCTTCCCGTATATGGCTGGATATTCTGTTTGTTCAGTGCCGTAGTCAACGCTCGTATACTGATATGGCCTTCTATTTTCAGTCCTTCAATGATGGGTTTCATCTTCAAGGCAAAACTATTGGCCAGTGCTTTGTTTCTCTTCGAAAGAATGTTGCGACCGTTTTGGCCAAGTTGGACGCCACGATACTTTGCCGAAGCTAATGCAGCTTTTGTTCTTATACTGATCTGTTCACGTTCATGCTCAGCAAAAGCCGCCATGATGTGCAACATCAGCTTATTGGCATGAGGATTATCCACCGCCAAAAAATCAATGCCTGCCTCCATCAGCTTGGAGATAAAGGCAACATTACGGCTCAGTCGGTCCAGCTTCGCAATCAGCAAAACAGCATTCTGCTTTTTGCATTTATCCAAAGCATCTAACAATACCGAGCGGTTGCTGTTTTTACCTGATTCAATCTCAATGCATTCCTGTAAAAGAATGATATTGAACTTTGTCGCATAGTCGCGAACTGCTTTCTGCTGCGCTTCAAGCCCCAATCCGCTTTCGCCTTGTCGTATGGTTGAAACTCTATAATACGGAATGGCTTTCTTCATGTGCTGTCCGCATTAAATCTTTGTAAGAACAATAACTGTATAAAGGCTAACAGATAAGGGTAAACCAACGATTACATTTACACAGTTCTTTTGCAAAAGTCAGATCAAGACAAGCCTCGGCTATTGAAAATAAAGGCTTTTGAAAGAACAAGGTTCATTGAATAGACTGGAGTTGGTAAGCTTGTGTTTATAGGAAAACGTTGGTTTGTGTATGAACAAATAAAACCGGTATTTTTTTGTGAGGTGCTAAATAAAGCAATTGTTTAGTATGTCTAAATAGAGACATACATCCACTTATCACCCTCCAGTTGTGAAACTGTTTTTCCAAGGTAGAGGATTTACAAGGCTGCTGACCGAACTCGATCCTAAAAATGAAGATGTAGGTTTTGCTTTATGCGATCTAGGAATTAGCATATCGAAATTTTACTTACTGTTGGCGGAATCACCAGTAGTAGAAATTTAATTCCACTCTATTGTAAGGGCTGAGTAAAACAATTTGTACTTTTAATGTAGGAACACTAACAGGGGCATTGCATTCCATTCCATGCAATGGATCAAGTTAGGTTATTGGGATCGGGGCATTGCTGAGGAGCAGTGCCCTTCTTTTATAAAGAATATGAAAAAGATGATTAGTATCATTCTATTTTTATTAGTGATTTCATCTCTTTCAAGCGCGCAGAAAAATGATTGTGTCTTAAATTATAAAATAGCGGGTGTTCCAAAAGGGATCAAACATGAAATAAAATCACGGTACGACAGACGCTTTGTAATGGCTAATTCAAACCAGAAATATCAGGCTACGGATGTGATTGATGGTCACATGAAGAAAGAGAGGAGGCTGGTGTTCTGGACGAAATGTGAAGAGGGATACATTTTGGCTTATGAGCATGGAGGGTATGGACATCATGCGCACGTTATGCTTTTTGACAAAGACATTTTTAGGATTATAAAAAGTACCTCAGTCACTAAAGCACCCATCACAATGAAAGACGTAAGGCAAATGTTGAGCAAAGAGAATCTTGGAGTAACGGATCATTTCTAAGAGCAGGATGGGGACTGGCGAAGCGCCACCGGCGCTATACGCTGCAAGTCCGCGCTCGTTCCTCGCTTGCGGGCTTTCCACTTCTATCCCTGTCCCAGTTTAATTGCTTTAAATTTTCAACCTATATAAACATAGGAAATACAAGGCGTGTCGGATTGAAAGATCCCTTGTTTATAGGCTTTGAAGAAGCCGTATTTGACTACCCATTCACTATTGAGCCGCTGGAATTCTTATTACAAGTATACCGGTTTCATCCTCCATTTTACTTGCAATTTGAAATGCAAACAAATTACTTATCACCGCTGATCTTTCATCTTCGCTTAAGTTCTTTCTTATCACGTTGTTCTTGAAATAAGTTTTAATAAAGCGTTCCTTACCTTTAGAAACAGACTTAGTAACCTTTGCCAAACTAACTACCTTCACAAAACCTTTGTTGGGAAATTTCATTTCAAACTTGAAATCATTTTTCACAAGTCTTTGTACAATTTCATTTTGATATGTTTCTCTAGTAAGGGTGCCATCCCGATTAAAAAATGAATAGAGATCATCATTTTCAATAATTACTGGCCCTTGGTAATCCGTAAATGATGCCGTGAATGAGAGATAATAACTATGTCGTGTGAAATCACTTGTTATTTTACTATAAAAGATTTGTGAAGTATCCGCCAATTGTAAGATACTGACGAAGCCTGTTATAAACAACGTAATCATCTCTTTTTCTTTGTTTTGGAGTGGGTGTCATCAAGAAGGTTCTTTGGGATGTCATGTCCGTTATATTTAGTGCTCTTCTTATCACCATTAGCCGCCCTAATACGATTTTCTGCATTGACAGCATGTACTTCGTTCATTTCGACACCGGTATCTGTCTGACGGTAGTCACTTGTGCCTTGATCGGAATCATATCCATGTCTAAGTTCATGAGCAAGACCAGCTCTTGGGGTTCGTTTTCCTTCAGAGTTCCTTGTAAGGCTTGGATTATAATAAGTGTTGGATCCTGTAGGGATGTTATTTTCATCTTTATATTGGTCTTGAGGTAAATTCGAATTGCCCTCCGGTTGTTCTGGATTAATTCCTCTAGGCATCATTATGTTATGAATTTGCTCACTGTTTTCAAGAGTTGTTACCATCGAGCCTATAACTTCATCATCTTCTTTCAGTTGATTCAAGTGGGAGAGCACGGTGGTAGCATACGTGTTACCACCTGCATATTCATTCCCATCGCTACCATACAATTTTCCTTCTTTATATTGAACACGCTGATTTTGTGTTGTTCCATCCTCATTTGTTACTTGGAAGTGAATCCAAATCTCTCTTCCATCGGGGTCAACAAAGAGAATTGGATTATTGGCTACAAAATTATAAGGCGAATGGCTATAATACTGTTCAGCCAGCGGATCTGGGGACATCCATCGGCTAGTTACATCCGGCTTTAGAGTAGCTTCTGAACGGATAGTATCGTGATTGACAAAATAAACCAGTTTTCCTGTCAATCTGTTCAATACCACGGTTCCAATCTGCACAAGGGTATCTTGATCAAAAAACTCAGTGTATTTTCCATTGCTAAGTGTAGCAACTTTTACCTTATAACCATATTGCTCAAAGGGTTGTTGTCCGTACATTATTGTACAAGTCACAATTCCAATTAGGATCAGCAAGAGATTTTTTACTCTCATTTTGAGGGCGGGTTATTTCTTTGATAATTTACGAAATTCCTATTAGGACTTCTATGCTCCGAAGCGTTTAAATTAGTTTTCTCCGTCTAATACCTTCTAGAATTTGATCGAATACAGGTCTCACTCGATAAGGTAATCCGTTCTGAGAAGCTTTAAATGTTTTCTGCCTACCATTATAATATATCTCAACGTTCCAAGCCCAATCGTCTGGCAATCCATGGAAGAAACTACTGTCCATCTTATCTATTCGTGACCATCTGAACAAGCTGTCAATTTTGTTCCATTCTTCCTTGGAATAATCAAGAGTATACTCACCAAGAACTTTGCTTTGTTTTATTCCATTAAAGTAGCTTTTCCCTTTATCTCTTTGAAGAGTGAGCTCAAATTCAGGACATTCACCAAAGCAACCACCAGCTTTTAAAACGACTTTGTCAAGTTTAAGATCAGCGTTATACTCCAGATTTCTGTTATAAAAACTTAGAGTATCCTCTCCGCTCCACAACATTAAAGAATCTTTTGAATGTCGAATTATTGTGTAATAAATTGATTTATCTAAGTCCTGATCAATATAGATGGTATCTCCTGTAGTTCTGAATTTACCAACTAAAGTAGGCCCAGCATCGGAGACTTTAAGAAAATCGTTCTTACGAAATTTAATGGCACTATAACTTTGTGATTTATACCAAAGGGGATAAATCGAGACCCAACTACCCTCTAAAGAAAGAATTTCAGGCTGATTTCTGCTTGAGCAGCCGATCAATAAAAATAGTGCAATAAAATACTTCATGATTATTTCTTTAACCTAGTATACTGCGAATCATGTTGCTTTTTAGCAGCCTCAACTGCCTTGGGATTCATAACTGCCTTTAGCTGTGTCGTGTATGAATTAAATTGTTTACCCGCACCAGATTGATTATTTATATAACCAGAATGATCACGATCTCCTTCGTATCCTGATTCTCGACTCCAATTCAATTTAGCTTGATTAAAGCCTTCCCATTTATGTGTCTTCCAACTTTCCTTATATGACTCAACAATTTTATCATCATAAGGAGATACATGTAGAATTGATTCATGCCCGATGGTTAAAGCCATTCTCTCCGTTCCATTTTCCTGGTTTAGATGCTTGGCATTCAAATCAATATTAATATCAATTTTCTTATCCACATTATCTTCAACAAAATCAGTTTTCCCTTTCCATGAAGCATCTTGATTTGATTCTCTATAATTCAAATTTTGATCAGCAAACTTTCCATCTTCTTTGAATTCTACGCCACCAACTTTCTGTCCGGCTTTCGCATATTGAGCAAGAAAAGCTTGTCCTTCTTTTGTGCCTGCAAATGCCTCCATTGCTTTTTCTGTTTTAGCATTCATATGTCCTTTTTCCCAATGTCCTTCGTCTCCATCTTTGCCCGGAACCCAATTGTATATGAAGATTTCGGCACCATTTGGATCTACAAATAATACTGGATTGTTTGCCGCAAACGTATATGGGCTGACACTATAATATTGTTCAGCTAATGGGTCAGGTGACATCCATCTGCTGATAACGTCCGGTTTTAATGTAGCCTCGGAATAAGTTGTATCATACGAAACAAAATAGACGAGTTTACCCGTCTTTCGATTTAATATGGTAGAGCCAATTTGAACAAGCGAGTCCTGGTCAAAAACCTCGGAATACTTACCATTGCTTAAAGTTGCGATTTTTACTTTATAGCCGTATTCTTCGAATGGTTGCTGCCAACTAAAGCAAACAAAGCATGTAAATAAAAGGGAAACCGTGAGTGAAGACTTAATAATCATTATTTGTTAGTTGTACTGAATTCTTTTGAAATAATCTTATTGCTGTATTTTTCTCGCTCTTTGCTAAGCTCTAATAACCAGCTTTCATACATTTCTTTTGGCATCATGCGATAGCCCAGCTGATGAATACTGAAATAAAGCTTCTCCATATTGTCGTAGATTGCCTTAGCCTCTGGATCGCTAAATACATCAGATGGATATTCTGCCTTTTTATTTACGATATACTTCTCAAACTTCTTCTTCTCTATTTCCGCTTTCAGAATTAAGGCATTCACATAGTTAGGATAATATTTCAAGGAAAGGTCAACACACTTTTGAATGAATTCCGGATTTGCTGCTTCACCAAACTTTCGCTCATAACCTTTAGCAAGATCGGTTACACATACTGCAAGCGATTGCTTCGAACTTAAAGTATCCATATAGACACCATTTTGTATTGCACTAAGATGAACATAACCGGAGGCCATGATCCATGCATCAATTGGAAATTGTCCACTTGTAAGTTCAGTATTGTACCAACCGTTTTTACGAGAATAATGTTTAATATAAATATGATTTGGAGCCATTGCTAAATATGCCTTTGCTCCTAAATCCTCACATAAAATTTTATACAAAAAAGGAAGAGAGTGGCAGTTGCCGGTATTCGTTTTCATTAATTTATGAACAAACATATTCGTCCAATCTTCTTCACCCCAAAAATCATTAAAATCATAATTAAAGGGGGTAAGCTTTCTGATCGACCCTTTAACAGTATCTTTCTCCATGATGTGTAGGTTCTTCATCACCATAAATACTGACCAATATTTTGACACTTCTGCTTTGTCACGCTCATTATAGATAAAACCACCCCGATCAATGGTGCTCTTACATAACTTTACTAATCGCTGAACATCACTATCAAACTTTGAATAGCTAAGCTTGTTTTCCCTGTAAGCGTTTTCAGTAACAAAAACAGCACGCTTGAAGCTTGATGTTGTAGTCTTGTCAAGCATTGCTTTTATTACAGCGAAGGCACTGTCATAATTTCTCTGAACGGCAACGCGGTCAAAGGGCGGTCGTTGCTGAGCATGGGTGACGATAGAGAGAATTAAAAGAAAGAAAAAGAATAAAAAGCGGCCCATCAATGTTCAATCATAGTATTAAGAATCCTTTTCCGTTCGAGGTGTTGCTGTTTCATACTTTCATTCTTTAAAGAATTCAGCCAATTGGAATACATTTCCGGAGGCATTTGAGCGTAGCCAAGTTCATCAATAGTTTTGCCATACTTTATTACATTTTTGACAATCGCCCTGAACTTCTCATCATTTTGTAAATAATAGTCTCTGGGCACATTGACTTTTCTGTATTGGTTTTCTACACTTCGACCTAAAATGTTATAGTAGTTTGCTATGTGCATATAAGCTTGGATACTCTTGTCGTCATATGCTAAAACCTTATTGGAACATTTCTGCACAAAATCATCGTATCCATATTTTTTAACATAGTTATTCGCTAAATCATTAAGCGTAAAATTTATGATCCGACCCATGCTTAATGTGTCCATATAAATGCGGCTTTTAATTGCCGCGGAAGTGATGTAACCCGATTGTAGTATGAATTGATCTGTGGTGAACATTTGATTGGTCAATTCAATATTCTGAAGATTACCATTCCTGTCTTTAAATTTCACATAGCAATGTTCTGGCGCAAAGGATAAATATGCTTTCGCACCTATTTCCTGACAAAGGATCAAAAAAAGTAAGGGCAGGGAATGGCACTGACCTTTGCCTGTCTTAATAAGCTTGCTGACAAACATCTTGTGATAATCCTTCATACCATAAAAATCTTCAAAATCATAAAGCTTAGGATAAGTAATAATTGGTTTCTCGGTAACGGGATTTCTTACTTTTAAGGTATCAGCCATGAACTTAAAAACGGTCATGATTTTTCCTAAATTATCATCAGGGGAGATTTTCCTTTGCTTCATTTCAAGCATCAAAACATTCACCAGTTTAGAAATCTGTCTTTCATACTGTGTATAGTTCAATGTTGTATCGTAAGCATGCTCAGTCAAAAACACGGCACGCTTTAAATCATATGGAACTGTTTTATCGACCATTTTAGAAATCTCACTGAAGGCATTGCTAAAATGTTTTCCCCCATAAGATTTATTAACAGGGTAGCTATAGTTTATCCTGGATTTTGGAAGATCATTCTCTTCAACTATACCTAATGCAGCATAAGCTTGTTTTAATTCTTGCTCACGTCTTTGTTGTGACAAGTTATATTGACGCATATCGTCTTCGACTATTCTTGAATTAATTCGATTTACACCCTGCGTAGAATTCAACAGATTATACTGAGGACTGGTAACAATAGGACTGGGTGGAAGTGCCGTTGGCAATTGCGGGTTAGTGAGTTGATTTGTTTGTGCATACGTACAAATAGAACTGCATATGAACCCTATTATCAGTAT
>JAHEZH010000092.1:16568-22699 GCA_023251155.1 Flammeovirgaceae bacterium | reverse complement strand
TAATGCGAATGGGCCGGTTTTGAAAGAAGCGTATTGATCAGAGAACGGACTGTTCAACGACAAACGATAGGTGCTGTCAACCCGGAAATTGGTTTGAACGATTACTTTACGGTCTCCATAGAAGTGGGCGGTTTCATAGAAAAATTCTCCCCTGCTATTGCTACGTGAGCCGTATAAATTCACGACCTTATCCGGTGAAGCCATGTAGGTCATGATTCCTACAGCAGGTTCGCCACGGGTATTCACTATTTTTCCTGAGAGGAAATGATTTCTGTATTCAGGAATGTAGGGGAGCGAAATTTTTCTGCTTAAAACATCCGCCCAGTTAAATCGTCTCCATCCATGGGTAAGCATCAGGTTGTCCAGCGCTTCAGCCGCTTTTGGATTCGCTTCATCAAAATAAAATTCAGGCGATTCAATTTTACCCTTCAGTTCAGAAGTGAGCAATAAATAGTGTAGTATCGATTCACGAGGTAAAGAGGGAAGTGAATCTACATTATACACAGCAAGTGAAAGATTGGCGGGCAAGCTGGTTTGTAAGTTCAGCGTCACCTTGGTGCGGGGCTCATAGTGTTTTTGCACCGACTGTGAAACAATATGGAGTTTCTTTGATGGTGGTTTGAAATACAACCGTTCTGCTACGGGCTGCTGAGCCGAATTGAAAATGGTGAAATGTGAGATGCCATCCGCCAATTCTTTTTTATTCACTTGAAAAACAGTAGTTCCCGATTGTGATATTTTGGTTTCTGCTTTACCCATAATTCCGCGGGTATGAACAAACAGGCTCACGAGGGTTGATTCATTCGGATAACTGCTGACCTTTACTTCTACGATGTCGCCTTTGTCTTCTACGAGCATAACACTGCCACTGCTTTTTACTTCGGGTAATAAATAGGAGCTGTGATTGCCTTTCCGATCTTTGACAATCACTCTGTATTTTTCATTTGCACTGGGCGTAAAGCTGAAGTGACCAATGCCCAGAGCGAAGGGGGCAAAGCGCGATAGCGTATCGTTATGTTCATTGATAACGGCCCCATGGAATTCAATTCCCTGTCCGAATGAATCAGTTATCCGAAACGCTACTTTACTTTGTAACCCATTAACCAGGTCTCCACCTTCAGGGAAGAATTGTGCATCGTACGATTTTGCGGGGTTACCGGATGATTCCAACTTTATAAATGAGTTAACAATGGTGATGGACTGATGAAAGAAATACTGCGGGTCAAAATTTTTCATCCAGTGCGTATACACACGTACGGTATAGTTACCCGAAGTTAGGGAGGCTGGAAGAAATAGCGAACCATCACCGGTGCCGTCTTTCAATTCAATCTTTGTTTGTAGTACTGCATCATTGTCTTTATCCAGAATCTCCAGGTAGGCAACCTTGCTCACGTTCAGTGCCTGATGGAAAGAGGCATCCACATCATAGAGTTTTGCCCAGAGTGTTTCACCGGTCAGGTAAAACGTACGATCGAGATGGACATATATTTTTTCGTGCAGTACCTCTTTGCGGTAGAGATCAAACTTTTTGATCACGCTATCGGGTTTTATCTGCTGAGCAGAAACAGTTATTCCCAGGCGAAGTAACAGAACAACTATTAGACAGGGATATCTTTTTCTCATGGCCAGAAGTCAGGTTTAGTTGTTATTCCACCTTGCGATCGGCAATCGATACACGCATTTGAAGTAATAAGGTATCCTAGTGTAAATGGAGTCCCGTAAGAAGAGGTAATTGCCGTGTTGCTTCCGTAGCGTGGTATATCGATTATTTTCATGGTGTCTTGTGTGCATTCACGAGGGTAATAAAGAAGATAGTCAGGCAAATCGTAAAATTTTATGAAGATTGCTTTTTCTTGTACACTTCCACCATTGAAGTACCCAAGCACCGGTTCAAATGAATTATTGATATTATGTACATTACCGATGACCTGTGATGGCAAGGGATCGAAAAGCCCTCCCAGGCTTTCTGTGGTTTTCTGAAGCTGTTGCCAATAGGAATAGGCTTCTTCTGTGAGTGCGCGTTGTTGCACCACTATATAGTATCTCCTGGAAACTTTTCTGGATCCTCTTTCGATAAAAGTGAGGGGAAAGTCGCTTACCACATCTTGCGATAGGCGCATAGTAGACTCTACGAGAATTTTAGATGATCTCTCTGTATTCCAGCACAGGAAAAAAGTTTCATCAGTAGGACGTGGAACGACTACACCACCAACTATTTTGTAGGAGGAGTAATATTCGGCATTATATTCCCAGGTTTCAGTATATGTCCACTGATAATAGCGTGTCTTTCCGGACGTATCGTGTGTATTGGCGTATATTGTAATGCCCTTAAGTGATGGTGAAGCTTTCCAGGTAATACTATCTATAGGAGGAGATTGTTTTAGCTCAATGTAATCGGATTGATATTCTTCTCCATCCTGAGTTTTAATATGGAGCCTGTATTTTTGTAATGACTCCACATTTAGATTCATTTGGTTCGATTTGTATTGTCCCTTTTCCTTCTCCGTAAGAAGATAAGTGACTCCGTTAGAACTCTCCACTGTTACAATTGCATTTGATTCATCAGGATAGGTTTGATCAGATAGAGAAATTGCTCTTGATAATTTTACCAGGGCGGATTGATCTGTGTAATTAATATATCCATCTACGACTAGTAGATTACTGTTACTGTGCGAAACAGTTGGTGTATATGGATCTATACATCCTCCTATGATGAGAAGTGATCCGGTAATAAAGTAGCGTGAATTTATGACTGAATTCATCGTGGCCAAAAATCGGGTTTTGTTAAACTTCCACCTTGGGTAGTGCAGTCGGCGCAGGACTTTGAGGTAATCAAATAAGCAATGGGTATAGGTTGTCCCACTGCACTGGTGAGTAGCGATGTACTATTGTATCTGGACAAGTCTTTTATGTATAGCGTGTCCTGAACGCATGAGCTACGCGGTATAAACAGGAGATAATCAGGAAGTTCATAGAATCGAATGAAAATTCTTTTTTCTTCTACGCCACCTCCGTAAAAATAACCCAGCACGGGTTCAGAAGAATCGTTTATATTGTGAACATTGCTTAGTAATTGGTAGGGTAGCGGATCAAATAATCCCCCCAGATTTTCCGTTGTTTTCTTTAAATGATCCCAGTAGTTATAGGCTTCTTCCGTTAGTCCCCGCTGTTGTAACAGCATGCTATAGGTGCGAGATATTTTTTTTGAACCTTTTTCAATAAAAGTCAGTGGAAAATCGCTTACTACATCACTGGATAATCTCATTGTTGAATTAATCAGTATTTGTGTTGAGGGGGCGCTGCGCCAGCATACGTACACATCCTCCGCCGCAGTTCGTGGCTTAGGTTCGCCGTTCACCATTTTATAAACAGAATAAAGATCTGCATTGTATTCCCATGTTTCCGTAAACATCCATTGATAGTAATGTGTCTTTTGATTTGGGTCGTGTGTATTCGCGTAAAGTGTAATTCCATCGGCTGATGGTTTCCATGTAATGTTATCCAAAGGAGGTGTTTGTTTTAACTCGATGAAATCAGAGCGGTACTCTTTGCCAGATGTCGTCTTAATGTGGAGCTGATATTTTTGAGAGAAAGCGATATTCATGTTGGATGATTCGTATACCCCAGTATCTTTTTGGGGTAGATTAAATACAGTGCCATTTTCATCTTCTATAGAGACGATTGCATTCTTTTCGCTTCGATACCCTGTGCTTAAAGAGACAGGTATTGTTTTTGATAATTTAACAGATGCAGTGCCCGCTGTACTGTTAAGAAAGCCATCAATTACAAGTAGGTCGGCATTTGATTTTTCTGCCGGGGCGCGATAGGGGTCAATACATCCTGCCACAAATAGAAGAAGGACAAAAAGTAGTGCAGGCTGAATATTTTTTTTTATCATGGTCTGAAACTTGTTTTTATCATGGTAATGCAAATTATACTACAGCCTGACTTCATATCATTTAGTTGTGGTAAACCCAAAACAGGGTTGCATTGTAATATAACGAGTGTATTATTCTTTTCGTGATACATTCTCGCCTGAACAAAAACACTTGCCTGATGTAGTCTGGTTGTAGTCACCTTTAAAACTTGAAGTTGTAAGTAATCGTAGGAATAGGCTGCCCAAACACCGACAGCTTATAGCCATTGATCAATCCTTTTTGTGATACAAAGAATACCGAGTAAGCATTTCTTCTTCCGGTAAGATTATATACAGCAAAAGTCCATGAACTATGCGCCAGTTTTTTGATTTTATGATTTCCTTCTATGTTGATGGATACGTCTGTCCGGAAATAATCAGGAATACGATATTGATTACGGTCAGAATAATAAACACGGGTGGTTCCCTCCAATTGGTATTTAGCAATAGGCAATGTGATGGGTCTTCCGGTACTGTAAATCAGATTGAGGGAGAAATTAAACCTGCGACTCACTTTGTAATTACCAATAAAATTCATGGCGTGGGGCTTATCATAACTACTTGGATAATATTCTCCGCGGTTGATGGTCTCTGAAGAGAACGCGCTGATTGTTTTCAGGAAGGAGCGTGAATACGTATAACTCAACCATCCATTGAGTTTGCCAGACGATTTCTTCAATAGAAATTCAATACCATAGGCTTTCCCTTGTGCATTGAGAACATCGGTTTCAAGGTGATGATTGAGTAAAAGAACGGCACCATTTTTATAATCCACCGTGTTATGCATGGTTTTGTAGTAAGCCTCTACGGACGTCTCAATCGTATTTCCTTTTAGGTTTTTGTAGTATCCAATAGACACCTGGTCACCCGACTGTGGTTTGATGTAGGTATCACTCAGCTTCCATATATCGGTGGGGGTAATGGCTGTTGTATTGGATAGCATCTGAATGTACTGACGCGTTTTATTATAACTGAATTTGATTGAGGAATTGTCGGATAACATATAACGGGCCGATACTCTTGGCTCCGGCCCGCCATAGTTAGCAATGGATTTCCCCGCAGCATAGTGTAGTGTATCCTGAATATTATTCTCCTGGCGCGGGGCTCCGGCAGCGTACTGATACACATCACGGGCTCCCAAGTATTGATAGAACGAATAACGGATTCCGAAATAGAGCGAAAGCTTGGGGCTTACTTCAAAATCATCACCTGCATACACCGCACTTTCAAGTCCTTGTTCATGTTGTAAAACATCAGGCACAACCAAGGACTCACTTCCCGATGGATTGTAGGCTCCCGGAGAAAGACTGTAACGGGTAGAGCTTACACCCCCCGTGAGTGTATGCCTGGGAGTAAGAAAATAAGTAAAGTCGGCCTTGCCATTAAATTGCTTGATGGAAAAATCCATCTGGAATGCGTTGACCGGATTAATTTCAGTGTTAATGGAATAACTGTATTGGCTGAATGTGCCGGTAAAGACGCCATACAGTTTTTTAGTAAATACGGATTTCCATCGAAGCGATGCATTGCGATCGCTATAGCTGTAAGCTGTATCGCTGTTTAGCTTGAACTTATCTTTGCTGATATACCCTGATAACTGAAGACTGTTGTTAGTGTTGAATTTATGACTGATGTTGGCAGTGATGTCGTAGAATGAAGCGTTACTGTTTCGCAGCCCGGGATCATCCAGTCTTTTCAGAATCCAATCGGAATAAGTAGAACGAACACCAATAATAAATGAAGTACGTTCTTTAATAATGGGACCTTCCAGGGTAAATCGTCCGGTAATAGGACTTATACCGCCTGATCCTGAAAATTTCTTGAGATTACCTTCCCGCGATTGAACATCAAGCACAGAGGATAAACGCCCACCATAGTCAGCCGTGATCCCGCTTTTATATAACTCAACACTTTTCAATACATCCGGATTGAACGTGGAGAAGAACCCAAACAAATGAGAGGGATTATAGACTACCGCATTGTTAAACAAAATCAGGTTTTGGTTGGTGGCTCCGCCACGTACATTCAGCCCCACAGTTCCTTCACCCACCGATTGCACCC
Organism: Flammeovirgaceae bacterium; assembly: GCA_023251155.1. Lineage (GTDB taxonomy): Bacteria > Bacteroidota > Bacteroidia > Cytophagales > Cyclobacteriaceae > ELB16-189. The sequence goes on along the minus strand of JAHEZH010000092.1, from coordinate 16,722 downwards.
CAGGTAAAGCCAATACAACTTTCATGACATCCGTTTCGCCTAAAGCCAGTGGCATCTGCTTCATGGTTTTGATGTCCAGCCGTTCGGCCCCCATCTGCATGCTGGTCACCTTGGCATCCCGCTCCGATTGCACCAGTACTTCCTTTAAAGGAGT
>JAHEZH010000092.1:0-16558 GCA_023251155.1 Flammeovirgaceae bacterium | reverse complement strand
CCAGATGACGCCCTCTTGGCAATGTAATTGAGTAATGGCCGAACTGATCGGTCGCTACGCCAATCATGGGGTTCTCTATGAATACCGCAGCACCAATAATGGCTTCTCCGTTTTTAATATCTTTTACGGTACCGGTAAGGGTGGCGGTTCCCTGCATGTTGGTCGTCTTCGCTCCGATGGCATAGGTGCGCTCTTCCGCTTGCTTCTTTAATTTTTCGAGCCGCTCATAGTCACTGAAATCAAAAGGCACTGTTTCACGTACAGTTCCATTTCCTTCGTTGAAAAAATCGGTGGGTAAATCGGTGAGTAATTGTCTTTCTTTAACAATGTAAATATGGTTCTCAACCATACTGTAATGAAGGTCTGTTCCCTCCAGCGCCTGATCCAACACCTTTGATACTTTTTCATTAGTTACGGTCAGGGTAACAAATACACTGTCTGTCCAGGCGGGTTTGTAAAAAAGGCGATAGTTGGTTTGTTGCTCAATCGCATTCACCAGTTGATCGAAGGAAGCCGAAGAGAAATTTCCGCTCATGGTTTTCGTCTGCTGGCCATGAGCAGAAAAGAGGGTAGCGAGTGCGGCAACCAATACCAGGTAACGAAGCTTCATCTTAAGGTTGTAGTTGGTCGTAATGTTGGGCCATTTCACGTATACTTCTTGCGCGATCAGTCTTGAAACGGGTACCCCGCATTTTTCTTAAGGCCGATTTCTGATCTGCGAAAACATGGAGTACTGATTTTTTGCTTTTCACCTGAATCATCTTTCCATCTTTGAAGATGTAATACCCGTTTTTGTTATCGAACCTTCGTTCGATCGATTGATTGGTGATTGTTTCCTGTAGTATTTTCTTCCACTGAGCATATACTTTTGTTTTGCCATCATAAAGCAGTTCGTAGAAGCCGGGTGGGATGCCTGACTCCATCAGGTTAACGAACTGATGTTGTTTTAGGGTAAAACTTTTAACCTTGCTACTGATAAGCTGAATTTTATTGATGTTGTATTGATGATCGGTAATTAACCGATCTTTGTTAATGTCATAAAGGAGAGGAACATTTTGGTATAGTTCATTTTCGTAGACAACAGATCCATCAATCCATTCGTCAATAAAATAAGGGTGCTCTTCCTTCTGCTGCTGGTATTCGATATACGCGTTTCCATTGTATAGATGCGATTGCCCTGCGATTCCTGTAGTATATAACGCAATGGCTTTTTTACTGGCAGCGGCTACAAAAGACGAGTCAGCGCGTATGGATTGCCCAAAAGTATACCCTCCGTATAAAAGGAGAAGTAAAGCAGGAATGCATCTCATCTGTTCAGGATTTTAATAAAATTAACCGCAATCGTTGGAAATACCTTGCCGTTCAAGTAAAATTAGATGAACGAAGTTCTTTTGCCGATCAACCAGTAGGAGTGATCAACAAGAAAAAGGTGAATGGGAACAACTCTTAAAAAAAGAAAGGCTGCCTCTTTCGAAACAGCCCTTCTATATACGTTTTATGATTTTTCTTACTTCGCGTAAGCCACGCTTCTCATCTCCCGGATTACGGTTACTTTGATCTGACCAGGATACTGCATGTCGCGTTCTATCTTTTGCGAGATATCGAAACTCAGCTGTGCGGCCCTGTCATCGGTGGCTTTTTCGGCATCTACCATCACACGTAGTTCGCGGCCTGCCTGAATAGCATAGCACTTCTCAACGCCTTCAAAGCTTAGACCTACTTCTTCCAACTCTCTCAGTCGCTTGATGTATTGCTCCATTACTTCGCGTCTTGCTCCAGGTCTCGCTCCGGAGATCGCGTCACATGATTGCACGATAGGAGAGATGATGTTGGTCATTTCAATTTCATCGTGGTGAGCACCGATGGCATTGCAGATTACCGGATGTTCCTTGTACTTCATGGCCAGCTCCATGCCTACAATAGCATGTGGCTTTTCCAGTTCTTCCGGCCACACTTTACCAATGTCATGCAGCAATCCGGCACGCTTGGCTTGCTTCACATTCAGGCCAAGTTCAGTGGCCATGATCGCACACAGGTTAGCTACTTCGCGTGAGTGCTGCAATAAGTTTTGTCCGTAAGAAGAGCGGAAACGCATACGGCCAACCATCTTGACCAGTTCGGGGTGCAGGCCGTGGATACCAAGATCAATGACCGTGCGCTCACCAATCTCTACTACTTCATCTTCAATGTTTTTGGTTGTCTTGGCTACAATTTCTTCAATACGTGCCGGGTGAATACGACCATCCTGTACCAGGCGGTGTAATGACAAACGGGCGATTTCTCTTCGTACCGGGTCGAAACCTGAAATAATAATTGCTTCCGGAGTATCGTCTACAATAAACTCAACACCGGTAGCTGCTTCCAGTGCGCGGATGTTTCGCCCTTCACGGCCGATGATTTTTCCTTTGATATCGTCACTTTCAATGTTGAAAACAGACACACAGTTTTCAACGGCATGCTCGGTGGCCGTACGCTGAATGGTCTCTATTACTATCTTTTTGGCTTCTTTGGTTGCCGTAAGCTTGGCCTGCTCCATGATGTCTTTGATGTACGAGCTGGCGCGTGTCGTAGCTTCGCCTTTCATTGACTCGACCAGTTGATCACGTGCCTGATCGGCCGATAACTTGGATATGTTTTCAAGCACAGCTACCTTCTGCGCATTGAATTTATCGAGTTCTTCCTTGCGTTTTTTTACCAGTTCGTGCTGCTGGGCAAGACTTTGTCTCTCTTCATCAATTTCCGATTCTTTGCGTTTGATCGTTTCCAGTTCTTTGGAAAGCTGGGTTTCGCGCTGCTTGATCTTTTGCTCGTTGGCAATGATTTGATTTTTCTTGCGGTTGGAGTCTTCTTCAAACTCCTGCTTTAGCTTCAGAAATTTCTCCTTGGCTTCCAGTATGCGGTTGTTCTTGATCGTTTCGGCCTGAAGTTCAGCTTCTTTGATGATGAGTTTGGCTTTGTCTTCGGCATCGGTTTCGTTCTTCTTCAGTCGTTTTTTGAAGAGCACATTTCCGATAATAATACTCAGGATGATCGTGACCACTAAACTTGCCAGGGCCACGATAGTTAATTCCAGTATGGTTAATTCCATTGCTGATGATTTATAGGTTAAACAAATTAACCCTGGAATTCCCTTGAATCGCCTTTGCCGGGTTTTTCGGAAAAATGAAGAGGAGAGAAGAAACTTAGAGGATAGCCTGCGAAACCAGATGATTCAGATGGCTGACTTTTTCAAACACCGTCTGATCAATCACCTGATGGGTTTCTTCTGTAGCCTGTTTTTGTACGAGGCAATCAAATGCCACCATCGCTAACAGGTCTTGCTTATCATCAATGCCAAATTGCTCTTTGTAGGACTTCAGCTTTTCGTTAATGAGCTTTCCTGCTGCCCGCACGCGCTCTTCTTCATGGCGCTTTACCTTCATCGGGTATTCGCGGTCAGCAATCTTAATTTTTATAGAGAGTTCTTCCATTAAAATTTCTACAAGCAGCTTTTTTTATTGGCTTAGGTGGGCAATACATTTATCGATTTCCTTAATGTATTCTTCCACCTTCTTCTTCAACTCCGAAACACTTCCGTCTTCCGGGTTAATATTATCTACAATCTTAGTGATTTTAATCTGATTCTTAAAATTGGACAATTGCTCGTCTCTTCTTCTCAGGTCACCTCTAAGTTCGTGATTTTCTAATTTTAACCCCTTCATTTCGTCTTTAAGGGCCTTATGTTCGTTTAGCAACACCAAAATCTTACGCTCAAGTCCGTTGAGATTGGTTTTCAATAATTCCTGATCCATACGTTATTCAATGTTGCCTTTAATTCTATTTTCGAATGACCGCCTGCATCTTCTGCTCAAATGCACCCATCAGTCTTGTCATTGTCTTTTCAATCTCCTCGTCCGTCAGGGTCTTGCTTTCATCAAGCAATGTAAAGCCCAATGCATACGCTTTCTTTCCTTGCGGGATCTTATCGCCCTCGTACACATCAAATGCGATGATGTCTTTAATCAATCGCTTCTCGGTGGCCAATACCAGGTCTCTGATCTCCGCAAAGGTTACTTGTTTATCTAACACAAGTGACAAGTCGCGTCTTACTTCAGGGAACTTCGATACTTCCTGCACATCGAACTTAGGATTTGCCGGATTGAAAAGCAAGAGGGTATCAAAGTCAGCATAAAATATTTCCTGCTTGATGCCAAAATCTTTCAGTAAGGCCGTTTTTACCTTCCCTATTTTTCCGATTTCCTTTTTGCCCTTCAGTATTTTCATTCCATAATCAAACAGTGGATCACTCAGTTTCTCTTGTTTGATCTCTTTGATGGAAGATTTATCCAGCAACTGGGTTACCTGTTGTGCCAGATCATGATAAGTAACCGCACGGGTTTTGGTTTGCCAATTCTCGGTTTCAATGTTTCCACTGATATACAATGCCACACGTTCCTGTTCACGATACCTGAATTTCGAGCGCCTTACTTCAGTACCATTATCAACGGCCTCTTCTTTCCAGTAGATTTTTCCAAACTCATACAGCTTCAGATCTTTTTGCCTGCGGTTGATATTATAACCACATACTTCAAGGCCTGTGAACAACATCGTCTGGCGAAGGATACCCTGCTCCTCACTGAGTTTGTTCAGGATCTCAACAGGCTCTCCGTCAAATTTCAAATTGTGCTTCTGCTGATAAGCGGCATTGGTTAATGAGTTGGTCAGTAGTTCATAGAATCCATTACTCACCAGCATTTCGCCCAGTGTGCGTTTGAATTTATTAATATCCTTTTCAGGGAAATTAGAGATATAATCCGCCCCCGCAGTATCCGAAAGTTCGATGTTATTCAAGCCGTAGATACGCAGAATCTCTTCCACGATATCCGCTTCCTGTGTTACATCTACACGATAAGGAGGAACAGTTACGGTGAAGTGATCCTCTTTCTTCTCCGTGACTTGTATGTCCAGGTTTTCAAGAATGGTGAAGATGGTTTCGCGTGGAAGCAACTTCCCAATCAGCCGGTTGATGTTTTTATCCTTTACGGTAAAGGTGCGGTCCGCTATTTTGTTCGGATAGACATCAACAATATCGGAAGATACTGTACCACCAGCCAGCTCCTGAATTAATAAAGCAGCGCGCTTTAATGCATAAATAGTACTGTTCGGATCAGTACCACGCTCGTAACGGAATGAAGCATCGGTCTTTAATTGATGATGCATGCCTGTTCTGCGCACATAGTCAGCAGAGAAATAAGCACTCTCCAGAAAGATGTTTTTAGTAGCCAATGAAATGCCCGAGTGGATTCCACCAAACACCCCCGCTATACACATACCTTCACCATTGCCATTGCAGATCATCAGATCGTTGGCTGTAAGTGTGCGCTCTTTATTATCGAGTGTAGTGAATTTTGTTCCGGCAGGTAATGTCTTCACCATCACTTTACCGCCTTCTATTTTATCGGCATCAAACGCATGAAGTGGCTGCCCCAACTCATGACACACGAAATTAGTAATGTCGACAATGTTGTTGATGGGAGTAAGGCCAATGGAAAGCAACCGGTTTTTCAACCAATCGGGTGATTCTTTTACGGTGATGCCCGAAAGGGTAACGCCACTATAGCGCGGACAAGCTTCCGTGTTCTCTACCGATACCGGTATAATCAACCGCTGATCTTCGACTTTGAATGCGTCCACCGAGGGAAGATTCAGCTTACGATGTAAAGAAGCTTTGATGTCACGTGCTGTGCCAACATGAGAAGCCGCATCGGCACGGTTGGGTGTGAGTCCTATTTCTAAAATGTAATCCGATTCAATGTTGTAATACGAAGCAGCGGGAGTTCCATTGGCAGCAGTGGTATCCAACACGATGATACCGGCGTGGCTTTCGCCTAATCCGATTTCATCTTCGGCACAGATCATTCCTTCACTTTGTTCACCGCGTATCTTGGCCAGCTTGATGGTAAACGGTTCTCCTTTGGTGGGATAAATGGTAGTGCCAGGAAGAGCAACAACTACTTTCTGACCAGCTGCTACATTCGCCGCACCACACACAATTTGTGATGGTTTCTCCCCACCCACATCAACAGTAGTAATTGAAAGTTTATCGGCACCCGGATGCTTCACGCAAGTGAGGACTTCACCAATCACCAAACCTTTCAAGCCACCTTTTACCGTTTCGTGCGGCTCTACACTTTCCACTTCAAGCCCGGTGGCCGTAAGTACTTTTCCGATTTCTTCAGCTGATTCGGGGATGTCAATATATTGCTTGAGCCAGTTGTACGCTATTTTCATGTATTGCCGTAAATAGAAGAGTCAAAAATAACAGATTCTGATCAATCTATAGCGCTGCGATTCAAATCGTTGAGCGGGAATTAATGAAATGTTTTTTCACCGGCCGCAATGGCCACTTTCACTATGTTTTCGCTGGGCGGAAAAGGGCAGGAGAACTTTTCCGAATAGGCGCAATAAGGATTATAGGCTTTGTTGAAATCCAGCAGGAGGGTGGCTGCCCCCGGCACTTTCTTCAAATCAAGATAGCGGCCCGCTCCGTATGTTTCTTTTGCGCTCGTTTCATCGGCAAAAGCAAGGAACAAAGTGCCTTTATATGGCCCCATATCCACTATCTCCAAAATCAATAGTTTGCTTTCCACCCCATTCAGTTTGAAGCGGGCATATGCATATTCCATGTATTTTTTCTCCTTGCCATCGCTGGTAGCCAGCACGACCATTTTTTTATTCTGTACGGGTTCGATAGACGCATTGACACGGTACTTTACATCCGGCTCAAAGTAATGCAGCGGTGAAAAAGCGATGGTTGAGTCTTGAACAAACGGAGATCCTTCATCTTTTTTCATGAAGTTGTCTTTCTCGGCTCGCTCTTTTTTTATTTCGGAAATGTATTGCTCCGCGGATTCTGATCCACTGCTGAAAGAATAGATCAGCATACCTGCAATGACAATGACGATCAGTATTGGGAAAATCTTTTTGGCAGTCATGAGGACAGTTATTCGGATTAAGGAGCTGGAGGGCGTGGTCCCTGCAATGGCTTGCCGCTCACTGGCAGGTACTGATCATACTTTCTGAAAAACTCAGGAATAGATTGATCGGCCAAGGGCCCTGTGGAATTGACCAGCACGCAAATCGCGATGTTGTCTTTCGGATGTATGGCAATCTCACTACGGAACCCGTTCACATATCCTCCATGATAATAAACCACATCATCTTTAAAGTTGATGATGCGCCAGCCCATTCCATAATAGGCAGAGGTAGGTCTTTTCCAGCTATAAAAATGACGGTTCTTTGCCGATGCCCTCACAAAAGGATGAAAAATCTGGTCCTGCGTAGTGGAGTCAAGCAAAGGATGATTATCGCGTGTAAGCGAAGTGAGAAATAAACCCATATCGCTGATGCTGGCATTGATACCTCCTGCAGGGCCAACGTTATAGTACGTGGAGGATAATTTAGTAGCCGCCCAGCCTGATGCTGAATGCCGGTGTGGCATAGCCATGTTCTTTTCTGTTTTGATGGCATCAAAATTCAAAGAGGCACGGGTCATGTGCAGTGGGGCAAATATTTTTTCCTGCATCATGGCTTCATACGTTTTGCCGGTAGCCGCCTGTATCACCTGACCGATTACACTGTACGCTACATTCTGATAGCTGTACAACTGCCCCGGCTTGCCCAGCAAATCCAATTCGCGCAGGTGATAGACCATCGTGTCCAGCGAATTGCCTTCTTCCACCAGGTTGGTAAATGCATGATACGGAAGGCCTGTAGTATGAGAGAGAATATGACGGAGCGAGATGCCTTGTGTCTGTTCTTTGGTCTTCAGGGCAAAGTGAGGTACGTAGTTGATTACGGGATCATCCCACCTGAAAATATTTTCCTGCACCAGCATGCCACTCAATACGGAAGCAAAACATTTGGATACCGATCCTAAACGAAAAATGGTATTTGCATCTACGGGTTCTTTGGTGCCCGCATGGCGATAGCCAAAGCCTTTCATGTAAACGATAGAAGAATCCTTCACAATCACAACGGCTGCACCGGGGGCAAGGCGATTATCAATGGATTGCTGAATGAAGTCTTCGTAGTTGGTTAATAACTCATCCCACCGGGGGTCGTTGAGTTTAACGATTTCAATTTGTTCTTCCGCTTTTGCAGGCAGAGAATCCGGAGCGGTTTTGTTAATCGCTGCCTCTGTTTTTTTACTGTTGGTGAAAAATAGGAGAGAGCCGCCAACGATAAAGACTACAAGGATGACTATTCGAATCATGCAGTTACATTAGACCTTCATCTGCAAAGCTAAGATATTTTGGCCCAGCTACTATAATGTGATCGAGGAGTTGTATCTCCAGCAGTTTACCTGCCTCTTTTAGTTTTTTGGTGAGAAGAAGATCGCTCTGGCTTGCCGTGAGGTTGCCTGAAGGATGGTTGTGAGCGATAATGATTCCGCAGGCCAGTTCTTCCAATGCCATTTTATAAATGATTTTCGGATCGGCCACGGTACCACTTACGCCACCCTCGCTCACGCGTTTTTTCTTGATCAGCCTGTTGGCGCGGTTAAGCAGCAGCACCCAGAATTCTTCGTGTGGCAAGTCCATCAGATCTCCTTTTAACTGATCGAATGAATCATTGGAGCTGTTGATTTTAGGTTTTTCGTTGATGTCTTTTTCTTTCCTTCTGCGACCCAGTTCCAGGGCTGCTACGATACTGATGGCTTTTACTTCACCAATTCCTTTTATTCGGGTCAGATCTTTTACGGTAAGCTTGGCCAGGTCGTTAAGGTTGTGACTCACCTGCTGCATGATTTTTTTAGAAACATCTACCGCGCTGTAATTGGCGGTCCCTGAGCCGATCAGGATGGCAATCAACTCGGCATCGGATAAGGAGGAGGTGCCTTTTAGAAGTAACTTCTCACGGGGGCGGTCTTCCGGTGACCAGCTTTTAATATTGAGTGTTAGCGCTTCTTCTATTTTCATGGCAATGAAATTAAAAGATTTTGCTCAATATTTTAGCATGATGTACTCATTTTTTTAGTCATTCCTCTTTTTTAAGATAAAACGATGCCTTTGGGTGGACATTCCAGACAATAAAAAAACCCTTCACACCCGAAGGTATGAAGGGAAAAATAAAAATGTATGTGAGTGGATTAAGCCAGCTTGTTTACACGCTTAGCCAGTTTTGACTTCTGGTTAGCTGCTTTCTTCCAATGAATTACGTTCTTCTTAGCCAATTTATCGATCATTCCTGATACTTCTTTAAGAAGAGCCTGAGCTTCATCCTTCTTGGTAGTACCTACCAATTTCTTAACAGAAGTACGTGTAGTTTTAGCCTGGTAGCGGTTTCTTACACGTTTCGTTTCATTTGCACGGATTCTTTTTTCCGCTGATTTATGATTTGCCATGATTCTTTTTTGAAAAGGAATGCAAAAATAATGCTTTCAATTAATCTGCAAAACCCTTTGTGAAGATATCCCTCAAAAACATCATTTACCTTTGATTTCGCCCTCAAAAAGCAACTTCGTGTTGGGGTCAAGCACCATCTCTTTGGGGGCTGCGGCCACCGGAAGCCGGAATTGCTGGTTTTTCTTGTCCAGCATCACCGTATGTATGGTACCATTCAGCCCTAGCTCAAGCGGGGTCTTAAAGGCGATACCGTTTTGAATCTGATCTACACGCAGCACTACCTCTTTGGTTTTAGCATCAAAGCTCCATGAGCAGCTCAGGTGGGGGTGACCACTTTTAAAAAGCCACTGATCAAAGAAGAAGCCCAGACTCCGACCAGCATTTGCTTCTGCTATTTTTTGAAAATCAATGGTGAGCGCGTTGCTGTTCTGGTACTTTGCATAGTATTCGCGGATCGTTTTATGAAATTGTTCATTGCCGATTTCCTGCCGTAGCATGTGCAGCACCCATCCTGCTTTTTGATAGGTATTGGTGCTGAGTACTTTACTGATATTAGTGATGGTAGTGTCCACAATCGCATCTTTGTTCTTTTTGTAATAATCCGTTACCTCGTGGCGTTGCTTCTTTAGTTCGTTCACCAGTCGTTCGTTGCCATAAGCATCTTCCAGATACAGGTCGGTAAAGTAAGTAGCGAAGCCTTCGCTCAGCCAGGCATGATGCCAGTCTTTCTCTGAGGCAGAGTTACCAAACCATTGGTGAGCCGTTTCATGGGCAATCAATCCTTCGTGTTCATTTTTTCCGGTCACTGAATTTTCGAAGTAGAAAATGTTGCTGGCATTTTCCAATCCGCCCCAGCGTGTCTTTGACTGTACGTGCGCCAGCTTTTCATACGAGTAGGGTCCGATGTATTGCTGAAAGAAAGCAAGCACTCTGGGGGCTACTGCGAAATCGACAAAACCCTCTTCCCTGTTTTGCGGATATACCCACGTGGTAACAGGTACACCTCCGGTTTCACCGGTAAGTTGAACAGCAAAGCGAGCGATACCAATGGTCATCACCTTCACCGGCACATCAACGGCTTCTTTCCAGTGGGTGAGTTTACGCTGCTTTGGCAGATTGCTTTCTTCCATCCATTTTCCTGTAGCCACCACCTGGTAATGCTCTGGAGCGATGATAATGAAATCAACTCGTGCCTTATCGGAAGGATGATCAATAGCAGGCAGCCAGTAATGCCCCCGGTCAGGCCAGTTGTCACCAAAGAAAGTGCGATCGTTAAATTTATTTTTACCGATGATCAATCCATCTTCAGGTATGCCTGCATAGTCAATCACAATCACTTGCTCTTCGCCCGCAGCAGGCGCATTGACCAGTGTTATTTTGAGACGATTGTTTTGGTGTGTGAATTGCAAAGGCTGTTGTTGAATAGAAACACGGCTCACCGTCATTCCTTTTCCATTGTTGCTTTTTCCTGCCAGATCCAGCTCAAATTCGGTAATGGATTTTTTGAAAAGCACAGTGACCGAAGCACGTCCGCTCAATACATCGGTAGAGTCGTTTACTTCCAGTTGAAAAAGATAATGACGTATATCGATGTTGTTATTTTTTGGATAAGGGTCGTTAGCGAAAACAGTGAGTGAAATAAATAGTAGTGCAATAATCAGTCGGCTATTCATTATTTTTTAAATTAGAGAAGGAGTGAAAAAGGAAAGATAAGCGGCATGCATCGATTCTCAAAAATGATTTTGGCCGGAGCGGTATTTTTAGTTTGTTCCGGCTGGGGATTTTTTGCACATCAGAAAATCAATCGTCTCGCTGTTTTTATCCTGCCTTCCGAGATGATTGGCTTCTACAAAAAGAATATTCAATACCTGACGGAAGCCGCTGTAAATCCCGACCGAAGACGTTATGCTGTACCCGGTGAAGCACCCAGACATTACATCGATCTGGATGATTATGGTGACAGTGCCGTTTACAAACTTCCCCGTTATTGGAATGACGCGGTCGCGAAATATGGTGAAGATTCGTTGAAAGCACATGGCATTTTGCCGTGGCAGGTATATCGCATGTACTTCCAGTTGAAAGAAGCTTTTCTTCTCAAAGATACCGATCGCATATTAAAAGTATCAGCCGAATTAGGGCATTATGTTTCCGATGCTTACGTGCCTTTGCATACAACCCGTAATTATGATGGACAGAAGACGGGGCAATCCGGCATTCATGGTTTCTGGGAGTCGCGTTTACCGGAACTGTATTTTGGTCAGTATGATTTTTTTGTGGGTAAAGCGCAGTATATAAAAAATGTACAGCTGGCCATATGGGAAGCGATCATCATTACTTCGCAGAAAAAGGACTCAGTACTGCTAATTGAAAAACAGCTTTTTGAAAAAGAGGGAAGTAAGAAATTCAGTTTTGAAACGAAAGGAAGGCTGACCGTAAAAGTGGTTTCAGAGGAATATGCACGACACTATCACCAGCTATTACATGGCATGGTAGAGCGGCAATTCAGAGCCAGTATTAAAATGACCGGAAGTATCTGGTACACGGCCTGGGTAGATGCCGGTCAACCCGATTTAAAATCACTGATCAATTATAAACCTACTGAAGAAGAATTGAAGAAACGAAAGGAAGAATTGTTACTTTGGCGGGAGAAAACTCAAAAGGCACGCGATCATGAATATGAACAGAATGAATAAAGCGGTGATTACGAAAGTAGTTTTGCTACTGGCTGTAGTGTCGGTAAGTATTATTGGCTGCTCACCAAAGCCATCAGTAAAAGAAGAAGCGAAGAAAGACCACATCAGTGATGATTCATTGTTCACGCTGGTACAATACAAAACATTTCAATATTTCTGGGAGGGTGCAGAACCCACGTCTGGTGCTGCACGTGAGCGATTTCATGTCGATAATGATTATCCGGACAATGATAAGAATATTGTCACCACAGGTGGAACGGGCTTTGGTGTGATGGCCATTCTGGTGGGAATCGAACGTAAGTTCATCACCCGTGAAGAAGGAGTGAAGCGCTTTGAGAAGCTCACTGATTTTCTTGCCAAAGCAGATCGCTTTCATGGTGCCTGGCCCCATTGGATGAATGGCGAAACAGGAAAAGTGAAACCTTTTGGTGCCAATGATAATGGAGGCGATCTGGTAGAGACTGCTTTTCTTGTACAAGGTTTGATTTGTGTACGTGAATATTTCAAAGACGGTAATGCTCAAGAGAAGGCACTGGCCGCCAGGATTGATGCACTATGGAAAGGAGTAGAGTGGGACTGGTATCGCAACGGTGGAAAGAATGTATTGTACTGGCACTGGTCGCCCGACAAGCAATGGGTGATGAACTTTCCGGTGGAGGGATATAATGAATGCCTGATCATGTATGTATTGGCCGCCGCATCGCCCACACATACCATCCCTGCTGAAGTATATCACGAAGGCTGGGCGCGCAAAGGGGGAATCAAAAATGATTCAACCCATCAGCAATATGGGTATCATCTGGATTTGAAACACAACGGTGCGCAGCAATTTGGCGGGCCGCTCTTCTGGTCGCACTATTCTTACTTAGGTCTTGATCCACGCAAGTTGAAAGACCGCTACGCGGACTACTGGACCCATAACGTGAATCATACGTTAATCAACCGCCAGTATTGTATTGAAAACCCCAAGCACTATAAAGATTATGGTCCTGATAGCTGGGGATTGACGGCCGGGTACTCGGTAAAGTTTTATGCAGCACATAGTCCTGGCGAGGATATGGGAGTGATCACACCATCAGCGGCATTGTCTTCTTTCCCTTATACACCAAAGGAAAGTATGCAAGCCATGAAACATTTCTATTTTGATCTGGGAGAGAAAACGTTTGGTCCTTATGGATTCTATGATGGCTTCAGTGTACATTATGATTGGTGCAAGCCATGGTACCTGGCTATCGATCAAGGCCCGATTGTAGTGATGATGGAAAACGAACGTACAGGTCTTCTCTGGAAATTATTCATGTCAGCTCCGGAAGTGCAGCAGGGATTGGATAAGCTTGGGTTTACGTATAAGTAACATTTGAGTGTCATGAGAATCTTTATAGCTTTTGTTTCTTTTGTTATGATATTAGGTTGCTCTAATGAATATAAGAAAGGAGAAGAGGCTTTTAGAAAAAGAAATTTTGAAGAAGCGAAACAACACTACAGATTAATTGAATTGAAAGATGAGTATTACTCAGATGGCCAAAAAAGATTAGTGGAGATATCAATAGCCGAAAAGAAGCAGTTGTTTGATAATGCTGTAAAGCTTTATGAAACTGGAAGATATAACGAAGCTAAGTTGCAGTTCTATCTTTTAAGCGAAACAGATGAAAAATACCTAGAGTCTCGAAAATTTGTAATGAAAGTGGATAGCCTAAATGAGCTTAAGGAATTGGCTTATCAAAAAAGGAAGAAGACATGGAATTTAGAGAGTAAAAAGTCGACAAGAGAAGAAGTAAGTGGTTCAAATGAAGTTGATGAAATCAAAAGTCTACTAAATGAATTGATAGATTTTAAGAGCAAGAGCGATTTTCATAAAAATGGATTTAGTGTGACTTATACGTATCATAAATGGATGGATAAAGTGATACGGTTAAAATCTAATCCGGAGGCCAATCGTATTGAAAGGGGATTTGTTATGGGTGATTTAGAAACTTTGGGTTTTGAATATTTAAATTCAAAAGGCAAAGAAACCGAGTATAGTAGATTTATGAGAAAGACAATTACGCAAGGACTTAATAAGTAGTTTTTGTTGAAGATGTAAATTGGTTTATTAATGGTGATGTGCGATAATATGATATGCTGACATCACGTCTTCAATAGTTCGATCACAATCTCTTCCCACTCTTGCTCCAGGGAATAGTTTGGTTTATTCGCTTTAGCGCGATGATACCAGTACGAAGCATTGGACTGATCTCCTTCTTTGCGGTGGAGGTAGGCATGCACCCAGGCAGCGTCTTTGCCTTCGAGGTCGTTAACGAGATCATGTGCCTTTTCCCAATCCCCTTTGCCATCGTGCCATAGCGAAAGCAGAAGTACGTTCAGCGATGGAGGTGTGGCCTGTTGCAGCGATTCTTTGAATTGAGTGAATGTCATAGATGTAAATCTAAATGATAACCCGCTTTTTAAGCAACAGTATACGCTTTTGGTCGCCCGGTTTTAAACTAACATCGAAAACGTTTGCAATTCTTCCGGAAAAATCAAATATTCGATCACACTAAACCAGAGAGCAGTATGAGTTTATTCACTAATCCTAATCGCATTCCTGAAAATTATGGTTTGAAAATAGCAGGAGGGCTGATCGCCTTTTTTGTTTTTATGAGGCTGATTGGTTACGGCAACCACATTGAGCTGCGCTTGCTCAACCTGTTTATTCTGGTGGCGGGTATTTACTACGCCATCAAGAAATTCAAACAGACCCATGAAGATCACCTGAATTACTTTCGTGCATTGGTAACCGGTGTGGCTACGGGAGCAGTGGCTTCGGCCATCTTTGCTGCCTTTATGTTTGTTTATCTGATGCTTGATCCTTCGCTGATGCAATCCATCGTGGAGAATGAAACCATGGGGCGTTTTCTTAATCCCTACATGATCGCTTTTATTGTATTGCTGGAAGGAGTGTTCTCTGGTCTGCTCGTTACGTTTATCCTGATTAACTACGTAACGACCGATGATGTGAATGACCCGGCAGGAGAAAGTAAATAGAGTTTAATAATTAAAAGTTAATAGTTAAACGTAAAGCCCGGTTAACTATTAACTTTTAACGAATAACTTGAAACTATACTTTCGCTTCTTCCTTATTCATCACCTTCGTCTGCACTTGAATAGACTCATGGTGCAGCAGGCGGAGGAAATCACGCGTAAACCCTTCATCCAATCCCATCGCTTTTCCAAGATTCACGCGGGTTTGTACGATTTCTTCCCAGCGGTTTACCTGGAGGATGGTGACGTTGTTTTCTTTCTTGTACTGACCGATCTTCTCGGATATCTTCATACGTGAAGAAAGCTTCTGCATGATTTCATCGTCCAGCTGATCGATCTGATCACGCAATACACTCAATGTATCTTTGAATGTTTTGTTATCAGAAGAAACGGTTCTGACTACTAAGCTGTCAATTACCTTAGCCAGGGTAGCGGGTGTGATTTGTTGTTTCGCATCGCTCCATGCAGCATCCGGGTTGATATGGCTTTCAATCATCAGACCACTCATGTCCAGATCCAGTGCTTTCTGAGATACCATGGCAATCAACTCACGATTACCTGAGATGTGACTGGGATCACAAATCATTTCCAACTCAGGTAATTTGGTTTTCAATTCAATGGCCAGATCCCACATGGGAGCATTACGGAAAGGTCCTTTCTCGAAGGAAGAGAACCCTCGGTGTATGGCCGCCATTTTGGTAATACCGGCACGACTCAATCTTTCGAAAGCTCCGATCCACAATTCAACATCGGGGTTGATCGGGTTTTTCACCATCACCGGGATGTCAACACCTTTCAGTGCATCGGCCACTTCCTGTACAGAAAACGGATTCACGGTAGTGCGGGCACCGATCCAAAGAATATCCACCCCTGCTTTCAAGCACGCTTCTACGTGAGCGGCATTTGCTACTTCCGTAGTGATCGGTAATCCGGTTTCTTTTTTAGCTTGTACCAGCCACTTCAATCCTTCTTCCCCGGCACCTTCGTATTGGCCTGGGCGAGTGCGTGGTTTCCAGATACCGGCACGCAGTGCGTGCACTTTACCTGTAGCCGCAATCTGCTTGGCAGTAGCTACGGTCTGTTCTTCTGTTTCAGCACTGCATGGCCCGCTGATGATTAACGGCTTGGTGATGCCAAGGTGCTTCGTGATGGAGTCGATTTGAAATCCCTTTTTCATAATGATAGATGATTGTAAAGCTCTGAATTATTTAGTTATACTGTTTTCCTTTTGTTGTTTTTTTATCTGAATGCCGTCCAGCACGGCGCGTATATCGTTTGCTTTAGTGAGTATGCGATGCAGCTCTTTGGTGTCGCGCTTCTGCAGGTGGTAATGAAACTTCTGCAGGTGCATGATGTATTCCAATAACGCCTGACTTAGATACTCCAGGTTCTGTTCAAAGATAGGTGCCCACATATCGGGTGAACTTTTCGCCAGACGCACAGTAGATTCAAAACCAC
>JAHEZH010000218.1 GCA_023251155.1 Flammeovirgaceae bacterium | reverse complement strand
GAAAAGGAGGCCTGAGATGGAATTTAATAATAACAAAAGCATCTTTCTTCAGATTGCTGATTCACTTACTGATCAGATTGCCAACGGACTACTGGCACCCGGAGAAAAAATTCCGTCTGTGCGAGAGCTGGCGGCCGACATGGGAGTAAATCCAAATACCATTATGAGAACCTACAACGAATTGCAAAGCGCAGACATCATCGAAAACAAAAGAGGTATCGGATATTTTGTGAACGTAGAGGCACGAAACAAAATCATGGAACGCAAGAAAGAAGAATTCTTTCGCGATGTATTACCTGGTTTTATCAAGCAAGCTTCTCTGCTGGGCATCACTTCTTCCGATCTGAAAAAACATTTAGAACAACTCAATTCGTAATACATGAAAACAGGCAACATTATATTATTTTCTATCATGGGCAGTTTCTCTATTCTCATTATAGCAGGGGCGCTGGAGTTGAGATTGTTTGGAAAACTGCACGATGGGAAGACGCACTACTCACCCAATACGGTGAGGGAAGTGAACGCAACTCTTCAACCTTTCCAGGTACTGGTGATCCGCGAATCCATTAACATAGCTATCGAAAAGAGCGACTCCCTGTCCTTTCAAGTGTTTCGAAATAAAAACGAATCGGCACCAAGAGTAAAATTTCACCAATCAGCAGATACGTTATTCATTGACCAGGTCGCTTTCGGAGAGAACGGGAATAACCTGCATGCCGTCATTAAATTAAAAGATGCACAGCTGCTGAAAACAATACGTGCCGATCACTCCACGTTTTCTATTGATGACTTCGATGGAAAATCGCTGGTATTGAGTTTAAATGAAAGTCGGCTGTATGTCACCTCGGAGCTCCACCTGAGCCATCTTCGTATTTCGGCTATCGATTCCTACATTTCTTATAATGGTGATGTGGCGAACAAACTGGAAGCCGACCTGAATCATTCCGAAGTTTATATACAAGGGGATGTTTTCGAATTCAACGGTACCATAAAAAATGATTCTGACCTGAGGTTACAAAACGTAAACCAGATCCATTTCAAAAAAGATTCTACCAGCTCGGTGCAGATTATAAACTAATTGAACGTGGAGAAAAAAGTAAAGGCCGTAGCAATGCGGCCTTTACTTTTTTCGGGGAATTACAAAATATTACATGAACACCACCAAATGAACCCTAAAAACTTTCCGAACTCTTAAAAAAAATACATTAAAATCTTGGTTTAATCATTAGCTAAACTCGCTGGATCGATTAAGTTTGCAATACCTAACTTCGTTTTCAACAGTAAAATCTACCCCAAAATGTTTAGCTTCCTCAACCGATTTATCTTGATTTCCTGTTTGCTTATTTTTTTTAGTTCCTTAAGCAATGCCCAGATTGATTCATTAGTTAACTCCGGCAAAAGCATATCATCAGCTAAAAAATGGTATGACTCGGGTCGTTTTGATCTGGCTATCAAAGAGCTCCACCGTATTGATCCCCGTGACACCAATTATTATTACTCATTATCCGAGTTAGCAAAAGCTTACTATGAAAATAAGCAATACGCGGAGGCCGTGCTGGCATCTGAGAAAGGCATGGCCCAGCCTTCTCCTTATCGTGCTCAACTTTACAATACATTCGCTCGGGCACTGAGTTCGCAAGGGAAATATGATCGCGCTTACGCATTACTTAATGAAGCAAAAAAGGAATTTCCTCTGGATTTTGTTCTGGTCTTCCGTCATGGAGTTATTCTTTATCAGGAGAATAAATACGCTGAAGCGGAAGAACAGTTCTTCAAATCGCTTGATCTTGCTCCTTACTTATCAGGAGCGCATTTGTACCTGGCAGAGCTTGCCATGCGCAGGGGCGACAAAGCGGAAGGTATGTTTGCTATGGGGCTATACCTTGCTATAAATAATCAGGCAAACAGGCAATTACAGTTGTTAGAACGTTTTGTCAAAAATGAAATTACGGATGAAGGATCCATTGAGACCACCCCGGATAATCCTTTTGCTAAACTGAATGAAATCATCCGTTCAAAAATTACTTTTGATCCCGGCTATAAAACCAAAATCCCCATTGATGCAGGGATTGTAAAACAATATCAGTTACTGTTCGAACAAATTAGCGGTCAGGAATACGACAAGAACAATCCGTGGGTAAAATTCTATGTAACCATTTACAAGGATCTGATCAAGGCCAATATGCAGGAAATCTTCATTTACCATTTGCTTGAATCCACCACTATCAAACAGGTAACACAATGGAAAGAGAAAAACAAAAAATTATACCAACCTTTCTACGACAAAACAAATACCGCCCTGAATCAGCTTAGGGCCAAGAGAACTCTTCCCGCAAGCTGGGGATATAAAAACCCGGTAGCTTGTTCCTACCATAATGACGGGCACATTGAAAGCATTGGAGATAAAGACGCCCAAGGAAACAGAATTGGTAAATGGTATTATTATGCAGAAAATGGTGTGCGAATAGCGGATGGCAATTATCAGCAAGATGAAAAGACCGGTACCTGGAATTACTTTAATGATAGTGGAATAGCTACCAGTATAGAAAACTACGACACAGACGAAATCATATCATTTAACACGGAAGGCGGGTTACGGTCAAAATACATTTTGAAGAATAAAGGCATTGTAGGCCCTTACGAATTATTTTATCTATGCGGAGCATTGAAAGAAAACCGAAATTATAATAAAGAAGGAAAAAGAGAAGGCCCAGGCAAAGCATATTACCCTAATGGAAAGTTAAGCACCGAATTTTCATATAAAGAGGACAGCCTGCATGGAAGGTTCATTGAATGGTATGAAAGTGGAATAAAAATGGCGGAAGAGGAGTTGGTAAATGGTAAACCTTCAGAAAAGTATACCTCTTACTACTGGAATGGGAAGATAAATTCTACCGGTAATTACGAGAACGGAAAAGCAAACGGTGTATGGACCTATTATCATGAGAATGGCAGACTAAGAAAAAAAGGAAGTTTTGTTGGTGATAAAGCCATTGGGCAATGGGATACCTACAATAAGAATGGAGAACTGGAGGAGAAAATCATCTATGGAGATCAAGGCGATTTTGATGCCGATGAGTATTATTATGACGAGGGTAAGCTTCATTATTCACTACGATCAAAAAAGGATGCTGTAATCAGCCTTACGTATTATGATAAAAATGGTAAGGAAATTTCAGCGTTGGGAAATACGGAAGGAACCTTTGAAGGAAAGGGTTATTTTTCCACGGGAGAAGTGCGTGTTGAGTTAAGATATCTCAAAGGAGAACGTAGCGGGACATGGAAATACTTCTATCGCCATGGCAACGTTCAATCTGTTAATGATTATCGTAATGGCCTTCTGGAAGGGAAATACACAGAGTATCACGAGAATGGAAACTTAAAAATTGAATCGAATTATACGGAAGGGAAACTGGACGGACTATATAAGGAATATGGAAAAAATGGAAAATTAAAAACTTCGGGATGGTATGTTCAGAACCAAAAGCAGCAGAAATGGTACACTTACCATACTGAGGGTACTCTTGAATCTGACTCGTATTTTCTTGATGACACTCAGGTAGGATATACACTAACGTACAACGAGGATGGGAAACTTTCTTCTAAAATAGAATTCGATGAGGAGGGAAAAATAAAAATGGTTACCTACTATAATCAGGATGGCATCGCCTCTTCAGAGGCAACTGTTACTGAGCCCAATCAACTCACAATTACTCAAAAGTATCAATCAGGTAAGATTGCCCAACAAGCAGTTTTACTTTGCCGGGAATGGAATGGACAAACTCAAGTCATTCTATCTAATGGTAAAACGTATAAATCAGATAGCTTTGTCAATGATGGACGAACAGGAAAATACACAACCTGTTTTTCTGATGGCAAGGTAGAAGGAACTGGTTTTTACGAAGATGGCCTCGCTACAGGAGAATGGAAATGGTATTATGATAACGGGAACAAATACAGTGAAGGTAAATACCTTCAGGGTGGAAGAGACAGTATCTGGACTTATTACTACCCGGGGGGACAAATCTCAAGCACCATTAATTATTCTGGAGATATTAAACATGGTGAATCACAAATTATTGCTCTTGATGGAAAAATTGTCTTATACAAAAAATACCATACAGGAGATCTGATTGCGTATCGACTTTATGACAAAGAGGGTAAGCTCTCTGACTGGCTCCCCTTCACTGGAAATGAAAATCTGGTGAGTTATTTTCCAAACGGGAAAGTGGCTGTTAGTGAATACTATAAAAACGGTGAATACGATAAGGAACGTACGATTTATTTTCCATCAGGAAAAATACAGAAGCAAACGCACTACAAAAATGGAATGAACGAAGGTGAAAGTATAGAATACTATCCGGATGGAAAGCTAAAAGAAAAAGGAACCTTTAAAGACGATCTCGCTACTGGCACCTGGGAGTATTATGATAGCAATGGAAATCTCTCAAGAAAAGAACCCTACCTGGGAGGAGAACTTAATGGAAAGGTGGAGTACTTCTCTAACGGAAAAAATACGGGCTCACAATTATTCAGGAGTGGTATTCCAGTAGATTAAAATTCCAATGAAAAACTTCATAATTCTCATTTCGGTTTGTGTATCCGCACATGGCTGGAGTCAATCCGTTGAAGCTATTCAAAAATACAAAGCGACCTACCCAGATGATATCGGAGTATATACTGAACGATCAAAACAAGTCACTCTTTCTATGGAAGGAGATTCCCTTCGCTGTGAAGCACTGCTCAACGAAACCATTGTTTTTTTAAAGGATCAACCCACACCTCCTGGGTGGCGGGTATATGGATCGTATTTTCAGGAAATAGAAAATCTGGAAGTAAAAGCAACAGTCACTGAAAAAGGAAGATCGAAAGAAATAAAGATGCCGGCGGTGACCAAAAAAAGGGAAGATGATCACTCCGTCTTTTATGATGACTCCTATTTTTATCCTATCTCTATACCAGGATGTAAAGAAGGCAACCATGTATCATGGAGCTATAAAGAAGTTTACAGAGATCCGAAATTTCTGCCCAGCTATTTCTTTTCAAGTTTTCTACCAATGGCGAAAAGTACATTTACCATTAAAGTAGGGAAAGGAATTGTAATCGCTCATGAAATCTTTAACGACCCCAACCAATCAATTAAATTCAGTCAGTACACAAAAGGTTCGTACACTTATTATGAATGGAATGCCGAAAACTTCCGTTCTCCCAATGGCGAAGAAGATAGCCCGGCACCCAATTACTATCTTCCGCACATTGCTTATTACATCAAGTCGTATCCTACCAAGAATGGATCCCGTAAACTACTTTCTGACGTAGACGATCTCTACAAAAGCTATCAGCTTACGGTGAGTGGGTTGGATGAAACTCCTTCGTCTGAATTGGATTCAGTGGTTCATGCATTGATAAATCCATCAGATAAGGAAATCGACATTGTAAAAAAAATATTTTACTGGGTGCAGGATCACATCCGGTACATTGCATTTGAAGATGGGATGAGAGGTCTCATTCCTCATACACCAAACTATATTTTTGAAAAGCGGTATGGCGATTGTAAAGACATGGCCAGCTTGATAGTCGGTATGCTAAAAGTGGCAGGGGTAAAATCGTATTACACCTGGATTGGGACCCGAAATTTACCCTATAAATATTCTACGCTCCCCACTCCCCTTGTCGATAATCACATGATTGCGACTTACATTGATGAGCAAAAAAAGTACTATTTCCTCGATGCTACTGGTAATTATACCCGGTTAGGACTACCAAGTTCAATGATCCAGGAAAAGGAAGCATTAATTGCATTGCCTTTCGGGTATGAGGTGCACGTTGTTCCAGGAATTGCTTCGTCACAAAACCTGCGGAAAGATTCGGTACAGGTTCATATAGAAAACAAATTACTCGTTGGCAAAGGTGTAGCACGATTTACAGGATACGAGAAAGTAAATGCAAGTTATGCACTCGATAAAACAATAGAAGAATCAAAGAAAGACAATATTGTGAGCTACCTAAAAAAAGGAAATAATAAATTTTACCTTGACGCTTACTTTATTTCACATCTTCATGAAAAAGACATACCCCTGGCCATCGATTATCAGTTTCGCATAGGTGACTATGTAAACTCGGTTGACAATGAGTTATACATTAATCTGAATCTATCCAAGCCACTATTCAACAACTTCATCCCGGCCGGAAGAAAATTACCAATAGAAAATTCACACCAAATGAGCTATGATGATGTCTACGTATTCACTATTCCTGAAGGGTATTCTGTAGACCACCTACCATCCGGCATGACATCCGAAGGCAAAAACATTGACTATAAAATCAGCTATTCCATCAATGGAAATTCAGTTATTCTCTACCGCAAGATAAGTAAGCATTTCCTGATGTTAACACCTGAATCATTTAGTGATTGGAATGAATCGATCCGCAATTTGAGTAAAGCATATAAAGAAACGATCCTTTTGAAAAAAAGTAAATGAAATTACAACTTACCCTACTTATCTGCACAATCAGCCTGTTTGCATCGGCAAATGATTTGAAGCCCTACGAATGGCAAAAGGACAGAAAACGATATACGCTATCTGAAAAAGAGAAAGAATACAATGAGTATTTACTTAAATACCATAAGGAATATCATTATGAATGGGAAAATGATGTACTTATTTTTTACTTCACCGAACATCGAATTACGCGGGTAACCAATTCAGAAGCGATACAACGTCATAACCGGATTTACATTTCCATGAACAATGTATTGGAATTAGTCAATATCAAAGCACGTTCAATCAGCGTGAGTGGAAAGGTAACGGTATTTGATGAGAGTAATCTGAAGGAAATAAAAGATGAACAATCCAACAACTCTTATAAAATATTTGCCATTGAAGGAATAGAACCGGATAGCGAACTGGAATATTTCTATACATTAAAGAAGAAATGGTCTTCCTGGGAGACTGCCTACTTTCAGTTTGAGATGCCTATAAAGACAGGTACGTTGCAGCTGTCCTGCCCAAAGAAACTTGCATTTGCATTTAAGGTCTATTTTGATACCGTCAAAATAAATTCCGACACGCTCAATAATCGCAATATTTATTCGGCTCTATTTTCAAAAGTTCTAGGTTTGGCGCAGGAAAAATTCTCCTTTTTTGATGCTAATCGAAAACGAGTTGAGATGAAGCTTGCTTATAACTATACCCGCTCAACAGCACGATTAAATACATGGACCGATGCCGCTAAATCATATTATCGCGCCATTACCTCGCTGGATGAAAAAAGTGAGAAGCAAGTAATCAGGTTTGCTCACTCAATGGGAGATGATAAGAAATGGCCAACCGTAAAGCGTATAAAAAACATCGAAGACAAAATTAAAGACCTTATTTCAATTACCGAAAGAGGTAATACCGGTGGATACGAATCGATACCGGATATATTGAAATATAAACAGGCATCGACACAAGGAATACTCCGATTATTCAACTCCGTATTTAGTGTGAATGAAATTCCCTGCCAGATCGTAGTCACCTGTAATCGCGAAATCAAGAAATTTGATGGGAGTTTTGATTCATGGACCTATCTGAGTGATTTCCTGCTTTACTTCCCATCGGTGGATGGATTTCTATCACCAAATGAGAATGAATTGCGCTATCCCTTAGTTCCTGCAAAATTCACAGCACATAAAGGCTTGTTTATCGAACCCGTAGCCGTGGGTTCAATAAAATCGGGTATAGGATCAATAAAGGAAATACCTCCACTACCCTATACTTCAGATAAAAATGATCATATCATTACGGTATCCTTTGATGAAGCCATGGAGGCAAATACCATTCAACAGAAATTAGTCTTCTTGGGCCCGGATGCTTCCTATTTACCATTTTACTATAGCGCGATGAACACAGAACAAAAAGACAAATTTATAGAGGAACTTCTCCGCCAAACCATTCCTGATCTCCACTTAATAAAATGGTCTGCCGTTTCCAGCACTCAAAACGAATTACCCAAGTTTGAAATTGACGCTAATTTCACATCGGGGCATTTTCTGGAAGTGGCAGGAAACAAGGTTCTTTTTAAAGTGGGCGAGTTAATTGGCCCTCAAAGTGAATTATACCGCGATGAAAACAGATCTACTGATATCGAGAACCCCAACAACCGGAGTTATAATCGGGAAATTTCCATTAACATCCCGAAAGGATACAAAATAAATAATGCGAACGCATTAAATATGAATGTGCTTTACCAAAAGGGTGATCAGGTTCCTTTTCAGTTCACATCCCAGTTCAGCATAGAAAAATCAGTTCTAAAAATAGCTGTAAAAGAATATTACAAAGAGATTTATGTACCACAATCGAGGTACGAGGATTTCAGAAAAGTCGTAAATGCAGCGGCTGATTTCAATAAAATTGTATTAGTGTTCGAGAAACTTTAAAACCCATGAAATGACAATGAGGATAGCTACAAATAACGCTTATCCTCATCTATTTTCACTCCAGCCCACGCGTCAATTCCGCATCATTATAATCCTCCAAGCCGCCACCGCTGATGTAGCTGTAAGCTCCCCCTATAATTGGGCCACTCAAAAGTTTTCTTTTCAGTCGAGAAGCAAAAGTAGGTGACTGCTCCGCGGATGTCAAGACCAAGACGATCGGTTGATCTTTTGTTTTATTT
>JAHEZH010000091.1 GCA_023251155.1 Flammeovirgaceae bacterium | reverse complement strand
AGGAAGCCGTGAACTATCTGATGCGCTATCCGTTGAATGTGGATATCGACTTTATGTAGACTGATTATTGAATTGACAATGTACAATTGACAAAAGAGTACTCACCACAAAGCGTTGTCCGTTGCTTTTTGTCAGCCATCTATTAATACAGTAGTAAATTAAAACTGCGCGCGGATTTTTTCGGCCACTTGTGCTAATTCTTCCTGCGTGGTCTTCATCTTGGGCTGCGTGAAGTTGATGTCGTTTACCGTGTTCATTGGCACAAGGTGAACGTGCGCATGAGGCACTTCCAATCCGATAACCGCTACACCAATGCGTTTGCAGGGTACAGCTTTCCTAACCGCGTGTGCTACCTTCTTGGCAAACACATTCATTGCAGCAAGGGTATCATCTTCGATATCAAAAATGTAATCCACTTCTTTTTTAGGAACTATCAACGTATGGCCAGTCACCAATGGGGTAATGTCCAGGAACGCAATGAAGCGTTCGTCTTCGGCTACAATATGACCTGGAATCTCGCGGTTGATTATCTTCGTGAAGACCGATGCCATAACTTAAACTCCGATATTGATAATTTCAAATTCAATTTCACCTGCAGGGGTTTTGATCTTCGCGCTATCCCCTTTTTCCTTACCCAACAATCCTTTCCCAATGGGTGATTGTGTGCTTATCTTCATTGCTTTCAGGTCTGCTTCTTCTTCAGATACCAACATGTAGGTGAACGAAGCTCCGTTTTTTTTATTCTTGATCGTCACTTTAGAAAAAATGGACACCTTCGATGTATCCAATGTTCCTTCATCCAGCAAACGTGCATTGGACATCAGGTCTTCCAGCTGTGCGATCTTTGCCTCCAGGTGCCCTTGTGCATCTTTGGCGGCATCATATTCGGCATTTTCACTCAAATCACCTTTATCGCGGGCTTCGGCAATCTGCTTGGCAATATCAGAGCGGCCTTTCGACTTCAAAGTACTCAACTCGTTTTTCAACTTCTCCAAACCTTCCTTAGTGTAATACGCTATTTTCTTGCTCATGACAATCGGTGATTAAAATTTAGAATGATAATTAGTGTGCCGTACCGGCCGTGTTTAACAAAGCGAAACCTGCCGCCTTACGCAAAGGTGTTGAGCAGTGGATGAAGTAATGTCTTCGTTTCGTAATCATCTTGTTGGTTAAAAAGAAAACAACGATCTCGTTGCCGAAACCGTTGTTAGTTATGCAAAGGTATATTTTTAAATGACTATTCCAAAAGGTTAACCACCAACCAATTCCGGAATACTTACCTTGATCTGCTCGATAAGTTCTTCATCAAATCGCGCCAGGTATAATGTTTTTGCTTTTGACAGCTGCTCCACGGATAGCCCTTTTGCTCCCCGCAAGTCCGCCTTATATAAACTGGCATTTTCAAAATCAGCTCCCATCAGGTAGCTGTTTTGTAAATTGGATTCCATTAAGAATGCATTCTTGAAACTGGTCTTGATTAGAAATGCGCCGTCAAACTGTGCCTTGATTAAAAAAGCATCTTTAAAATTAGCCCCACTTGCGTAAGCCGATTTTAAATTGGCCGAGTTCAGATTTGAATTTTCAAAATTGGTTTGATTCAGTCGCGTATTCTCCAGGTTGGTTTCAATCAGCGAGGAATTGGAAATGTTCGCTGAATTCATATTGGATGCCTTCAGGTTAACATAGTTCAGATTGGTGCGTGCGAGGTAGCAATTCACCAGGTTAATCTCATGTATCTTATGACGGTTAAGGCGCTTGAGATTACCTACTGTACGAAAGGCCGCTTCTTCTGATTCCCACAAACGGAAGTCATCAATCTCGTCTTTATACGTACGAATACGCTGACGTATCTCTCCGTTCTGATTCAGCCACAGTATAAGTATACCAATGATCGCAATGTCAAAAATCATCCCGTGTGCTTCGGCCAGTATCTGTGGCCAGAAGGTATCAAATTCATAGATGTAATACCTAAGGCTAAGGCCAATGACCAGGATAATCACTCCAATCAATACCATGGAAGAAGTGAGCAATGGTTTTTCAATTACATAATTAAAGTAATCGACTGCGCCCTTTGAAAACTTCTTAAACCGTGACATTCTTTAGAAATCAATCATTAAAATACAAACAACTTCTTAATTGAGAAAACAAATTTACTTACTTCATTCGCTTCTGTTCGTCAATCTTGGCGTGGATATTACATCGGACTGTACACGCCCGTAATTCCTTTAATATAAGTGGATTTACAGAAGAATAGAAATAGTAAGGAAATAGATGGCGAGCCCCAGCAAATCATTGGTCGTGGTAATGAATGGACCAGAGGCCAGCGCAGGATTAAACCCAAAGCGATTCAGAATAAGAGGAGTAACCGTGCCTACAAATGAAGCAAATATCACCACACAGAATAAGGCAATGGATACGACCCAGGTAAGGCCATCGTAACCAAATACAAGCGCATTGCCACCAAATACAATGACCGAAAGGCAAAACCCATTTAATACCGCCACGCTGAATACTTTTCCTAACCTTTTTAAAAGGCCTTCCTCCACGAAAGATGGGTTAACCAGACTTTGCACAATCAAGGAAGACGATTGAATACCTACATTACCACCGGTAGCTTGTATGAGCGGAATGAAAAATGCGATGGCCGCGATACGTGAAATCTCACCTTCAAACAGTCCCATGAAACGGGCGCTCATCATTCCTCCTACTGCACCTATCAATAACCAGGGCAAGCGGGCACGGGTATTGCGCCACACACTATCGTCCTCCTCCACGTCTTCAGTGATACCTGACATGATCTGGCGCTCTTCTTCTGCCTGCTCCGTAATCACATCCACCACGTCATCAATAGTGATGCGCCCAACCAGTTGCCCTTGTGTGTTGACTACGGGTACTGATTCAAGATCATACTTCTTCATGATCTCGGCCACCTCCGTATCCTCCAGGTAAGTCTCCACCGCTACCACTTCATCACCGTCATAAATATCTTTGACCAGTGTGCGTGTATCGGTCAGGATCAATCGCTGCAATGAAACTCTTCCCAGCAGCTTATCCCAGTCATCCACTACGTATACGGTATAGAACTTTGTTACATTCTCGGCCTGCTTGCGTATTTCATCAATGCATTGTACTACGGTCCAGTTGACGTTGGCCTTTATTAACTCTTTGGCCATCAGACCACCGGCTACATTTTCATCGTACCGCAGCAAATCAATTACCTGAGATTTGAGGTCCGCATCCAGAAGGGTAAGAATCTCCTCGCTGTCTTTAATGGGGAGTTCATTCAATATGTCGGCAGCATCATCCGAGTCCAGCAGGTTCACAAACTCAGAAATCTCTTTCGGCTCGTAGATTTTCAAAAACGTTTTGCGTGTGTCCGGATCAAGGTCGTTGATGATCTTTGCTCTTACTTCCAGTGGAAGCAGATCAAGCACATACTTGGATTCTTCGCTGTTGAATTCGTACAGCAGCGAGGTAATGTCAGCAGGATTGACACCATCAAGACTTTCGTAAATAAACGGCCCGTCCCGTTCGTCCAGGGCATGCTGAAAACGATCGCGAAACTCTTTGCTCAATTCAAACTCAACGAACGCCATGTCCCGACTGCTCTATTAGGTTGGTGAGAGATATAAAATCACTTACGGCAAGCTGCTCCGCTCTTTTATCCAGTAATTCAAGAGCTGAAATTTCAGCGGGTAAATTTAGAGGTTTCAGTGCGTTGCGCAATGTTTTCCTCCTGTTGTTAAATCCTTGCTTTACTACTTTACGAAAGAGTACCTCATCGCATCCCAGTTCTTTTTTGTCATTCCGTGTCATGCGAATAACCGCTGACATCACTTTGGGAGGTGGGTTAAAAACTCCGGGAGGCACTTTGAACAGATACTCAATATCATAATACGCCTGAAGCAACACACTCAATATACCGTAGGTTTTATTGCCATGCCTGGACGCAATTCGTTCGGCCACCTCTTTTTGCAACATACCTACGATCTGCACCACCTGGTCTTTGTGATCGAGTGCTTTAAAAAAAATCTGGGAAGAAATGTTGTAAGGAAAATTTCCGATCACGTGAATGGGCTCCTGAAAGAGCTTATCTAGCTCCAGCTCGAGGAAATCACCGACAATACGATCTTTTAATGAAGGATAATATTTTTTAAGGTATTCAATGGAATCCCTGTCCACCTCGCTCAGCGTAAGGGATACGTTTTCCTTCTTTGATAAAAACTGGGTGAGTACACCGGTACCGGGGCCGATCTCCAGAACGGTGTTTTTTGCAGGGTTCAGATGCAAAGCCTCCACAATCCGCTCGGCAATATTCAGATCTTTTAAAAAATGCTGACCCAGCGATTTCTTTGGACGTACCTGCATATTATTTCGTTATCCGTTAAAAGTTAATCGTTATTAATTCCGGCGTTGATCATTTTTCTGGTGTTGTTTTCAATTGACGGTTGGACAATTGAACAATTGACAACAAAAACAATCCGCAATACTACGATTAACTTTTAACGATTAACGGATAACTGCATCAGAAATCAGGACAAGGAATAATCAACTTATCCTTGGAAGGCTTGCGTGGATTACGTGTAGGCCAGGAATAGACCAGGCTGAACTCGTGGGCACCGCCACTGCCAGGGCCTAGCTGCGAGATGGTATAGTCATAGCTGTAGCCGATGTTAAGCACCGTTGGGCGTGCGTCTGATCCGCCTTTTATGGTGAGCCCCACCAGCAGCACAATCGATTCATTGTTGGCAAAGCCATTCACCTTTTTAAAAGGAATACCTCTGTACCACGTTCCTAAAATGATGGGTTCGAAGGTAAAATACATCCCTACATCCATCTGATCGAACTCACCCTGATGGCGGTATTGAACAGTAGGAGCCACACTTCGCTCCTGCTTGCGCGAATAAACCCCGTTGCCCATCACTCCTGGATTAAAATAAAATTTCCACCCCGCATGTCCCGATAACTTCATGGGCAGCTTATCATCTCCACCTACAATAGATTGATTGGGTTGAGTGATATGATGAGCCGCAAAGCCCAGCCAGGCATTAGGAGTATAGAACAATCCCCCCATGGAAATATCAGGGAAAAATTTATTCTGACCACTTAGGTCTTCCCCGGTAGTAGGATTAAGATCACCTGTGGTCGGATCAAACTGATCGCCAAAAGTAAGACGGCCAAAGTTGACCGAGCGGTTATAAATACCTACCTGAACACCCGGGCGAAAGGCAAGCCCCTTGGTCAGTTGAAGCTGATACGCATATTGTAAAGCAAAGCTAATCGACTGAATACCAACAGCGCTTACGTAATCGCGGCTAAGCAATGCCCCCACCCCACTGTTCTTATCTTCAATGTAAAAATCCGCAAAAGCAGAGATGGTCGTAAAATTGGCATCGATAGAGGGCCACTGATTACGATAGTTCAATCCGGCACGCCCCTGCTGTGTCGATCCTGCAAAGGCAGGGTTCAGATAAAGAGGAGCTGCGTAGAATTGTGAGAATTGTGGGTCTTGTGCAGTTACCGGATGTGAACCCAAAAGGATTAATCCTGAAAAGACGACTAATACATACAACCTCATGGGGTATTTTATCCAATCCATTAGAGCAAATTAAAACTATTATTCGATCATATAAAAGAAACCGGCAGCGACAGAATGGTATTCGAAGTTGAATTACAATAATGGTCGCCAATGGCTGTTACCTGTCGGGAAGCTTAACGATATTTTGAATCAAAATATATACTTTAGGGGCTAATGCGCGTTTTATTTTTGGGTTTTTGAAAGTGATGATGACTTACAACACGACAAAAGGGGTGAATAAACAAAATCTACTGCTGTTTTTCTTTGCTTTACTGGCCGGGCAGGCCTTCGCACAAAACCTGTCCCGAAACAATTGGTACTTTGGTAATTCCACTACCGGTATCCGGTTCAACCGATCTACCAATGCACCAGAAACCGTTACCAATAAAGCTATTCCGTTTGGAGCAGGAGGTAGTGCCGTTGCTACTGATCCGGCTACGGCCAATCTGTTTTTTTATACCGATGGTGTGCTGGTCTACGATGCCTATCACTTACTGATGCCCGGCACTGGTGGACTTACCGGAAATACGGCCGCCAATCAACCTGTTGCTGTGTCTGCCATACCGGGCAATAAGAATAAATATTTCATCTTCACTAACTCTGCCGATTTTACGACAGGCGGATCGGTCAGTCGCCTGGTTATTGATATGGCGCAGTTTGGCAATGCTGCTTTCCCTGCTCCGGCACGAGGTACCGGTGAAGGGACAGTAGCAGGCGTACCTGGTTTATCAAACCGGTCTGAAGCGATGATCGTGGTACCTCATTCCAATGGAGAAGACTTCTGGCTGCTCACCCACCAGGTAAATTCTCAAAATTATGCGGCCACCTTAATTAATGCCGCGAGCTACACCGGCACATTCACTACTACCATTACCACCATTCCACTTTCCACCAGCCCAAGCGTAGCGCCCATTACCGCAGCTAACTTCGCCTATAATGAAAAGCTTAAAAAACTGGTGGTATCCCCTCAGGATCCAAACACGAATGCAATCATCCTGAACTTTGATACTACTACCGGTGTATTTTCTTTTGATAATGTCATCTCCAACTCCGGTGTCAATAGCAGTAACCAGCAATCGGTTTACGATACCGAATGGAGCCCTTCAGGAAGATTTCTATATCTCTCCCGATTTGGTGATACCGGTATTAACGCAGATGTGCTTCAATATGATTTATTGAATCAAACTACCACATTAGCCTCTGTTTTACCTTCCCCTGTTTTCCGCAGCTACGGATTACAGCTGGCACCCGACAGCACCATTTATCATTTGTACCAGGCTTCAAATGGGGGTCCATTTTTGACCGGGCGTATTACTCATCCGGACTCTGTCGCTGCCAAGACTGCTTATGCCACATCACTATTTTCGGCTACCGATTTTAAAGGAACGCAGTTTCCTGGTTTTGCTCCGCCCGACACGGTTGATCTGAAAGTAAACTTCACGTTCATCGGTACCTGTCAGAACTCACCTACCACGTTTTTCCCTGATGTGAAGCCTGCAGCGGACAGTTTAGTCTGGACCTTTGGAGATGGAAGAGATACAACCGCATGGAGTCCAATTCATACCTATGCGCAAGCAGGAACTTTCAATGTACAACTGAAAGCTTTCTATCAAGGGCAAACGGATAGTGTGACGCTACCCGTTACAATTACTGCTTTTCCGTTACAGCTTCAATTGGTGCAGGATACGACCGCTTGTCGCGATGAGTTTCCTCCTCCACGCGGCTCTTCATCGCCCACACAATTCTCTGTCAAAGTAACGGCATCAGGAGGCACTCCTACTTCTTACACCTGGTCGAATGGAGATATTGGTCAAACACTTACTCCTGACTCTGCCGGATATTACTACGTAGTGGTGACCGATGCTTCGGGATGTTCTGCCTATGCCGGTGTGAATGTAAAAGAATATGGCTTGCAGGATCAGATCTTCAACAAATGGTATTTTGGTAATAAGGCAGGTATTGATTTCAATTTCAGTCCGCCAAAAGCGCTAAGCGAAAGTGCGATGGATGCACCGGAAGGATGTGCTATTGTTTGTGATCGTAACGGTACCCAGATTTTCTATACCGATGGGGACAAGGTCTATAATAAAAATCAGGTACAGATTGAGTCCGGCATTGGTGGAGATCCTGCATCTTCTCAATCGGCCATTATTATCCCGGTAACAGGTGATGAAACATTGTACTACATCTTCACTACACAGGCCATCAATGGTACTTCTCAAAATGAAGTACGCTATTCCCTTTTTGACTTGAAGCAAAACAATGGATTGGGAGCCGTAGTGAAGAAAAATGTATTGCTGTTCTCCAAGAGTACAGAACGGCTTACCGCCAATGGCCAGTGGTTGATTGTGCATGAATGGGGTAACAATACATTTCGTACGTATTCGGTCTCTGCCAACGGTATCGGAGAACCAGTGTTTTCAAGCATTGGCTCTGACCACACCTTCACTACGCAACAAAACGGAGAAGGGTATATGAAACTTGGGCCACGTAACAACCTGGCAGTAGCACTTTCCACACCGGGCACCAGTAACCTGGTAGAATTGTTTCAACTCAATGACTCCACCGGTCATATTGGCAACTATCGTAAAATCGATTTGAAAGAACCCAGCGGACAGGTGTACGGTATTGAATTCTCTCCAGGCGGAAATAAAGTATTTGCTACGGTGAAAGGATCACCAAGTCCTTCCAAATTATTTGAATACTCCATCGACTCACTGGAGCAACCGCACTTTAAACAAGTGATCAATGGCACCTCCGAATTTGGTGCATTGCAACGTGGCCCCGATGGACAAATTTATATGGCCATCAACGGAAGCACTGTATTAGGTACTATTGCTGCCGTAGATGATACCACCCGATTAAGTTCTTTCAACGCAGCTGGTTTTACCTTGGCCGGAGGCACCAATAGCCGTCTTGGATTACCGAACTTCATTCAGATCAATTCCAACGCATTGGGTGGACCATCTATTAACGTAGCGGGTGTATGTACGAATGACTCCACCACCATCAGCGGAACATCACGTGACGTGATCGATGAGTTCAACTGGCAGGTTCGCCAGGGTAGTACAGTCATGGCCACTTCCACCGAAGAATCATTTAAGTACCTGTTTACCACAGCAGGTGTTTATACCATTTCCCTGCGACTGCATAATCGCTGTGCGGCAGACACTACACTTACCAGGAATGTGACCATTTTCAATCCACCCGCAGATCCAAGTACGGCAGCGCCCATTTGTACGACAGCTGTTACCCTGGATGCCAACCCACCGAATGCACCTGCCCTCACCTACCTATGGTCAACCGGAGCAACAACAGAAACGATACAGGTCAGTCAACGGGGAATAGTAACTGTAACCGTTAATGATGCCAATAGTTGTACCACCAATGGAAGCTTCATGGTGGTCGACAATCGACCTAAGTTAGATCTGGGGCCGGATATTACGATTTGCCAAAATGAAAATACTCCTGCTTTAAATGCATTAAACGTAGGTGATACTTATCAATGGACCATTGATGGGATAAATACAAGCACAACACAAACTCAACCGGTAACCACTTCTTCTGCCGGTGTGTTTACCTATGCCGTGAGGGTTACAGATCCGGTTACTACTTGCTTTATTGATGAGTCAAAGACTTACACGATCAATGCATCTCCCTCTTTTTCACTTACAGGCGTTGACCCTACCGGTGCATGCGGATCTGCTACCGGAAGTATAACGCTTCAAATCAATCCGACTACTCCACCAACAGGACCTTATTCCTATTTCCTATCAGGTCCTGGAACAAATCTGAATGGGTTCGATAATGTGGCTCCATTTGTCCTTACAGACCCGGGTAAAGCGGCTGGCACTTATTCGGCTGTCGTTTCGGATCAGGTTTCGGGCTGCACCATTTCTCAATCTATTGGGCTAACGGATGGTGCAATTGCTGTAACAGCAACACCAAAGACACCTAACTGTGATCCTGTTATTGTAAATGTCGCAACTACCGGAACAGCACCATTAACCTATACAATCACAAGAGGAGCAACAATCATTACAGGTCCTACACCACAGGCAAGTACAAACTTCGATGCCTCACCTGGATTAGGCCAAGGCACCTATACGGTGCAAATCAATGATAATGCAGGCTGTATTGCTACTAGCAACGTAACCATCACTCCGGATACTCCAATCAATGTTGTGCTTACACCAAACATCTGTACCGCGCCTGCAACAATTACCGCCTCCGGTGATCCTGCCACTTATTCATGGACAGGACCAAACATTACAGGCGGAGCTACTTCTGCTATTGTTCAGATCAATCCTGGCCAGGGGCAATTTACCTACACCGTTATAGCCACTCCAACCGGGGCAGGATGTCCTAATACGCAAGATGTAACTGTAGACATTGATAATGCAGTAACTCCAGTACTAACACAAAGTGATGCATGTCAGAATTCAGTTACGCTTACGGTATCACCAGCTGGCAATTATACCTACCGTTGGTTTAGAGACGGGGTATTTCAACCTACATTGGGTGGCCAGGTAACAACGATTAGTGACCCTGCAGAAAACGGTCATACTTACGGAGTAACCATTGTTAACACGGTAAACGGCTGTACTTACCCTACTAATAACCTTGTCCTCCAGATCAACGGCCCGATCAACGCCTCGCTCACCTCCACTCCTCCGTGTGAAGATGGGCAGCCGTTTACTTTAACCGCAGCAACTACGGCGACCGGTGTAACGTATGCATGGTTCCGCAACAATACAGCGATTGCAGGACAGACTACTTCCTCCATTACTCAAACAGATAATGGCACATACCGTGTCGATATATCCAAGGGAAGCTGTACGGCCAGTTCTTCATTAACGATTGCCAAGTCACCCATTCCTGTAGGGAATCTTCCTGATCGCGTCATTATCTGTAACGATCCGGATAACAAAGATGAAACCACCAACCATGTGGATCTTGATCCGGGGGCCTTTGTTTCATATAACTGGCTTCAGAATGATAGGGCTTTGAATTATACCGATCGTGTGCTAACGGCTACACTTGCCGGCATCTACGAAGTAGAGCTGACCAACACATTTGCCTGCAAGGCGAAAGACCAAACCGAAGTACGCAATGAATGTATCCCCAAACTGGTAGCACCAAATGCGTTCCGTCCGAATAGTAATGTAGTCGACAACCGCAATTTCTTTGTACTGAGTTTCTTTATCACCGAAGATTTTGAAATATTCATTTACAATCGCTGGGGTGAGATGGTGTTCCAGTCGAATGATCGTCATTTTAAATGGAACGGTGGTTATAATAATTCAAATGCGATCCTTCCGGGAGGAACGTATGCTTACGTCATTCGCTATGTGAGTGCTTTCCGTCCAGACCTGGGCAAGCAGGAACAGCGCGGTGGAGTATCCTTACTTCGATAAGCCATTAAATTCAACATTCGTAAAAAGGATCAGGTAAGACACGCCTGATCCTTTTTTGTTATCTGTCTGTAGGCAGGCCACATCAGCGTTCTCGCTATAGGTATTCAACCTGAAAGACTTTGTTAATTCAAGAGCGCTTAAGTGCAGCTTGCAACCTTCATCACCGATGAGCACTCCCCTTCTGCGCTATTGCCGTAACTCTTTAACACGAGAGGCTTGCATCACCTAAAAAATAAAATTCAGGCAGGATGACATATAATGGCCCGATAGCCTTCTTTTAAACTAAAAGAAATAATAGGAGAAATTTCTACAAATCTTACCTTTACGCAAGGCTGATCTCTGGATCAGCCTTTATTTTCCTGCCTGCACTTTCAGCACCAGAAAGTGCATAGTGGTATGAAAATGGTAAGCATTTATATTTCAATATAAATTTTAAGTCGCATGAAAAAGTTATTGTTATTCGGAATTGTTGCTATGCTCACTTTTACCTTTACTAATCTGCACGCCCAGTTAATCAAAACATCACTCACCATTATTGTTCGTGATGATACCGGGAATACCGTCAACAACGTATCCGTGAAGCTATTTGAGAACGAAGAAGATTATAAAAAAGAAGTAAATCCGGTTGCAGAAGGACTGACGGATGACAAAGGAGTTGTTCGCTTCAAGGCATTAAAAAGTATTGCCTATTATGTGCTTGCGCGCAAGGACGACCTGGACAATAGCGGAGGTGGTGAACTGATCGGCAAACTGGAAGATCAGAAATTCAATAAAGTGACGATTGTAATCCAATAAACGTTGGCAAATTCAATTACCGACCGCAAGGGTCTTACGAAAGCATTGATGAACTACTCTTCCCGGTTTAAAGAAGAGGAACTTTTCCGTATTGAATTTCTGGAATTGTTAAAACAAGAACGTTGCTTTCACCGTGATCATTTCCCCGGGCACATCACGGGTTCTGCCTGGATTGTCAATGAAGACCGGTCAAAAGTTTTACTTGTTCATCATGCTAAACTTCACCGCTGGCTTCAGCCCGGTGGGCATGCCGATGGCGAAGAGAATGTGATGAATGTGGCTATTCGTGAAGCCGAAGAAGAGACGGGTGTAACCGGCTTCTCTGTTTTACATGAGGGCATCTTTGATATGGACATCCATGTCATTCCCGCAAGGAAAGAAATACCCGAGCATCTTCATTACGATTTGCGTTTCTTACTGGAGGCGGATGACACCATCCCCCTGTTGATCAGTGAAGAATCAAATGACGTGCAATGGATCAATGTCAAAGAACTGGCTGCGTTCAATGACGAGCCATCCTTGCTGCGGCTGCGTGATAAATCACTTGCTCTGAAATAATTACTTTGAGCTGATCAGCAGCAGGCCAAAGGCCGTAATCATCAGCCAGAATGTATAGTCGCTGATCGCCGGAATGATTACCCAGCGCATGTGCATCGTCAGGCACAGTAGTACAACAATCACTGCCATGGCTTTAAGAATAGATCGGGTTCGGTTGCTCATAGAAATCCGTTTGTCTCTGCAACTTAGTACCTTTGCCATTTGGTGGCAAATAATATACTAGTTTTACATCGATTATGGCTGAAATTGGAAAAGACGTTGGTTATGCCAGGCGTTTGCTGGAAGAAGGAGAACTGGTCGCTATCCCAACGGAAACAGTGTACGGCCTTGCCGGTAATGCATTGGATTCTTCATCGATAGCAAAGATTTTTTCAACGAAGAACCGCCCGGAGTTTGATCCGTTGATTGTACACGTGGCCGACATTGAACATGCCCAAAACTACGTAGAAGAGATACCCGCCAAGGCAAAGCTACTGGCTGACCATTTCTGGCCAGGACCTCTTACGTTATTACTAAAACGAAAGAGCAGTATTCCTGACTTGGTCACTTCCGGTTTGGATACCGTTGGTATTCGTTGCCCTGATCATGTACTCACACGGGAGCTATTATCATCACTGCCTTTTCCTCTGGCGGCACCCAGTGCCAATCCTTTTGGCTATGTGAGCCCTACATTGCCACAGCACGTAAATGAACAATTGGGTAACAAGATCAAATACATATTAGATGGAGGTGCATGCACGATCGGCATAGAGTCTACCATTGTTGGTTTTGAAGGAGAGGAAGCCATTATCTATCGCCTGGGGGGGTTAAGTGCAGAGAAAATTGAAAGCCTCATTGGAAAGGTGAAGATTGAAACCCACTCTTCGTCCAACCCCAAAGCACCGGGCCAAATGAAAAGTCATTATGCACCTTCCAAGAAAGTAATCCTTGGTAACCTGAAGGAGTTACTTTATCAGCAACAAGGAAAGAAGTTTGGAATCCTTTCCTTCCGAAGTAATCTTCAGCTTCCGTACCAGATCATCCTCTCTCCTTCCGGCCAGGTGGAAGAGGCCGCACAAAATTTGTTTGCTGCCTTACGCGAGTTCGATAAAATGCCAGTCGAACATGTAATAGCCGAACTGGTACCCGATGTGGGTATTGGGCGCGCCATTAATGATCGCCTGCGCAGAGCGGCTGCCGTAGAAGAAGGAACTAGGCGGTAAGCCATTGACAATAGCCAGACAGAAAGTGAATGATTTATAAACTTTTATATTCAGCCTCTTTCAGTTCCTTATTCATTTTGCCTGTCGCCGGCTGTCAATGGTCTGCCTGCACCGGTCAGGTGATTAAAAAACAGTAAATTCGAATCATGGAAAAAGTAAAGCGAATATTGGTGCTTACCGGTGGTGGCGACTGTCCCGGGTTAAATGCAGTCATCCGGGGTATCGCCAAGCGGGCACGCAAAGAGAAGAACTGGGAGGTATATGGAAGTATTGAAGCGTTCAATGGTGTATTGAATGAACCTCAGGAAATTATTCGCCTCACCAGCTCCCGCACAAAGGGAATCCACGTAAAGGGAGGCACCATTCTGAAGACAACGAATAAAGCGAATCCGGTCAAGTTTCCCATTTATCATCCGGATGGCACTACTACGTTTACCGACCGGTCAGATGAGTTAGTTAAGAAACTGAAAGCATTAAAGTTTGATGCGGTCATCAACATCGGTGGAGATGGATCACAAAAAATTTCCAAAGCATTGTTCGATAAAGGAATTCCGATCATAGGGGTACCAAAAACCATTGACAATGACCTCTCCGCTACCGATGTCACCTTCGGATTTCAGACGGCGGTGCAAATTGCAACAGACAGTTTTGATAAACTGGTCACTACGGCCGAGAGTCATCATCGCGTAATGATCATGGAAGTAATGGGCCGCGATGCCGGGTGGATTGCCTTGCACACCGCTATTGCCGGTGGTGCTGAGATCTGTCTGATCCCTGAAATTCCATACGACATTCATAAGCTTGTGAAGCGGCTTGAACTGCGCTATAAAAAAGGAAAAGGCTTTGCCAACATTGTCATTGCGGAAGGTGCCATGCCCAAGAAGGGCACCATTACTTCATCGGCTGGGGATAAAGGTTCAGAACATGTACGCCTGGGTGGTGTAGCCTATCAGCTTTCCAAACAGCTGAAAGATGCCGGCTGCAAAGCGGAGATACGCGAAACCGTGTTGGGACATGTACAGCGTGGAGGAACGCCCGTAGCATTTGACCGTGTACTGGCTACGCTTTTTGGAGTAAAGGCTTTCGAACTGATCAAAGAAAAGAAGTTTGGCCGCATGGTAGCATTTCAAAACAACGAGATCACCTCAGTGCCACTGGAGGATGCAACCCGGGAATGCAGTTTCGTCAAGAAAGACTCCTACCTGGTGCAGGCTGCCAAGGGGTTGAGTATCAGTTTTGGGGATTAAAAAGCATTTACAATCGTTTGCTAAACTTCCATCAGGTAATGACAAAATACCCTACCATAAGCGTATACCACATGCCGTCCATGACAATGACGAATGGGGACCCATCTCGCGTTACCACTTGTAACGTGAATCCTGAAACATGTATCTTGCATCGTTTAACAAGAATCCAATATCCCGTATTTAATTTTCAAGTATGAAAACCATCAACGACATCAACTTCAAAGGCAAACGCGCACTTATCCGTGTGGACTTCAACGTTCCTTTGGACAAGAGCTTCAACGTAACCGATGATAACCGCATCAGTGCTACGGTTCCTACCCTCAAAAAAATATTGAAAGATGGCGGTAGCATCATATTGATGTCGCATTTGGGAAGACCCAAAGAAGGACCGGAAGATAAATTTTCGTTAAAACACACCATCAAAAAAACAGAAGAACTTCTGGGTACTCCCGTACACTTTGCCGGTGATTGTATCGGCGAAGAAGCATTCAAATTATCGGCAGCACTCAAGCCCGGTGAAGTATTGCTTCTGGAAAATCTCCGCTTCTATAAAGAAGAAGAGAAGGGCGATGTCGCTTTCGCCGAAAAATTATCCAAGCATGGAGACATCTATGTAAACGATGCATTTGGTACAGCTCACCGTGCCCATGCTTCTACTACCATTGTGGCGCAATTCTTTAAAGAAAAATGTGCCGGCTATGTGATGGCGGCTGAGCTGGACAATGCTAAAAAAGTAATGGACAAAGCAGAGAAGCCTTTTACCGCCATTATGGGTGGTGCCAAGATCTCCGATAAGTTGCTGATCATTGAAAACCTGTTGGATAAAGTAAACAACCTCATTATTGGTGGCGGTATGGCTTACACCTTCTTCAAAGCCATGGGTGGAAACATCGGAAACTCTTTGGTAGAACTGGACAAACTTGACCTGGCCAAAGAATTAATTCAAAAAGCAAAAGCCAAGGGTGTTGATCTTTTGTTGCCGATCGACTCGATAACGGCGGATAAATTTGCGGCAGATGCGAACACCGGCACGGCGAACAATCACGCTATACCCGATGGTATGATGGGGTTAGACATTGGGCCCCAGGCCATTGACGTTTTTTCCAAGGTGGTAGAAGGCTCAAAGACTATTTTATGGAATGGTCCTATGGGCGTATTCGAAATGGAAAAATTTGAAAAAGGAACCAAATCGATTGCCGAAGCGGTAGTAAGAGCCACTGAAAAAGGGGCCTTCTCATTGATTGGCGGTGGTGACTCTGCTGCTGCTGTTGCCAAGTTCGGCTTCGAAGAAAAAGTAAGTTATGTATCTACCGGTGGTGGTGCATTACTGGAGTATTTCGAAGGAAAAGTATTACCCGGAGTAAAGGCATTGGATTAAAATTCAATAAGAATTTTTGATAGCAAGAGCGACCAAGAACATTTTCTGGTCGCTCTTTGTTTTCAAAGCCGATTGTATAATAACCTGCTTCCACAAGCGCTTATTCTTCTACTTTTGTCCGCATGTCACTGAAAATACCTTTTGCGCTTCTCCTCACGCTCTTCACTTATCCAGATGTAGAAGAGCGCAGCTGGGAATTGAAGACAAACAAAGAGGGTATCAGAATTTACCTGCGCCCTTCTGCAGACTCGCCCATCAAAGAAATAAAAGTAGAATGCGCGCTTGAGGCTACACTTTCACAAGTGGTTACTGTATTGCTGGATGTGAATACCACAGGGCAATGGGTGTATGCAACCAAGTCGGCCACGCTACTTAAAAAAGTATCCCCTTTCGAATTGTATTATCATTCTGAAATAGAAATACCGTGGCCGGCCAGCAACCGGGATTTTGTTGCACACATGAAAGTAAGGCAAGACCCGCACACCAAAGTAGTTACAATCGATGGTCCGAATGTACCCGATTATGTGCCACAAAAAGAGGGAGTGGTTCGCATACAGCTGGGTAGCGGCAAATGGATACTTACTCCTGTGGGAAATAAAGTACATATTGAGTACTACCTCATGGCCGATCCGGGTGGGTCTATCCCTGCGTGGTTGGTCAACCTGTTTGCTACCAAAGGTCCGATGGAATCCTTTCAGGGATTGAAAAAGCACATAAAGAAACCGGCTTACAGCAAAGCACGTCTTTCTTTTATCGTTGATTAGTTAAGCATTTTATAAATCAGCGCTAATCCATTAACGTTCCTCTATTGGGCGGCTTCACGGGCTGTACATGGCTGCGCTGCCGCTTCGGCCATGAGGCATGGCTGGGGTGTGAGGCACACCCACCATTCCCATCCCTGCCGCAATTCACCGCTTCGATCACATCGTCTACTTGTTCAAAGACCAAACAAAACATGCACAACTAGTCGCCTCATCCATAACGATACATGCTACATCATCAACACCAGCTACCATTACCTGAAGGCCAGTGGCAATAAGCGGTAATAACCCAAAAACGACATCCTGCTTACCAGCGCCATTGCTAAAGAATCGGGAAGCACAGCCGAAACTGGCGCATAAAAGCATACCGTACACGATGAATGAGCTACTCCATGCCGAAGCAATCCATAGTAAAAACGCTGGCCTTCCATTACATCTACTCACCTGACTATCCGATCGCAAAACCTCATTGATTAAAAATCCGTATATTTGCATTGTCATGCGTATCGCCAACTCCATCGTATCACTCCTGCTTGCTTTCCTGGTGCTCCTGGCATCGAGCAGCTTTTACATGACCTCACATGCCTGTGGAGGGCG
Source organism: Flammeovirgaceae bacterium (assembly GCA_023251155.1). GTDB lineage: Bacteria > Bacteroidota > Bacteroidia > Cytophagales > Cyclobacteriaceae > ELB16-189. The sequence goes on along the minus strand of JAHEZH010000091.1, from coordinate 5,526 downwards.
AATCAATAAAATCGCGTTCCTGGAAAAAGCGGATGGGTGTGGTCATTCCTTAATGCCTCCCTGCCACCGTAAAATGATGAAAGGATGCTGTGAAGATGAAACCATCACGCACGATGCCCAGGATCTGAAAATGGAATCCAAGCTCTCGGTTAATGCTGTTCCTGCCTTCATCTTCATCGCTGATGCGGTTCTCTTATCCGAAATTATTCCTGCGCCCGCTTACTCGGAAACCGGGTACGTCAACTACGACACCCCCCTTCGATCGGATGATCTCCTCGTAGCTCATCACGTTTTTCTGATCTGATTTTTCATTTCCTCAAGAGCATTCGCTCGGTGATGCGCTTGTCCATTCATTCTGGCAAGCTAATCTGATACAGTATTTTACTTTCTGATCTGCTGATCACTCTTAATGTAGTTACATGATTGAAAAACTAATTTCGTTCTCATTACGAAATCGCTTCCTGGTTCTGCTCATCGCCAGCGGGTTAATGGCATGGGGTATTTTCGCCGTGCGCGAAAGTAAAATCGATGCCATTCCCGATTTGTCAGAAAATCAGGTGATCGTATTCACCGAATGGATGGGACGCAGCCCGCAGATTATTGAAGACCAGATCACGTATCCTTTGGTTACGAATCTTCAAGGGCTTCCGCAGGTAAAATACGTTCGCGGCTCATCGATGTTTGGAATGAGTTTCGTGTACATCATCTTTAACGATGATACAGATGTGTATTGGGCACGTGAACGTGTGCTGGAGCGATTAAATTATGCATCGCGCCTGCTGCCACAAGGAGTTACCCCCACACTTGGCCCTGATGGCACCGGTGTCGGCCATGTGCTGTGGTACACCCTGAATGCTCCCGGGATTAATTTAGGTGAGCAACGTGCCTTACAGGACTGGTATATCAAATTCGCTCTACAAAATGTACCTGGTGTAAGTGAGATTGCTTCCTTCGGTGGATTTCAGAAACAGTATCAGGTTACCGTTAATCCAGCAAAGCTTACCTACTATTCGCTTTCTGTACCGGAAATAATCCGTGCTGTCCGTGCCAACAACAATGAGGCCGGTGGTCGCAAGCTGGAAATGAATGACATCGGTTACATCATCAAGACCACCGGCTATTTAAAATCGATTGAAGAGATTGAAAACATTCCGCTCAAGACCATCAATACCATCCCCATTAGTATTCGTGACGTCGCCACCGTGCAGATGACAGGCGAAGCACGATTGGGTATTTTCGATAAAGATGGCGAGGGCGAAGTAGTGGGTGGCATTGTAGTGATGCGCTATGGCGAAAATGCCGATGAGATAATCCGGTCGGTCAAAAAGAAAATGGAGGAAGTAAGTAAAGGACTTCCGCAAGGTGTCACGTTTAATATCGTTTACGATCGCAGTGAGTTAATTAAAGAATCCATTTCTTCCATCAAAACAACACTGATTGAAGAAATGATTGTGGTATCACTGGTGGTGCTTCTCTTTTTATTTCACTGGCGAAGCGCGATCAGCATCATTATACAAATTCCGATCACCATCGCAGCGAGTTTTATACTTCTCAATGCATTCGGTATTACGTCAAACATTATGTCACTCACCGGAATAGCATTGGCCATCGGTGTGATTGTGGACAATGGCATAATCATGGCCGAGAATGCGTATAAACATCTTTCGCACCGCTACATGGAATCCGGCAGCCCTATTACTGAACTCGAACGGTTATCCATCATCGAAAAATCGTCACTCCAGGTCTCACGGGGCGTGTTTTATTCCACCATCATCATTATCACTTCTTTTCTCCCGGTGTTTCTGTTATCCGGGCAGGAAGGAAAATTGTTTCATCCCCTGGCGTACACCAAAACGTTCATTCTGGTAGTAGATGCCGTATTGGTAATCACCCTTGCACCCGTGATCATCTCCTTCTTTATGAAAGGAAAATTCAAGGACGATCAGGCCAATCCCATCAATCACTTTCTTGAAAAAATCTACGAACCTATTTTAAGATGGTGCATGACCTGGCGAAAGACTACGATTGGCATCAACCTGCTGGCATTGATCATCAGTATTCCGTTGCTCATGAGTCTGGGAACAGAGTTCATGCCTCCGCTCGATGAGCAATCCATTTTGTTTATGCCGGTTACTCTTCCGGATGTATCCAATGAAGAAGCCAAGCGGATTCTCCAGGTACAGGATAAAATCATTAAATCCATTCCTGAAGTCGATCAGGTGCTGGGCAAGGCAGGACGTGCGGGCACAGCTACCGACAACTCTCCCATCAGCATGATTGAAACAATCATTACACTGAAACCCAAGTCGGAATGGAGACCGGGCATAACCAAAAAAGACATCATCCATCAACTGGATGCGCGGTTGCAAATACCGGGTGTAGTAAATGGATGGACACAACCCGTCATTAACCGGATCAACATGCTTGCTACCGGCATTCGTACCGATGTAGGGGTGAAAGTGTATGGACAGAATATCGACAGCATTTATACCTTATCTCAGCGAGTAAAGAAGGTATTGAAGAATATCGAGGGCGTGAATGATTTGTATGTTGACCCGATTACCGGTGGTAAATACCTGACCATCGCTATTCATCGTGATGCCTTGGCGCGATACGGTTTAACCATTGATGAGGTGAACATGCTGGTGGAATCGGCCATTGGAGGATCACCGGTGGGGCAAACCATTGAAGGTCGTCAACGCTTTTCCATCAGCGTGCGTATGGCGCAGGATTACCGCAATACTATTTCCCAGCTCAATCGCATTCCGATTACAACGGCTTCGTCAGGAACCATCCCGCTCTCCTCGGTTGCCGATATCCACTTCGAAGATGGGCCTCCTATGATTACTTCTGATAATGCACTGCTGCGTGGTGCAGTACTGTTTAATGTGCGCGATCGCGATTTAGGAAGCACGGTGAAAGAAGCCATTGATAAAATAAATACAGAATTAGGTCCATTACCAGGTGGCTACTTTCTGGAGTGGAGCGGGCAATACGAAAATCTGATCCGTGGCAAGCAGACATTGATGTACATACTGCCCATCGTCATGCTCATCATTTTCATTTCTCTCTACCTCGCATTCAAATCGTTGCGTGAAGCGTTCTTCAGTTTAATCACCGTACCCTTTGCCTTAATCGGAGGAGCCTATATGGTTTATTTCTACGGAGTCAATTTATCGGTGGCAGTGGCAGTAGGCTTCATTGCGTTGTTTGGTATTGCCGTAGAGACCGGCGTGGTGATGGTCATTTACTTAAACGATGCCATGCAGCAACTCGTCCAGCTCCGTGGTAACTCCAGCACCACCATCAGCCAGGAGGAACTGCGAGCATACGTCATTCAGGGTGCCGCCAAGCGACTGCGCCCGAAGATCATGACCGTGTCAGTAGCACTGTTTGGATTGGTGCCGGTGCTATGGTCAACAGGTGTAGGCAGTGATGTGATGCAGCCTATCGTATTGCCGATGATTGGAGGTGTAATTACTTCCTCTACGCACATCCTGCTGGTAACCCCATTGATCTTTTTAATGACAAAAGAATATGAATTAAGAAAGTTCGGTAAACTGGATGTACATGAAACAAAACACTGAAATCCATTCAAAATTGAAAATTCACCATTTCGTATTGGTCCTGGTCGTAGTACTCCTCCACGGATTTATCCTGCCAACGCATGCGCAAGTCTATTCCCTTGATAGTGTACTGTCGGTCATCAATCGAAACAACCCGATGCTGAAGGAATACGACAATAAGGTATTGGCGATGAAATCATATGGTGACGGTGCAAAGAGTCAGATGGCACCGATGATTGGTATCGGTACATTCATGGCTCCTTATCCGGGACAACGCGTGATGGAATCGCGCGATAAAGGATACTGGATGATCTCCGCTGAGCAAAGCCTGACTCATCCGGCCAAGCTGAATGCGAATAAAAACTACCTGTCATCACGGGCAGCGGTTGAAGAACAAGGACGCAGTTATCAGTTTAACACGATTCGCGCAGAAGCCAAATCCCTGTACTATCAATGGCTGGTAGAGGAAAAGAAAATGAACGTGCTTCAAGAAAATGAACAGATCATCGAGTTGATGCTGAAGCTGGCGCGTATCCGTCATCCCTACAATCAGGGAAGTTTAGGCAACATCTACAAAACAGAAGGTCGCCTTCACGAGGTACAAAATATGATCTTCATGACACAGGGGGAGATTGACCAGCAAAAATACCGGTTGAAATCCCTGATGAACCTTGCTCCTGATGCACAACTCATCATTGATACTACTTTGGTCGTTCATTACGAGGCGAATAACATCATGTATGACACCGCTTCTCTGAGTGAACAACGAAGCGATGTGAAACAGATCAATAAAAGCATCGAAGTGATGCGACTCAATCAGCAATGGCAAAACCTTCAATCCAAACCCGATTTCAAAATTCGGTACGACCACATGAGCCCATTCGGACAGGGAATGCCTCAACAGTTTACCTTGATGGGAATGATCTCGATTCCCATTGCTCCCTGGGCATCGAAGATGTACAAATCGGAAGTAAAGGGAATGAGTTATGAGATTGAAGCCATGAAGAAAAACCGTGAGGCGATTTTACTTGAAGCACGGGGAATGCTGGGAGGAATGGCCGCTCAGCTCAGCAAGATGAAGCAGCAACTGTTCAATTATGAAACAAAAATACTTCCTGCCCTGAAAAAGAATTACGAAACACTCCTGATCGCTTACGAAGAAAACCGTGAACAACTACCGATGGTGATGGATGGCTGGGAAGCCATGAACATGGCACAGCTTCAATACCTGGATAAAATGGAAGAGTATTACTTAATGATTGTACGTTATGAGAAGGAACTGGATAAGTAAGTGGACTTTGATCTTTAGCGATTTACCATTTATCAAAACAGGTAATGCGCGAGAGACATCCCACCGCCAATCATCGATTGCCAGTGGTTTATTCCCTTTCATCAATCGGCTATTACTATCCGGGTGGATGATGGTTTTAATTATAATATCGTCAACCTGCTCGCCTAAGGATACCGTAGCGGAGCAGTACACTTGCCCCATGCATCCTTCTGTTGTTGCTGACAAGCAGGGCACGTGCCCGGTGTGTGGTATGGAGTTGGTGCGCAAGGCCAGAGCGGGTGAAGAAATTGAAATCAAGGAAGATCTTGCCCGATTGCTTCCATCGACCGATGAGGTCATTGTATCTAATGTATCCACCATCAAAGGAAAGTATCAGTCTTTATCTTCCGCCATCGAGGTGCAGGGCCTTGTTACCTATGACACACGTTATCTTTATACCATCTCCTCCCGCGTAGGCGGAAGGCTGGAGAAGGTATCTATCAAATCGGCCTTTCAACCGGTAACAAAAGGACAAAAGATAGCGGAGATCTATAGTCCGGAGTTAATTACAGCACAAAGGGAATTGCTTTTCCTCATTGACCATGACACCCACAATACCACCTTGATGGAGGCGGCAAAAGAAAAGCTCCGCCTTCTGGGACTTACAACCGCCCAACTGAATACCATCAT
>JAHEZH010000090.1 GCA_023251155.1 Flammeovirgaceae bacterium | reverse complement strand
AGAATTATGACCCTGACCAACCAAAAGTACATAATGAATTCGATCATGGAGCTATTGGAAAAGCAGCCGCAGTATTTCTTCCGGGCCAACCGCCAGTTCTCGCTCAACAGAAAGCAATGGTCAGCATCTAACTCTTTTTTTCAAGAAAACTGGTGGTAAAACTCTCCATCGAAACCCCGGAGCAACTCATCAACAGCAAAGCCAAATTCAGTGACTTTTTGCGTTGGCTGGGGGGTAGCATAGGACTTTGTGACTTGTTGAGTATTTCAAAACAGAAGTTGGCCTCAAACAGTAGTGAACCATGGTGTTCACATTTTCACTCCGCACTTTTTTTTGAAGTTTGATTTTCAGTATCAGGATCATTAGCGTCTTGCTGCTTCTTGGCCGACTGATCTTTGGTGACGGCATTTTCAGGCTCGCTTTGCTTTTCCACCGGAGTTCTGTTCGTGGATTGTTGTTGTGACGTTGCTCGCTGTGTTTCAACAGATATAATTTTTTACACCCTGAACCTGCTTCCTCAGTTGTTCATCATATTATACATCGACCGTGAGCGGCCGGGGATTGGCTTCCAAGAATGTTTTATTTCGTGACCATCAATGAGCAAGGTTACTTGCTGAAGATTTCCTTTTTTCAAATAACGGAGCAGGCCATCTTTCTTAAGGGTTTTTAATCTATCCCTTTGCACTTCTTCAATTTTCATGCTTAAATATTTCATTAGAATTAGTCTTCTATATAAATTCTAATAAGTACTGCAACGGTTTACATGAACATTTGAGCATGCACTTCAGAACATTTGTTCATGTTTTGAAACGATGTTATAGTTTTGGCTCCTTCTACCTCTTTTATTTTTATAGTGTCCTCATTAAATTCAATGACGAGGCAAGTGATTAGCGAACTTCCTTTTGTCTTTTCTGCCCCCACATACCAAAAGAATTGATGGCCGTTGTCTTCAACAGTACTAACTTTAGAAAACTATTAATCACTCAGCCATGGGATGCGTTCGAAGATCTGTTCAACCACTTTCAAATACCTCTGATAAGGGTAGCCATTCGTTTCTCTCATGATAAAGATGCAGCCGAGGATATCGTGCAGGATACTTTTGCTCAACTCTGGAAGGCACAGAAAAACATGATTCGGTCTCCTAAAAGGTCGGTCGAAAATTACGTTGCACGTTGCGTTCAGTACAATGCAATGTTACACCGTAAGCGTAGACTACATGAAAGTTTAGATGTAGTTAGCCTCTATCAAGAATTTGTAGCCGATGATGACACAGTTCAGTCGTTGATTGAAAAGGAGCTCTATGCGGATTTCCGCAAGTTTATTGATACCCTTCCACCGCGTCAGAAAGAGTGTCTTGAGATGAAAATAGACAATGACATGTCACTGGATGAAATAGCTCTGAAACTGGGAATAGTGCGTAAAACGGTAGAATTGAGTCAGACCATTGCCCGAAAGAAACTGACCCAATGGGCCTCCAGATACGATATCTGAAAATAAATCTCAATATCCATATAGGTAATTTCCCTCAAGACCACAGTATATATAGAAGGGGGAAATTTCTATTATCCCAAATTAACCTTAAAGCATATGATATACACGGACGAGGAACAAGAGGCAGACTTTGCCTGGCTTAAAAAGAAAATCTTGCGACGAGAGCGGGTTGCCAGAATCAAGATGGGAGTGATTTGGGCATTGTGCATTATTTCTGCCTTACTCTTCATCTACTATGCGTTGTAATGATGAAGAAATTTCAATGCAATAAAAAGTAGACATAATACATAGGAGTGGAGATGGAATAGCAAGAACGATTGCAACGCCTCATTGCAGTCCCTGGCCACCGACCGAATGGCCCTTTGTCTGGCTTCAAATTGAAGGTTGAAGCGTCACTTGCTCAGCTGGCTTAACTCATTCGCATTTGCTTGGAAACGAAACTGATTTCCAACAATAAGCTTACTCATATACTGGAAATTCCGCCTAACGTGACCACTTCATTTCGCAGCAAAGTGACCACCGAAAGTTATGTCACGTATTGTAGTTAAAAAGGTATTGAGTTTTCGATTGATCACAGCCTTGTTTTAATTTTCTTCTTCGGTTAATTCTTCCGACAAGTTAGTTCTTTTTTTACGCATGGAATCTCCCTTGATTTCTACGCGTTGCGCATCGTGTACAATGCGATCAAGTACAGCATCAGCAATCGTCTGTTCTCCAATTACTTCATGCCATTGGTTGACGGGGACTTGTGAGGTTAGCACAGTAGATTTTTTACCATGCCGGTCTTCAATGATTTCCATCAGGATTGTACGACTTTGCTGATCCAGAGGCTGGATACCAAAGTCATCAATAATGAGCAGATCCTGTTTTTCTATTTTTACAATTTCTTTGAGGTAAGTGCCATCTGCTTTTCCTCCCTTAAGACGAGCGAAGAGTTTGGCACTATGCTCATACAAAACTTTGTATCCTAAGGAGCAAGCCTGATGTCCAATGGCTGAAGCGATAAAACTCTTGCCTACTCCTGTGCTTCCTGTAATAAGTACATTTTCTTTCTTATTGATAAACTCACAGTCAGCTATACGCAGCACCTGGTTCTTGTTAAGGTTGCGTTGTGCATCAAAGTTAATTTGCTCTACAGCAGCTTTGTAACGGAAGCGTGCATTCTTCACATTACGATTCAACTTACGGTTGTATCGTTCATCCCATTCAGAGTCGATCAGCATAGAGAGCAGTTCATCTGCGGTGTGCTTATCTGCATTACCGGCTTGCAGACTGGTACTGAAGGCCCTTACCATACCGTGAAGCTTCATGGTCTTCATTTTTTCAAGAGTTTGTTCATTCATCATTTTTAAGTTTTAATTGTTTATTGGTAATAATTTTTCCCTCTGATGTTCTCGTGATCGGGCATCGGTAATTGCCGGTCTTCTTCTACTTCAAACACATCAAGACCACGTTGCAGGATATCTTCGATAGCACGGAAGCTATACAACCCATACGCATGACCACGCTGACATGCTTTGATTAATCGTAAATGTCCTACTCGCTTGGCGAAGGATAGTATTCCCTGGCAAGACTTATAGGCTTGTTCAGGATGAGGCTTCTTTCTAAGGACCAGCGCGATATAGAACTCTACCTCTGTACTTATACTGCGGGCATGAGCTAAAAAATAATCCGGGTTCCATTCGGCCAATACCTGGTGCTGAGTAGCCATATGAGATGGATCGGTGGTGTAGTTATGAGCACTACGCACACGCTGGTGTAAAGCAATGCATTCATACTTATAAAAGATCTCTACAATGGATTTACTGTAAAGTACACGTACCTTCTTGCTGATGTAACCAAACGGAACACTGTAGTAGTGTTTGTCTGCACCCATGCATACATGTCCATTTTTCATTACCGTAGCAACGGAAGAACTACGCAACTCAAAACGTTTGTCTGGTAAAGGCTGTAGCGTATCCTTCTCCATCTCATCAAACTGCTGCTGACGAGAGTAATCACGACCTTTAAATGAAGTAGAATTATGTAGGTTCAGTAAGGCAAGGATACGCTCATTAAGTTCATTCAATGAGGTAGCAAGCTCCTTTGGTAAAGAAGCGAAGATGCGCATGTAGGCGATCTTTACCGCTCCTTCTACTAATGCCTTGTCTTTAGGTTTATACGCTCGCGCAGGCAGTATAACCATGCTATAGTAATCAGCAAAGGCTTCAAAGTTCTCGTTAAGCTTGGGCTCATAACGATTGGTCTTAATGACGGCAGACTTCAGGTTATCAGGTACAATGGCGTTGGGAGTGCCACCAAAATAATGAAGTGCATTTTCACAGCACCCGATAAAATCTTCTACGCGCTGACTTTCTACTGCTTCCACATAAGTAAGCTGACTGGCACCCAGGATAGCCACAAAGACTTCCATGGCTTTCACTTCACCGCTGGTGGCATCTACTACTTCCAGTTTTTCTCCTGTGTAATCGACAAACATCTTATCACCCGCCTTATGCGTCATGTGCATACTGGGATGAACACGTCTCTTCCAAAGGTTATAATGCCGATAGAAGGCGGTCATTTTAAAGCCTTGTGGATCGTGTTGATGATAATCCTCCCACAAGCGCAGCAGGGTGACTCCACGTTGTTTTAATCGCTTCTCCTGCTCTTTTAAAAACTCATGAAGTGCAGCCAGGCGATCATCTACAAATGGCGTTGGCTCGTTACAGAACAGCTCATCGAGGTCTTTATCGGTGAGTTTATTGACATCTTCCCAGGTAGTTTTTAAACCCACAAAGGCATGGATGTATTTTTTGACTGTATTACGTGAAAGACCAGTCATAGTGCTTATCTGAAGCTTATTCTGCCCCTGGCAGTAAAGCTTTAGTACGTGTCTGAGTTTACTCATAGTGATCGGTTTATTGGCCATCGAATAGCGATTAAAAAGGGCAGAGATAACCCTTTCAATCAACTGTTCTGGTCAACCGATCTCAATACATTATTAACTCCAATCAGGTGGTCAATTTGCCGCGAAAAGTGGTGGTCACTTTGGCGCGAAAAAAGGTGGTCACGTTCAAACGAAAAAGAGTGGTCACATTACGCGTAATCTCCAGTATATCTACTATTGCTATTGACGAACCATTATATAATATATTCAAGTAAGAATAATGGAGAGAGTGCAAAACATTTAGAATTTGCTTTTTCATCCCTTTAATAATTCTCTTCAAGCTGATAAAAATAAAAACTAACGCAAGGGCAAAAGCGATGTAATTTGTGGTAAAAAGTCCTCTTTTAGTTCGAATCAGATCGGAATCAAAAGGGGAAACAAAGTAAATGACACATACCCCCAAGAGAAGCATCCCCCAATTAAAAATATGCATCATTATTTTTTCAAAACTTCTCACAACTTGAATCTATTTACTTGTCAACAAAACTTGTACTAGAACTTTTCATTGGTATATTCTTTTCGCCTTTATACCGTTTTAAGATCTCATCCCCCTTGTCAATGATAAATCTTTCGTAGTCAAACGGAGTCTCTGCATATTGCCATTCCTTTTTATAATAATTGAGAAAATAACCACTATAGGGAAGTTCCCCATCTAAAACATAATTAGATAGATGAGTAATCAAATCCTCTTTAGTAACACCAAAATCTTTAATATTCCGTCTAGTGTCTTAGCGTTTGTTTTATGAACGACATCACTAACTAACTGATAACTCTTGATAATTCCCTTAACATTATTTTCCAAATCAGAAGCTGCCTTCGTTTATTTTGATTTTATTGCTGCACTTAAAGTTTTGTTTAATATATCAACAATAACAACACTACTATTTGCTTTATTTAATTTTTGACTTTTATTGTAAACTGATATTTTATCAGCTGTTTCATCGGCATCATTAGCAGCAGCGTCCATCGATCCATTATTGCTTGGACCCATTTGAGGTGTGGGTTCATTCCAAAATTTTACTGGATGTCCAGGAATATCCACTATTGCAAAGGAGAAATTAATATTATTATCAACTATAACTCGGAAGGTAATCAGAACCATCATTTCGGAATCCTGTCTGAAATACTTCCCTACCCCTTCCTATTATGGGTTTACCATGATTTAATGTTAAAAATGCTCTATAGCCTAATATCCCAGACCATCCAAGTCCACACTTTGTATTGGAGTGTTACTAGCAAACTGATAAGGAGTCAACATAGGATACGACTTTGTCAACGGGTCAACACTCTGGAACTTGCCTATACCCGGATTATAGATTCTGAATCCGTAATCATAACTGGTACTTCCCCACTCCCCATTGCTGTCTTTCTCTTTACCATTAAATCCATATCGGTATTTGCTTCCCGCATTCCAGCTACCGCCCGGCTGATCTATACCAAATGGAAAATAATTCGCAAGGCTGATGATCTTATCTGGATAGCTTTCGCCTTGCCGGGGTCGTTCCCGACTGGGCCCACTGAAATTCAACCAGTTACCCAGTCCGGTGACTATTTTTTTGACCTCCACCTGCCGTAAAATGGAAAGTGACGACTACTTTTTTTCTACCACGATAGTGGTCTTTTTTTCTGCCTCAGACTGAAAATAGTCGCGAATGTCGTTCAGGTTTTTGACTTCCATCGGCTTGGAAACAAAACCGATCACACACGGGTAAGTCTGTGCCCGCTCACGGTCAGTCACACTGCTGGAGCTGGTAAGTACAACCACTTTACTGCAACCTGTTATTTTTTCGGGGAACTGCAGATATTTATCAAGAAATTCAAACCCATCCATGACAGGCATATTCAGATCAAGGAGAATAATCTCCGGCAGCTCATTGGCCTTTTCAAAAAAGTCGAGCGCATCCACCGGAGACCGGAAGGTGATGACCTGCTTTGCAAAATTATTGATCTCGATGAAACGCTTCTGAACAAACAAATCGATGTCGTTATCATCAATTAAAACCGCCAACCCTATACCTGTAGCACTCATGTAAATCTTTGATATAAATATAATGTTTTACTGCTTCCCACTACCGACAAAGTAGAAAACGATTTCCTGAAAATAAAGTCCGGTTAGCTTTAATGGAACTGAAAAATATCTTAAAATTGGAGGCTTAAACCATTAAACCATGAAATTTTCTCGTCTTAACGCTATTTTATTAACGGCCCTTGTCACCCTGATCACTTGGTCATGCGGGTCTAAAAAAGAGGAAAACACCTCTGAGGAGTTCAATCAGGCTGAACAAACTTTACAGGATCAGATCAAAGACGTAGTTTATAATATCCCTTCACCTACCGAAATCCCTTATTTGCTTCAGGCAACAGGCGCTGAATTCAACCCTACATTGATCAACGACCGTAAAAAAGTTGACCAATATGCAAGTATCAGCGACAAAGCGGCTCTTAACCTGGGTGTTTATGCTGCCGATATCGGGTACCTCTCTTCGTACGACAAAACACAGGAAGCCATTGATTACCTGAACGCGGCAAAGTCACTGGCCGACAATATCGGTGTTATCGGTGCTTTCGATACGGATTTGCTCACCAAGTTTGAAGCGAATATCGCCAATAAAGATTCATTGGGTGCTCTTTTAAATGCTACGGTTCAAAAAACAGATCGTTATCTGAAGGACGACAGCCGCAATAAACTGGCTTCATTAATGATCACCGGAAGCTTTGTGGAAGGTCTTTATATTTCTACCGGTCTTATCAAATCCTACCCAAAAAACCTTCTTCCTGATGATGCACGCAATCTGGTACTTACCCCATTGATTCGTGTGATTCTGGAACAACAAAAATCAGTATCCGAACTTTTGAAAATGTTGAGCACCGTAGAGCAAACTGAGCCTGTTGCTTCGATCGTTGCCGATCTTACCGCACTGGAAGCCAGCTACCGTGCGCTTAACATCGATGAGCAGATCAAAAATAACCGCGCTGACCTAGTGCTGACAGACAAAAACCTGACTGACATTACAGTCATCGTTGAAAAACTGCGTAAAGAGATTATTAAATAAAAATCTCCGAATAAAAAAGGGACTGGTGAAGCATCGCCAGTCCCTTTTTATTTTATAGCCATGCACCGTTTAGTATCTTTATACAACATAAATAGTAACCCCCTATGAGCGAACCCGTTCTCAAAGCCATCATGCGTCTGTTTGCATTGGTTGCCAAAGAAGACCAAGTCACCAAGCAGGAACGGGATCATATCAAAACTTTTCTCGATGATCACCTGAGTCACAAAGCAGTGGAGAGCCACCTTCACCTTTTTGATGAGTTCAGTGCCCAGCTTAGTTCCTCCATGTCGCCTCAGCAGGAAGCAGACATGATTACGACCATCTGCTCAGAAATTAATCAGGAAGTAGCTCAAAAGCAGAAGGTGGTGATCATGATGGAATTGATTGACATCATCCTGGCGGATGGAAGCATTTCCACACGCGAAGATTTTCTTGCCAAATCCATTGGCGCGGCATTTAATGTACCTACCTCCGATGTGGAACTGATGAAAGAGTTTGTGCTGGCCAAAACACCAGACCAAATTCACAGTGAAGACACACTGATCATCAATTCCATTCACTCCGCTCCTGCCCATTACAAGCACATATACCGTGGCGATCTGAATGGTCACATTTTTATCCTCTATCTTAAAAGTACGCTCACTTATTTCTTCAAGTACGTTGGTCATACGGATGTATTTCTCAACGGAGTTCCTCAAAAACCGGGAAACATCAACGTGCTCGCCACGGGCAGCGCTATTCGCTGGGAACACACCGATCCTGTTTACTTTGGCGATCTGCTCAGCAAGTTCAAAAAGAAATCAGAATCAACACGTACCAGCTTCGAGGCAAAAGCCGTTTCTTATCAATTCAAAAATGGAAAGCTGGGGCTGCGGGAAGTAAACATATTTGAAGAATCTGAAAAACTGGTAGCGCTGATGGGTGCCAGCGGTGCGGGAAAGTCAACCTTACTGCATGTACTTAACGGCACAGAAAAACCATCGCAAGGTCAGGTACTTATTAATGGAATTGATATTCATCGGGAGCCCGGCAAAATAGAAGGAGTGATTGGCTTTGTGCCACAGGATGATTTGCTCATTGAAGATCTTACCGTTTACCAGAACCTGTATTTCGCTGCCCGTCTCTGCTTTAACCAGCTTGATGAAAAAGCCATTGACGCGTTGGTGATGACCACCCTCGAAGACTTGGGATTAGCCGAAACCAAAGATCTGAAAGTGGGCTCTCCCTTACGCAAAACCATTAGTGGCGGTCAGCGTAAGCGATTAAACATCGGTCTTGAATTATTACGTGAGCCCGCGGTGCTGTTTTGCGATGAGCCCACATCCGGCCTTTCCTCGCGCGATTCGGAAAACATCATCGATCTCTTGAAGGAACTATCGCTTAAGGGCAAGTTGGTATTCGCCGTTATTCATCAGCCCTCATCCGACATTTTCAAAATGTTTGACAAACTCGTGATTCTGGATACGGGTGGCTACCAGATTTATTATGGCAACCCTGTTGATGCGATCACTTATTTCAAGCGCAACATCAACCTGATCAACAGCGACCAGGGCGAATGCCATACGTGTGGTAATGTTAACCCGGAGCAGATCTTCAATATCATTGAAACGAAGGTGATCAATGAATACGGTAACTTCACGAATGAACGAAAATTCTCTCCCGAGCAATGGAATAGTTTCTATAAAGAGAAGATAAAAGTTATTCCGGTGACTACTTCCCGGGAAGCACCCCATTCTACTTTAAACATTCCTGGCAAGGCCAAGCAAGCGCATCTCTTTGGCTTGCGTGATCTACTCTCCAAGCTGAGCAACCAGCAATACATGCTGATCAACCTGCTGGAAGGACCACTACTTGCTTTCATTCTTGCCTTCATTGTACGTTATTACAATGCGGACGATACGTTCCGTAACGAGTATATCTTCAGCAAAAACCTGAACATGCCCGCTTACTTTTTCATGAGCGTCATTGTTGCTCTGTTTATGGGGCTCACCGTGAGTGCGGAAGAGATTATCCGGGATCGTAAAATATTAAAACGCGAATCGTTTCTTCACCTGAGCAGAAGCAGTTATTTGTTATCGAAAGTAAGTATCCTGTTTACATTGTCAGCCATCCAGACATTATCGTTTGTGTTGGTCGGCAATTACATTCTGGATATTAAAGGAATGCTCTTGATTCACTGGGCCATTCTGTTCACCACGTCTTGCTTTGCCAATCTGCTGGGATTAAACATTTCTTCGGCATTTAATTCAGCTGTGACCATTTACATACTCATTCCGATTCTGCTGATCCCACAACTGATCCTGAGTGGTGTTGTTGTTCGCTTTGATAAACTCAATCCGATTATTGGTAATACCGCTACTGTTCCTGCCATAGGCGATATGATGGCATCGCGCTGGGCGTTTGAAGCGGCTATGGTGGCTCAGTACAAAGACAATGAGTTTGAGAAAGCGTTTTACAAATACGACAAAGTCATGTCCGAGTCGGACTACAAGAAAATATTCTACATACCGGCCCTGGAGACGAAACTCGATTTTGTAAACATGAATCTCAAAACTACCGAGCCCGGCATCCGCACAGAGGTGAATAAAGCCTTCCAGCTGCTGCAGCGCGAAATTGGCGATGAAGTACAGGAGGTAAATAGCAGTGAATACAAAGATCTTCCGGAAAAATTAACTCCTGAAAAATTCGACTCCACCACCTTCAAACGGACACGCGAGTTTATGGAGAAACTGAAGCAGACCTACATTAAACGTTACAATGGTGCTGACAAACAGAAAGAAGACTACCTGAAGTCATTGACCAATACACCAGCGAAAGAAAAGGAATTTGAACTCTTCAAAGAGAGCTATCAGAATGAAGCGATCATGGAACTGGTCAAAAACACAACCGAAACACACCGCATTATTGAGAAAGATGGCAAGCTGGTGCAAAAGATCTATCCTGTTTATAAGGATCCTGATCCCGAGCATATCGTGGACTTTGATGCGCAGTTTTATATGCCTTCCAAGCATTTCCTCAGTATGAACATTGACACGTTCTTTTTCAATCTGGGTGTAATCTGGTCCATGACTTTTGTATTAGCCATCGCTTTATATTTTGAACTGCTCCGTAAAGTGATTGATGCACTTAGCGCTATCTCCAATCCCTTGCCAAAGAGAATGTAGATCATGTTTTTCTTCCTTTCCAAAACATTGAGTTACGTCACCTTACCGCTGGTGATCATTGTTGTCAGTCTATTGCTGTCGGTTATTCTGCGCAAGCCAGCCTGGAAGAAGTGGTTTTTCAGAACAGGGCTTGGCCTTTTGCTTTTTTTTAGTAATGATTTCATCGCCAATGAAGTATTCAAAGCATGGGAAATGCCCACTGTGCCCTTCAGCGAACTGAATAAAAAATACGAATGGGGAATTTTACTCACCGGTGTTGCCAAATCGACAGCAGAACCCAAAGACCGTGTTCACTTTGGAAGTGGTGCAGATCGTGTAACACATACCGTACAACTGTATAAACTGGGTTACCTCAAAAAGGTATTGGTTTCGGGTGGCAGCGGTCGGTTGATAGATATTGGAGAACGCGAAGCAGATGTGATTGCTTCTGCCCTGATCCTGATGGGCGTACCGGATTCCGTTATTGTAAGAGAAGCAGAGACCAGAAACACACATGAGTCCGCATTAGCGGTGCGAAAAATTCTGAAAGGGAAATACACACCGGATCAATGTCTGCTCATTACCTCCGGTTACCACATGCGCAGATCACTGGCCTGCTATACCAAAGCAGGATGGCCAACAGATACTTTCAGTACCAATATTGTATCGCACAAAAGACAATATACATTTGATTCTTTTGTTGTGCCCAGCCTGGAAGCACTGGGCATGTGGCAAACCGTTATCCGCGAATGGGTGGGTATGCTGGCCTACAAAATGGCGGGCTATATCTAAGTAAAAACTCTGCACGATTGCCTGTGCATTTTCACAACAAAAATGTACCTTTGCCCTGAATTACAGACTGTTGTATTTTTTAGTCTTATCGATTTTTTAAACTGAATGCAGGAAAATCAACTGCCGCGCGTACTTCTGCTTACATCTGTTGTTATCGGGGTTCTTCTCTTGCTCTCCGCTGTTCCTCCGTTGACTTTGGGTGGAACCAAACTCAGAAAAATAAACCTGCTTTCCGATCTCAAAAAAGAGGAACCCAACGCAGTAGCCGAGGTAAAAACAAAATCAAAAAAGAACAAGAAGAATAAAAAAGACAAGAAAACTGCGGAAAGCCTCAAGGTGAGAAATCTCTCGTGCCCGAAAGGAGTAACCTGTATTGAAGATTACAGCGAGAATAAAAAAGCACTGGAGAATTTTGTTCAGGCACTGAAAGAAGTCAATCAAAGACCGGTGCGCATTGCCTTCTTTGGAGATTCTTTCATAGAAGGCGACATCCTCACTGCCAGCCTTCGTGATACCCTCCAGTTGATCTACGGTGGTCGTGGTGTAGGATATGTGCCGATTACGTCTGAAGTAGCCCGATTCAGAACCACTATTCAACACGGCTTCGCTAACTGGAAAACATATTCGTTTGTCGGTAAGAAAAGCAGTTACTCCCCGCTGGGAACACCCGGTTACTGCTTTGTTCCATTGGAAGATAACGAAGTGGAATTCAAACCAGGCAAAAGAAAGATGAATAGTCAGTTCAATACCATGCGCCTTTTTTATAAGAGCACACTGCCGGATTCGCTGCACTATACCATCAACGATACACTTCATCGTGCAGTGACACTGGATACTTCCCGTTCATTAAAACAAGTCACCTTAAGAATCAAAGACGCTAAAAGCGTAAAACTCAATTTCCGGCCTTACGACAGTTTAAAAACCTATGGAGTGAGCTTTGAAGAGGATAAAGGCATTTATGTAGATAATCTCTCCATGCGTGGCAATTCCGGAATGGGCTTATCTCAGGTGAGCAACGAAATGCACCGTCAGTTTAATCGCTACCAGGATTATCGTTTGATCATCCTTCAGTACGGATTGAATGTGGCATCGGAGGAAGACACTACGCACTATGTCTGGTACACACAGAAGATGGTGCGGGTAGTCAATGCTTTAAAAGAAAGTTTTCCCGGGAGCAGTATCCTTATTGTAAGTGTGAGTGATCGCAGCAGCAATCAGGAGGGTCAGTTTGCTACCATGGCTACTATTCCGGACATGGTAGAAGCACAACGGGATATTGCACGCAAATGCAAAGTGGCTTTCTGGGATTTGTACGCGGCAATGGGAGGACAAAACAGTATGTTGAAATTTGTGGAAGCTACTCCTCCCCTCGCGGCGAAAGATTATACCCATCTTACTTTTCCTGGTGGCCGAAAGCTGGCACGGTTGCTGACCGAAACACTTTTACATGAACGCAAACGCTATGAGCCAAAGAAAAAATAAAAGCCTTCTGGTACTGCTGTTCAGCCTGATCACGGGATTGATCATCGCGCAAGACACCATTTCTTTCTCGCACCGCAGATATGGCTTTGAAAAACAGGAAGAGAATGAAATCGTAAATGCAGAAGTATTATCTGATTTCTTTGAACGACTCTATCAGTTACAAAAAGGAGTAAATAGCCAGGTAAACATTGTACACGTAGGTGATTCACACATACAAGCTGATTTTTTAAGTGGCACTGTACGACAAAACATTCAACGCGATTTTGGAAACGCAGGAAGAGGGTTGATTGTACCGGGCCGTGTGGCGCACACCAATGAACCATCGACCATCTACACTACATCCAATACAAACTGGGAGGCCAAACGAATTGTCTATCCGGATCAACCTTTGCCCATTGGTATTGGTGGAATTACCATTCAGACCTCACTACCGGAAACCCGATTGACAATAAAGACATTAAGCACTCCTGCCAACGACTATCGGTTCAATGCACTCACGCTTTTCTACCAAAAGGATTTCAAGAGCTTTAACATAGCCGTGAAAGATTCGGCCGGTAATAACATTGCGTATGCGGGCGGATATACTTTTGAGCCTTATCCGAATACTTCGCGTATATTATTACCGATCAGCACCAGCCAGGTTACCCTTCAAACGCTACAAGCTTTGCCAGAGCAGAACCAGTTTACCCTTTTTGGAATCAGTCTGGAGAATGGAAAGAAAGGCGTACTCTATCATACCATTGGTGTAAACGGAGCCAAATTTAAGCACTACAACACGGCACGCTATTTTGCTGAACAAACTACGGTACTGCATCCCGATTTATTTATCATTTCGCTCGGAACGAACGAATCGCTGGATTATCCCTACACGGATCCGCAACTCTTCAATTACATTGATCAGATGGTGGAATCACTCCGGGCAAAGAACCCAAGCGCCAAATTCATCCTTACTGTTCCGGCTGATCATTACAGAAAGAAAACAAGGCGAAATCCAGGCCTTAGTGTAATACGGGATACCATCATGCGCTATGCACAGCAACGAAACTTGTCGTATTGGGATCTGTACCAAGCCAGTGGAGGCCTCCACTCGGCCGATCTTTACAAAAAGTATAACCTCCTGCAGCGCGATGGGGTTCACTACACGAAAGAAGGTTATGAGTTTCAGGGCAATCTACTTTATGCAGCAGTGGTAAAAGCGTATAACACGTATGTTTCCTATCGACATCCATAAGCTTTTTCAGCAATTCATATATCACCCCCGCGAACCACTGATCTTTAACAGCGGGTTCTTTCTCTTTTTGTTTTTAGGCTTTCTCTGTATATACACGTTGGTCCATAAGCATCATCGTGCCAAGCTTACCTTCGTTACGCTGTTCTCATTGTATTTTTACTACAAGTCCAGCGGTATCTATTTTCTCATCCTCATAGGATCTACTGTGGTGGATTATGCGCTTGCCAACCTGATCTATAATGAGAAGATACAATGGAAAAGGTATTTACTCCTTGTTTTCAGTCTGATCATCAACCTGGGCATGTTAGGGTATTTCAAATACACCAATTTCCTTCATGAGATTTTCAGTGGGCTGGCAGGAATACCTTATCATCCATTTGATATATTCCTTCCCGTTGGTGTTTCGTTCTTCACCTTTCAGTCATTGAGCTATACTATTGATATTTATCGCGGTCATCTGAAACCGGTAGATAACATTTTTGACTACGCGTTCTTTGTTTCGTTCTTCCCTCAGCTGGTGGCAGGGCCTATTGTACGTGCGGTCGATTTCATACCTCAGATTTACAAACCCACATTTGTTACCCGTGAAATGTTGGGCAGAGGGATATTCCTGATCTGCACCGGTATGTTCAAGAAGGTGATCATCTCGGATTACATCAGCCTCAATTTTGTTGACCGGATCTTTGACGCCCCTACCTTATACACTGGCCTTGAAAATCTCTTTGGCGTGTATGGTTACGCATTGCAGATTTATTGTGATTTCTCCGGCTACTCCGATATGGCCATTGGTATTGCGTTACTCTTAGGATTCCATTTCCCACTCAATTTTGATTCTCCTTATCAATCCAAAAACATCACCGAGTTCTGGCGCAGATGGCATATCTCGCTATCAACCTGGCTCCGCGATTACTTATACATTTCGCTGGGAGGAAACCGGAAAGGAAAAGTAAGAACCTACATCAATTTATTTTTGACAATGGTATTGGGAGGCTTGTGGCACGGTGCCTCTTTCCGTTATATCCTTTGGGGAGCACTCCATGGCGCAGCATTAGCGTTACACAAATTCTATAGCTCACTGGGGATTACCCTTTTCAAAACCGAAAGCAAAGGAGTGAAGAAAATCACCCACCTGCTCTGTGTTATTATCACGTTTCATTTCGTTTGTTTCTGCTGGATATTTTTCCGTGCGGCCAACATGACCATAGCTGGAGAAGTCCTCTCCCAGATCTTCACCAGTTTTCATCCACAGGTATTCTTTGACTTTGTGGAAGGTTACAAAATTGTATTGCTGCTGATGCTGTCCGGCTACGTGCTTCACTTCATTCCTAAATCAATTGAACTCCAAACCGAAAACTGGGTGACCAACTCTTCGCTGGCCGTAAAGGCATCATTGATTGTAGCCGTGATCGTATTGGTGATTCAAACCAAGTCGGCAGGTATCCAGCCTTTCATTTACTTCCAGTTCTGACATCCGTTAATGGGTAATTACCAGTAGTCTGATCGTAGCATCTACTTACTACTGTTCACCTACTTCTGTACGGGCAATCCTTCCTCTTCCCATGCCTTAATTCCGCCTTCCAGCAAGTACACGTGCTCAAAGCCCTCCGACTCCATTTTATCAGCTGCCTTGGCACTACGTACACCACTGGCACAATACACAAAATAGGGTTTAGTCTTATCGAGACCTTTGATTAACAAATCAAACTCGGCTGATTTGAAATCAAAATTGATCTCGCCTTTAATTCTTCCTGCTTCCACTTCTTCCAATGTACGCACGTCAAGCAACACCGCATTGGGAGTTTCCTGTAATCGTTGCTGAAAAGCCTGGGGAGCTAACAATGTACTCTCCTCCTTTTTCGAACAGGCAGAAAGGATAAAGACAGCAAATAGTAGCAATAAATAGTTTTTCATCATCATGTTATTTCTTTTTAAAAATACTCAATCTTAAACTTTGGTTAATGTAAATCATGTTTATTGCGTATAAATTTAACTGATCTACCTTGACTCGTATATGCTTACCTTTCGATTTTACTCTGCTTTAGCATTTGTTTTCTTGTGTGGCACTGGCTTTTCGCAATCCAAAGCCGTGTTCATCATTCTCGATGGCATTCCTGCCGATGCCATCGAAAAAGCAGAAACTCCTGCATTGAATGAAATCAGGAAAACAGGTGGATATACGCGTTCGTACACCGGGGGAAAGAAGAATGACTATTCGCAGTCTCCTACCATATCGGCTGTGGGGTATAATCACTTGCTGACAGGCACCTGGACGAATAAGCACAATGTGTGGGATAATGACATCAAGGCACCCAACTATCATTACTGGAACGTGTTTCGTATCGCTGAAACAAACCAGCCTTCCATAAAAACGGCGATCTTCTCTACCTGGACGGATAACCGAACGAAACTGGTTGGTGAGGGATTAGTACAGGCAGGAAATATAAAACTGGATTATGCTTATGATGGACTGGAACTGGACACCACTCGTTTCCCGCACGATAAAGGAGCGAGATACATTTCTGAAATTGATGAGTTAGTCGCTTCTGAAGCAGCCCGATATATTGAAAAAGAATCTCCCGATCTGTCGTGGGTATATCTTGAATTTACAGACGATATGGGACACCGGTACGGAGATAGCCCTGCGTTTTATGAGGCCATCAAAAAAGCAGATGCACAGGTAGGACGAATATGGAGTGCGATAAAGAAAAGAGAGAAAGAAACCGGTGAGAAGTGGATGATTGTCGTTACTACTGACCATGGCCGTGATGCGGCTACCGGAAAGAATCACGGAGGGCAATCCGATCGCGAACGGGCCACGTGGATCGTAACGAACAGCAACGATCTGAATGCCCGCTTCCAACAAACCCCTGCGGTAGTGGACATCGCTCCTTCGCTTTTGCAGCACCTGAATATAAAAATAGCTGACGCACAAAAGGCGGAGATGGACGGTGTTCCTTTTACCGGAAAAATAGCGATCAGTGATCTGAAAGCGGTCAGGACAAAAGATCAGATTCAACTCACGTGGAATTCATTGGATGATGCCGGCCAAGCAGAAGTTTTCCTGGCAAAGACCAATTCCTTTAAAGAAGGAAAAGCCGACACGTATGTTTCCATAGGTAAAGTAAAACTTGCCAATAAGGGGTATACATTTTCGGTTGCAAAGACACCTTCCTCTTTTTATAAAGTACTGATTAAAACAAAGACAAACTGGGTAAACGTATGGATCACCGAATGATCTGTACCCAGCCTTTACATGCCGCATCCTCTTTGGCCGTGGCTTCATAGTAATAGATGCCTGCTGCCAGTCCCTCTCCTGCCCAGGTGCCTTTATAATCCGGGCTTTCGTACACTTTGTTCCCCCATCGGTTATAGATAACCAGTGACACTTGCATTCCCTTTTCATCAGGCGAAGTGCCTCCGTACAATAACAGAAAGGTATCGTTCTTTCCAAGCGTCTGATCGGGTGTAATCACGTTGGGAGCAAAAAAGGTGTAAGCCGGCACATCTACTTTTTTATCATAGACACAAAATTCCTTCTTTCCTACCAGCCGTACGGAATACATTCCGTCTTTCTGATAGGCATGCGAATCCTCACGCAAATCAGACGTAGTGCCATCACCGAAATCCCAGAAAGTCTCTTCACGCTCATCGGTACGATTTTTCACCTTTACAAGAGGCGGTGACTCACAGGCAAATTCGCGGCTCAAATCAAACTGAAGGTCGATACCCGGAATTACTTTAACAGCGACTGTATCTTTTATAACACATCCCTGAAAATCCGTAATCGTTACCTGGTATTTGGAATCAATAACCGGTGAAACAGTAACCACATTATTGGTTGACTTCAAATCATTACCTATACCCTCCCATAGATAGGTTACCCCTTGCGATGCTGAAAGAGAAAAAGCTCCGCCATAGCACATCGTTCCATCATTACCAGCCATCCCCAAAGCCTTATACACCTCCACTACCGTAGAGGTTGAATCTTTACCTACACACGTACCTGCATCAATTGCCTTGAGTTTAATGGTATACTTTCCTTCCGTCTTATATTGATGAGTAATGGAAGCAAAATCATTCAATGTGACTCTCGTGCCATCGCCCAGATCCCATTCAAAAATTTCGCCACCGGTACTTCGGTTCTGAAAAACAATTTTGTCAGGTAAGCATACTTTGTTCAATCCAATCATATCCAGTTTTACTGAATTGGTTTGAATACGGGCACGCAGTGAAGATAAATCGAATTTAAAAGCTGCGTTATTACAATTTTGACTTTTATTGATTCTGCTATAGGCATTGGCGGTGGTGGGAAAATCAGACGTAGGTTTTCCCGTTCTGTTAAAAGCTGCACATCCGGAGCAAACGGCATGATAGACAACCCCTTTTTTATCGAAGCGGCTCGTGCCTCCATCCACATGGGTGCGCGAATCGGTTCCTCCCATATAGGTACCGTAAAGCAATTCACCTGCACCATCGGTCAATACTGCGAAATAAAAATCAGAGCCACTGGTAGTCTTCTGAAATGCATCCGAGGTAGTGGGCATGTTAGTGGTACTACTTTGCCAGTACCCTTCTTGACTATTTACCAGACCTCCCCATCCCGTTATAAAAATATTATTACAATCATTGACCAGAAAGGCGGTGGGCGATATATCGGGAATTCCTCTTCCCGAGCCGATCACTGTGGATAATCTCAGCTGGGTCAGTGCATGGTCAAACTTCTGGATAAATTGTCCACTGCCCGAATTGCGGTATACTCCGCTGCTAACCGGAAATGTTCCTGAGGTTTGTCCATATACATACACTTCATCCTGCTTATTGAGGTCGATAAAATAAACCTGATCAAAAGAGCTGGTACCGGTAAAGGTAGATGAAATCACCGCTGATCCGTCATTCGCCATGCTGGCAATCCAGCCTTCGACTCCACCCTTCAACACAGATTGATACACACCAGCAGTGACCGGAAAATTAGCACTCGTGGTTCCACCTGCTACAAATAAATTACCCGTTTTATCCAATTTGATGGTATAGGCAGCATCCAATGAACTACCTCCCAGGTAAGCACCCCATACGATAGAAGTAAGCGATGAATTTAATTTCAAAACCAAAGCATCCGTACCTCCTTTGAAGGTCGTATTAAAACTATTGTTCACCGGAAAGTTAGCCGAAGAAGTAACGCTGCTTATATAAATATTCCCATCCTCATCTGTAATAATATCTCCGCGCAGCTCATCACCATAATTGGCTGACAGGGAGTTATGGGTTGGATTCAGCCCATCATTTAATGCACCTCCCAGATAGGTGCTGGCCAGGAGTTGTTTTCCATCTTTGCTGATACGTGCTATAAAAATATCTGAGCCATTATTGTACTCAATCACGTTGGTCGTTGGTGTTCCTCCGTTAAACATAGGCCCTACCGCTCCGGCCGTTACGGAGAAATTGGATGAACTGGTTGTACCTAATATCACCAGCTCTTCATTTGAATTGACCACCAGACTGTGGGCCGATTCCCCCTGAGAACCGCCCAGGTAAGAAGCGTATAACAACTGCTGACCGGTCGAATCATATTTCAAAATACCCACATCATACAAACCACCCCATGACGTTTTAAAAGCACCCGCTGTAGCAGGAAATGTACCTCCCGAATTCGCGGGATTCGTAACACCGGCAGAATACAGGGTTTCATCCTCACCCGGAGTTGCTGTACTTCCCCAGTTATCGGCAGTAGAACCTGAATAGGTGGAAAAGATCAGCAATGGATCGATGATCAACTCGTAACACGTATCGTATCCGTCTGGAAAAGAAAAAGAGAGCTCATTATCGCAGAGAACAAACTCCGAATTCACAAGCACACGTTTTCCGTTGATGATCTGATAGGTGACGGGTTTCTTTTCGATCAGATCGCCCAATGCCGTTTTTACAACTACATCACCCCGATCCATATAGATCTGATCAGCACCTGAATAGCTAAGTTGTATGTCAGAAGGATCGAAGCCTGGTGCTACAATAAAATCGTATTTCAGATTTTGTCCATGGGAATATATTTTCAAATCGATACCCTTATACAACGAGGAGTAAATCATTCCATCAAAAGCACTGACACCGGATGCCCAGCGCGATGAATCATTTCCAATAAAAAAATTATAGTACGCATCCTGCTTTCCAAATGGAGATGCCTTTGCAAATCGATTTGCACCAATAAAATCAACATTCACAGTATATCCATCAATCATCTGTCCCGGTTTCAAGGCCGTTTTCACTTCCTGAAAACCACGATGCAGGCGTTCATGAAGTTCTTCCATGCGCTGATGATCAAGTAATGTATAGGAGAATCGCCCTGTGCTCACCGACATTGACCCGCCTGGCACTCGGGCGGAGTAGTCGATCGAAGCAGGCCATTGATTTTTATTTTGAATAAAACGAAAATACGGGTTAGGATCCGCATAACCCGATAGAGGAAGAATCAGCACGAAAAACAAACCCCGCACAATCAAATGCTTCATGCCCTAATTTACCCTTTCCTGCTAATTTCTAAAATTCAATTGGAAGGATTTAACCGTTAATTACTGATGGTTGGATGAGCCAGAATCTGCGTTGGTATAGTTTTGCGTTGGTATAATTATAGGAAAATCATGAGTAAAATTCTCCTATTCACTTTAAAAGCTCAAATCAAATGAAAAGCGAGGCAATCCATGCAAAAAGAAAGACAAAGAAGTAAAAAGAAACAAACGAAATCACACCGGCTATCACGAAGAGTTTGATCAGGCCCATTCTTCTTTCATCCGGATTTAGTTTACGTCTTCCTTTAGCCAGCACAATTATAAAAAGAGCCAATGAGCTCAAAAATCCTCCTAAAAATGCTGCTATCATTTCAACAGAAAGACCTCCGTGTAGTAGAATCATCGTTATAAAATTAGCATTTGATCCGGCACTTCACTTCGACATCTAAAATAGCACAAATCAAATAATCCATTCTGAAGCGGATCAATCAACTCTCCTTCCTTAATATCTGCAGAGGCGGAGTATTCAATACCTGCCTTGAATTCCACCAGCCGATGAATACGGTAAGTACAATTACTCCGGCTCCAATGATCAGCAACTCTATAGCATCGAAAGAGAAACGCACTTCGAAAAAGAACTTCGCCAGCAGCCAGCCACCGAGTAATGATAAAATGATTCCTGTAAGCGCAGAGAACAATCCCAGGTAAGCATACTCAATCAATGTAATCAGCGTGAGTTGTTTTGTCCTTGCCCCCACCGTGCGTAGCAACACGTTTTCTTTAATGCGCACAAACTTACTGTTGAGTACAGCGCCTGCAAGCACGACTAATCCTGTGATGATACTGAACAAGGCAAGAAAGCGAATGACCAGCGCCACTTTAGCAAAGATCTCATTAATGGTACTTAATACTAGTCGTAAATCGATGAGCGACACGTTGGAATAGCTCATGACTAACTCTTGCTGAAACTTACTGGCTTTCACCGGATCGTCAATGCGTGTGGTGGCTACCCATATCTGAGGTGCCTGTTCCAATACACCTTTCGGAAAAACAAATATGAAGTTGGGCGGATCTTTCGGCCATTCTACCTTGCGCCATCCACTGATGCGTGCCTGGATAGGCACACCTTGCACATCAAACACCAGTGAATCACCCACGTCTACTCCCAATGATTCCTGCATTCCTTCAGAGATGGTTACCCATACCGAATCCTTTTGATTCTTTTTCAAACGATGCAGTTCTCCTTTCGTCAGCTCTTCTGATACAGTAAGGCTATCGCGATAGGTAACCCTATATTCACGCGTCAACGCCCAGTTGGGAATATGGTCGGTCGTGTCTCTTTGAAGGCTATCGACTGATCTCCCTTTAATCTCACTAAGACGACATGTAATAATGGGCACTACCTGATTCAATGGAAGCTGGTGATCGTGAATCAATTTAACCACTCCTTCCTTCTGATGCGATTGTATATCAAACAAGATGGTATTCGATTGATTTTCATTACCCGTAAATTCCACCTGATTCAGCAGACTGCTTTGTATAACATTTAATGTAGCAATGATAAATGCACCTAGCCCGATCGTTACCATGAGCACAGTAGTCTGGTTATTAGGGCGGAACAAATTAGACAAGGCATGACGAAAAATGAAACGGGCATTTTTCGGGAAGTACTTTCGCACCACGAATAGCAAACCCATGGCTACCAATGCAAGGCTGCCCAACGCCGTGAATAACCCTATCGAGAACAGCCCGCCCGTAACCATACTTTTAGTCTGATACCAGGCAGCGAGCACCGGGAATAATACAATCAATACAATAGCTGTCCATTTCGTCTTTGAAAAAATGCGCCCTGGCTCAAAGCCTGCACGAAGCACGGTCAATGGTGGCACAAAGCGAACAGCGACCAATGGAAGGATAGTAAATAATACCGATACAATTAATCCCAGTATCAATCCTTGTATTACCGCCTGCCAGGATATACCAAACTGAAGTTCTACCGGAACAAAGTCTTTGAATACAACAGGTATGAGTTGCTGAATAGCGACCCCCAGGAGGGCACCCGCTATACTTCCTATCCATCCCAATACAAATACCTGTATGAAATAAATATTAAACGCCTGCCATCCGGAAGATCCAATACACCGAAGTACAGCTACTTCTTCTCTCTTTTCCCTGGCATAAATATGAACCGAGCTGGCTACACCAATACATCCCAAAATCAAAGCAACAAAAGCAAGTAAGGAGAAGAACCGGTATACCGACATAAAACCTTGACCCAATTCCCTTCTCCGCTCCTGCACCGTATCATACCCATGACCATACTTTCGTAATGTGGGTTTTAACTTTTCGCCCAGCTTCTCAGCGGCCTCCTCACTCTTGGTTTTGAAATACCGGCGGTAAGTAACACGACTTCCATATTGAACCAATCCCGTTGAATCGAGTTCATTTTGCGAAATAT
>JAHEZH010000217.1 GCA_023251155.1 Flammeovirgaceae bacterium | reverse complement strand
ACTATTGGTTCACTTCGTATTAATTTGCTTCTATTTTCCATTTGCCCTCCCCCCTCACAATCTTAATGTAGCGATTGTCTTTGTCATCAACTATTATTCCTGATTGCGTTGTTTTCCCATGATGCCAGATTGCTTTCCCATTAAGTTTAATTGTGGTTATGTTTGGAACAGGCACACCTATTATAGCAGAGGTGTGGGCTGGTACACTTACCTGAAGTACGAACTTCTTCACCTCGTTTGAAAAAGAAGCTTGGATATTACCAGCTACAGATGTCACGGCGACCGCAGCATTTTTTATATCCGATGGTTGCGGCAATACTTGAAATATTTTATAACCTGGTTGTAACCGGTGAAATACCACAGACGTATTGTGATAAGATAGTCAAAGCACCTCCACTCCACGCATGATTGATGGTACCGCCACCAAATTTATCATCATTGTATTTCCATCCTTCCCATAAGGTCGTGAAGTGTTCATCGTTTACCATATCAGCAAACCGCAAACGGGTTCTTGCCAATCCTTCTTTTCCATAACCCATGATGAAAAAAGCCTCCATCACATATTTTTCCATATACGGGCTTGCGTGCATGTGCTCTTTCAATGTTTTAAGTATGGCAGGGTATTTTTCTTTATCTGCAATGCCGGCCACAACGGCTAGCACCTGCACCCTGTCATCATCCAGTAATTTATAGTTGGGATGACGATATACCTTCCCATTCCAGAATTGTTTGTTAAATGATTCTTTAAAGCGAATCATAAACGCTTTATACTGCTCGGTATCTTCTTTTTGAAGGAGTACTTCTGAGGAATTGACCATGCTCCTGTTTGATGCCTGCCCGTAGCAATCTCATTTAAGCTTTAGCTAACAAAATTCTATTATTAAGTAGACTAAATAGGATTCACGACTAAGAGAAATGAAAACTGAGTGGGAAAGTAAAATTAACGGGCACCACGACTCCCGAGCATTTTCCCGGATTCCATTTCCCTGCTGAACTTATAACTCTTATTATTTCACTTTCAAGAGCAGAGTATTCCTTTTTTTCTTTACCTGAAATTTCACATTTAATCATTTGTCCTGTTTCCAGAATTACAAAGGTCAGAAGAATTTTTACCTCTCCTTCTTCAAGATTGTTCATTTTTATATTTTCCTGAACATGTCTAAATAATTTCTGATTGCCGCCAGGATATGTAGGTACCTCATCGACCACACTATATATATTTCTATTCATCTCTTTGTCATAGTATTTCGAGCAGTCTTTGTCATCTATAGTCGTCTTATTATTACCACAACAAAAAAGCATTATTAAAATTGAAATGTAAGCATATCTCATAGTTATTTATTTAAAAAACTAATGACAGGAGTGTACTAACCCCCTATAAGTTGGACAGAATCGTTGTTTTGGTTGTGCAGTAAGTCGATGTTTTCCTGTTCAGCTGTTAAGCAAAAGTAGGTGTCTGTTCCAGGCTGATACTTTTGCTTCCATCGGGACAAAAGTGCTGGTGCTTAACTTTTCTTCAGAGCTAAATGATCTTCTTGTTCTTGGCATATTTTCCCTAATTTAACTGTTACTAATCTGTTTTCAGATTTCTGTCCAGTCTTAATAGGGGGTTAGTACATTATTTTCATTTCATCAACCTTCAAATAATAAACATTTTCAGAATACTGAAGAG
This sequence comes from Flammeovirgaceae bacterium, assembly GCA_023251155.1. Taxonomy (GTDB): domain Bacteria; phylum Bacteroidota; class Bacteroidia; order Cytophagales; family Cyclobacteriaceae; genus ELB16-189. The sequence goes on along the minus strand of JAHEZH010000217.1, from coordinate 7,045 downwards.
CTATTTTTTCATCCTCCGTAAGAATCACCTTTGGTGACCACGTCCCAGAAAAATCACTTGGCCCAGATTGAGAATAAAATCTAAAGTTTTCAAAGAAAATAGAATTGATCTCCGGTTTGTATTTCCAAGTACCTTTAACACTTTCAGCAATCTTATCCTTATGGTAAAATATATACTCATAGCTTTTATCTGAATAGATAAAAATTGAATCGCCCAAATATTCATTACTATAGTACTTCCCTGGAATTAAATCAGGATTAATTTTTTTCGGATTACATGCCGCTGTAAATAGGAGTAATCCAATACAACATTTAATTGTATTATTCATTATATAAATTAATTTTCTTCGAACCAAATAAATCTTTGATTTATATTTCCCATTGGGGTAATTTGACTAAAAACTCGCGGAATATTTCTGACACTATCAAAAGATCCGGAATGGCTTCGATTAATCTATTTTTCAGTTTTTATGTATGGGCCTTCGTGTTTAGCAAACTCCTCTGGAGTTAAAATTTTGATTTTATCGGATTTGAAATAACTGTACATAACATACAGGTTTGCAGCACTAACGTAAGCCGTTAGTATTTCATTTATTTTGTGGGGTAATTTTTTTTCGTTTGAAAGTATAATTCCATCATGCACAAAATTGTTTCTGTCTTCATAAAGCTTGTTTATCGTTTTCTTCCAGTCAGGATAGTCTTTAATCAATTTTACCGTTTTTGTATCTGTTGGATCAAGTTTACCTTCTTTTGTCCCTCCAATGTATGTTACTTCATAATTTTCAACCTCTTTATAAAAATCTTTTTGAGTCAGGGCACTCATCGTTTTTCCGATAGTGCTAAAATTTTGGAATGAATAGTGATTAGCTATTATATATTGTTTAGTGATTTTTTCATTTCCGATGAGGTCGAAAGCTTGACCCAATGTTACTTTTTCGGTTAGTAATTCTGTATATCCTTGTTCACTCCAACGGTCGAAAGATTGAATCATGTGTTTGTAAAATATTTCCAGACACGTTATGCAATTGACTAAGTAGTTGTTGAATGCAAGATCGATAAGATGTTGATCTTTTTTTTTCTTTATTGATCTGGTGACATTGAAAAAGAGAAACAGACCATCGTAGTATTGTTTAAAGAATATGTTAGTGCTATCATATTTCTTATCCTTCTGATTTTTAAATCCAGTTTTTAATTTATTTATGTCTTGAATTGGCTTCATTCTATGTTCACTGATTGGTTTCATTTATACTGTTTTTTTCAGTTGGAGATGAATTAATATTGTTATCATGCCGAACTTAGCCACGCCTGTATAAATCCATTATTTGTTCATTTGTATAGAGTCTATCCATTACGCGATTATCTCTTTCGCCTCGTACTTCCGTACCATCAGGGTTATGGGTAGTTGTTTCCAAGTAAAAAACTATAGGTGCTTGAGCGTTACAACTTTGGCGAACCTGATTTTCGAAATATTTAATGTATTCTTCAACGCTCGTTTTTTCATCATAATTTTGCTCATATCCTGAACTGCCACGTTCATAATACACCATTGCAACAAGTCTTTTCATAGGATTTTTTTAGTGGGTTTTTTATTAAATAAAAATATCTAAAATAATTTTTATTGAACCGCTTTCGATTGCGATACTGAAACAAAGAATTAGGAGATAATTACCTTATCTAAGTTTGTTTAAAAATTGACTTAAAGGGATTTTTTAGCTTGGAAGGGATATGACTGATATTGTCATATATAGCTGTCATATATAAAAAACAAAAGCCACTGATAATCAGTGGCTTTTGTTCAAAAGTGTAGTCTGTACGGGAATCGAACCCGTGTTACCAGAATGAAAATCTGGTGTCCTAACCCCTAGACGAACAGACCGTCTTGCTTATGAGGCTGCAAATATAGCGGTCCTATTTATCTTTGCAAACGTGACACTAAAAAATTTTATTCATCACGTAAATAAATCATTGGTTTTAGCAGTGACTAAGGTTACTTTTGACATCTCAATAAATTAATCTTATAAAAAAATGACAAAGATTGGTATTAATGGATTTGGGCGTATTGGCCGTTTGGCTTTTCGCGCTGCTGTAGGTCGCAAGGATATTGAAATCGTTGGTATTAATGATCTGGTTGACCCGGAATACATGGCATACATGCTGAAGTACGATTCAACGCACGGAAAATTTGAAGGAACAGTTGAAGCGAAGGACGGAGCATTGATCGTAAACGGAAAGAAAATTCGCGTTACCGCAGAAAAAGATCCAGCCAATTTAAAATGGAATGAAGTAGGCGCTGAAATCATCATCGAATCCACCGGCTTGTTCCTTACTATTGCCGATGCCCAAAAGCACATTACCGCGGGCGCTAAGAAAGTAGTCATGTCTGCCCCTGCAAAAGACGACACTCCTACATTTGTAATGGGTGTGAACCACAAGAAATTAACTGCGGCACATACGATTGTATCCAATGCTTCATGTACCACCAACTGTCTTGCGCCAATCGCTAAAGTATTGAACGACAAGTTCGGTATTGCGGAAGGCCTGATGAGCACAGTGCATGCCGTTACCGCTACTCAAAAAACAGTAGATAGCCCTTCAGCAAAAGACTGGAGAGGTGGACGTGGTGCCTACCAGAATATTATCCCTTCCTCAACTGGTGCAGCCAAAGCGGTTGCCCTGGTGATCCCTGAACTGAAAGGCAAGCTGACAGGTATGTCTTTCCGTGTTCCGGTGGCCGATGTTTCTGTGGTTGACCTGACCGTGAAATTGGCTACGCCAGCTTCGTACGAACAAATCAAGGCCGCGATGAAAGAAGCTTCTGAAGGCGAACTGAAAGGCATCCTGGGTTATACAGAAGACGATGTGGTATCACAGGACTTCCTGGGTGATTCACGTACTTCGATCTTCGATGCCAAAGCAGGTATTGCATTGAATGATAGCTTTGTAAAAGTAGTATCCTGGTATGACAACGAGTGGGGATATTCCAACAAACTGATTGACCTGACTCAGGAATTGGCCAAGTTGTAGAACTCCGATTTTTATACCGAAAAGGGCTGTTGTCGATCGATAACGGCCCTTTTCTGTTTTAACCTTACCTCGGCACATCAGAAAAAAATAAAGTAGTACCTTGCAGTGCTTTATCAATCAAACAGTATGGCTTTATTTGGAGCAAACATCGAATCGGTAAAAAAGAGTTATTTCAATATACTTGCCCTGTTTCTTTCCTCCGAAAAAATAGATAGCAGGTATGTGCGCTGCCTTCTCAAGTGGGGTTTTCAGTTGCAACTCAATCCCCAGGATGTAAAAAATGCGGGGGAAGACCTGTCGATGATTCAATTCTCCAAGCCGGAAGAAAAATTGGATCGCCTGGAAGCGATCTACCATCTTGTGCACATGATTCACCTGGACAAAGTAGTGGAAGATGTTGAATTGGAAGTAGCAACGGTGTATGCCGAGACGCTGGGTTTTAAATCCTCTGTAGTGGCGGGTTTGTTTCAGTCCATCGCCACCGCTGATTATGACGATTTTCCTTCACGCGATGTGCGCAAAGAGGTGATCGATTTCCTTAAAATCCATGATGCCTGACTTTCTCAGGTAATCTAATAATCTGATTCTCAATAAACTCTTTTCCATCCTTTACTTCTGCTTTGTAAAGGTGCTTCGATGATCCCTTTAAGTTTACGGATGTAGGTTTTGCATCGGTTTTACCAAAAGCAGTACGTCTAAAGTAGTCAACTTTGTTCAACAGAAGGGGAAGAACGATGCAGAACAGCTTATCAAACGTAGGAATTAAAAGCAGACTCAGGCAAGTGGCTGTTTTTGTTGTACTTGTTTTGATTGTTGCCTTGATCTCAAAAGTGATAGAGATCCGATCGGAACGTAAAAATGCAGCTACAGTTCATTCGAACTAATTGTAAAGATAAAGGGTGTTTGTGAATCGGCTCTTGCAGGTAACTGCGGAGCCTTTTCATTTATAGTCAGAAAGAGAGGAACGGTTCTCTCCCCTGTTTCATCAGCTGGCCTAATCAATTAGCCGATCGGAATCTTACGCCTGATGTACGATACGCTGCTCCAACGTGGTCCGCACAGCATTATTAATCACATACTCAACATCCTCTTCACTGCCATAAAATGGCCCGGCTGCTTCCATTTTTTTACTTGCCATGGCAGCAGCAAATTCACCGGCCTGCTGAATGAAGCTTCCTCTGCTTCTTTGATACAGATAGCCAGCCATATACGTATCACCGCATCCTGTAGCATCTGCTTCCTGCAGCGGAACGAAAGCCGGTATCGGGTAAAATACCCCATCACAATAAATAACTGACCCCTGACTGCCCAACGTGATCACGACTTCCTTTACTCCCCACGCGGCTAACAGACGGGCTCCATCCGCTATTTTCCGGCAGCCGGTTAGTGTCGTCAGTTCATCATCATTTACTTTTAAAATGGAGATAAGAGGTAGTGCTTCTCTTTTTTCTTTCCAGTCTACCAAACGTACTTTTTCATTTTCCACTTTGCGCAGATAACCTTGTGCATCCAAAGCAACAACACCCCGCGATGCCAGCAACTGAATCACCTCAAGCGGTACATCGTCTGCCAATAAGGCGCCAATATGATAGTAGCTGGAATAGACATCGCGCAGATGATATGCCGTAAAGGGATCTGCCGTCTGTACAACACGCTGGGTACGGTGGTTGAGATCAATACCATACCTATTTTCAAAATACACCGTGTGCCGTGAATGCACCGCCTGAACAGCAATGCCTTTTCGCTCCAGTTCCTGCACATAATTCATTTCACTGGCTCCTACTGCCGTGACGAGCAGGTAATTGGCATGGAGCTGACTTAGCGCCTGTGAAAAATACCAGGATGTGCCCCCCGCCATGTGATGAATCGATTTGGGAGTGATCACTTTATCCTTAGTAATGTGCCCCACGCAACAGAGATCGTACATAGAATTTGAAAGTAGATAGCAGAACAATTACAAGAAGGTAAAATTCATTTTTACAGACCGAATTTTGAAAATTGTTTCCAGCCACCTAACCCTGCTTATTTTTTGAAGTACGCTATATGAATTCCATTCTCCCCCCCATCCGGAAAATTTTCAGCCCCGCTATAACCTTTCTGAAAAATTGTCGTTATTTACTGTATTAGTTTAGTAGTACACATAAACAGTAAATATGATCAACATCAAAAACCTGTCTTTTTCGTATAAAAAACAGCGAAAATTATTCGACTCCCTGTCCATGGAGCTAACGCCAGGCAGTATTGCCGGATTGCTGGGAAAGAACGGAGCCGGTAAGACCACGCTTCTTAAAATGGTTTCAGGAATACTTTTTCCAGATTCCGGTGAGCTCAGTGTGATGGGACATCAACCGGCAGCGAGGAAGCCTTCGTTTTTATCCGATGTCTTCTTTGTACCTGAGGAATTTTATCTTCCCTCGACAAGCATACGTCTCTATATCAAGGCGAACAGTCCGTTTTACCCGTCCTTCGATTCCGTTTTGATGACCCGTTTGCTTAACGAATTTGAACTGGAGCAGGAGAATATCATCGACCAGATGTCGTACGGACAGAAAAAGAAATTTCTTATCTCCTTTGCGCTCGCCACCAAATGCAAACTGCTCATCTTGGATGAACCTACCAATGGTCTTGATATTCCATCAAAGATCCTGTTTCGGAAGATTATGGCTGGTAACCTTGATGATGATCAACTGGTGGTTATTTCCACTCACCAGGTAAAAGACATTGAGACATTGATTGATACCATCATCATCGTTGACAATGGCAGCATCATTCTGCATAAGGACATCGCATCCATTACTCAGCAGCTCCATTTCACCAATAGTACCGTTGCCGAAAAGGAAGACATACTTTACAGCGAAGCGGTTCCCGGAGGATACCGTATCATCACGCGGCAGCGAAATGAAGAATCACAAATCGATATCGAATTACTGTTTAACGCTGTCACCAAAGGCAAGTCATTGTTCAACACCTCTCCTACTCAAGCTGTATAGTCTATGAATAATACATTTAGTTTATCCCGATTTGTTTTGTTGTTTCGGCAAAGCTGGCTGCATAACACTCGCCTCATCTGGCTGGCCATAACCGGCTACTGCGGCCTACTATTACTACTGTTACTACTGTTTCAGGCTTCACAGAATTTTGAACTACGATCTGTCGAACCGTATCAGGCTTTGTTTGTAGTTATCTTTATTGCCGGGGGAGTTATCTGTGCAGGCTCGTCTTTCACCGCATTCCGTTCAAAGGAAAAAACATATGCTTACCTGATGGTACCGGCCTCACCGGCAGAGAAATTTGCTGTGGAGTTGATCCTTCGGGTAGTACTGTTTGTAGTACTTGTTCCCGTTCTCTTTTACCTCATTTACCTGATCGAAGGAAGTCTGGTTAAAGCCCTGGCAGAGGGTTATGACCTTAAGGCGAGTGAATTATTCGAGTTCCCTTCCCTACCCGTTCACCCTGCTGGCATGAAAGGAACGTGGCTTACCCTGTTTATCAGCTTACTGTCCAGTATTTTCATTATCCCCTTTACAGGTTCGGTTGCCTTTGCAAAAAGCCCGCTCATCAAAACCCTGTTTACGCTGGCCATCCTTATCATTATCAATGGGCTTCTGATCTATTTCTTTGCAGAGATTGCCAATTTTAAAAATTACGAGCCTGCTGAAAAAGGATTACTGTTCATCGATTCACCTGAATCCGCGTTAACGGCTGTCACCTGGTTTGTTGTGTTGATGGATGCAGGCCTTCTGGCAGGTGCTTATTTCAAACTAAAGGAAAAGGAGGCCTGAGATGGAATTTAATAATAACAAAAGCATCTTTCTTCAGATTGCTGATTCACTTACTGATCAGATTGCCAACGGACTACTGGCACCCGGAGAAAAAATTCCGTCTGTACGAGAGCTGGCGGCCGATATGGGAGTAAATCCAAATACCATTATGAGAACCTACAACGAATTGCAAAGCGCAGACATCATCGAAAACAAAAGAGGTATCGGATATTTTGTGAACGTAGAGGCACGAAACAAAAT
>JAHEZH010000089.1 GCA_023251155.1 Flammeovirgaceae bacterium | reverse complement strand
CTTCACCATCGGCAAACATATTCACCTGTCACTGAACAATCGCATCTATGGCCCGCGGGTATTTGCTGACTTTAAGATCGGCCGGGGATTCTCGGTACGTACGGATATTGAAAAGATGAATACGTATGTACCGGCACTAACACCAAACGGCTACAGCACGGACAAAGAATACCGCGCCTGGGTATGGAGTGCATTTGTCGGCTTGAAGAAAGAATACAAGTTCAGCAAGCGCATCAAAGGCAACGCCCAGTTTTTGTACAACCTGTATGACGATCATGACAACAGCCCTTATGCGGAGCGGCTGGCGGTGCGGATGGGATTTGAGCTGGCGATGAAGAAGAAAAAGAAACCACAGCCAGCGAATCCTTAATCAGTCAATTAGCGGGCGATGAACAGGGCAGAAGTATATGGCCAACAGGTCACGCTGAAAAACCAAAGATCATTGATGAAGGACGAAGACTAACCGAGCTATTGTCAACGGTTTCGCTTCACTTCAGTATCCGATCGCAATATCATCGCCACGGCTGCCATCAGCTCCTCCTTCCAGTTTTCCGTTGGGCAGTACCAGTACGGCATTTACTCTTCCTATTCCTTTTCGTGATTTGAACGTGTGCCCCATGCTTACCAGCTTCAGACTGTCTTCAGTAGCGATGGCTTTGTATTCAGGAGCAATAACATCGGGGAGCCATTGGCTGTGTACGCGTTTGGCATCCACGGCCTGCTGCATGCCCATCTTATGATCGATCACGTTCATGATCACCTGGAATACGGAAGTGATGATGGTAGAACCTCCCGGTGTACCGACAACCATGAACAGCTTTCCGTCTTTCTCTACAATAGTAGGAGTCATCGCGCTAAGCATGCGCTTGTTGGGTTCGATCTTGTTGGCTTCCCCACCCAATACGCCAAACATGTTCGGCACACCGGGCTTGGCGCTGAAGTCGTCCATTTCATTGTTCATAAAGAAACCGGAGCCGGGGACTAATACATACGACCCAAACCATCCATTTAAAGTGGTGGTGACCGATACTGCATTACCCTGTTTATCCACAATGGAGTAGTGTGTGGTCTCTTCCGATTCATACCCGGGAATAGCCCCTGCCTTCACATGGGCACTGGGGGTTGCTTTTTCCGGATCGAAGGTGAGCATGCGTTCATCGTTGTATTGATCATCAAGCATCTGGGTTGTGGGCACGTTGAAGAAGTCCGGATCACCAAGGTACTTCGAGCGATCGGCATATACCCTACGTTCGGCTTCCACCATCAGGTGAACTGTTTTTGCAGAGTTAAATCCCCATTCCCCCACAGGATAGGGCTCCACCGATTTCAGCAACTGGAGGAGACAAACGCCACCACTGGAAGAAGGCGGCATCGAAATCACTTTGTATCCTTTATAGTTTCCGGTGAGTGGAGTGCGCCATGCGGACTTGTAATTTTTAAGATCCTCATGGGTGATCAGCCCTTTGCCCTTCTTCATTTCCGCCACTAAGTCATCGGCCGTTTTGCCTTCATAGAAGCCGGCTCTTCCGTTGTCACGAATGCGCTCAAGGGTGTAGGAGAGGTCGGTCCATTTAATGGAGTCACCTGTCTTCCATTCTTCCCGTATCAGAAATTCGGGGCGTGTGGTATTGTATTTTATAATCGTTTCCTGAGACTCATTTAACCATTTAGCTTCTCGTTCCGTGAGTGTGAAACCATTGCGTGCCAGATCGATGGAAGGTTGTAGCAGATCCTTCCACGGTAAAGAGCCATACTTCGCGTGTGCCTCTGCCATACCATCTACCGAGCCGGGTACACCCGATGCCAGGTGGCCGCGTGTGCTCAGCTCTGCGATGACTTCACCCTTCTCGTCCAGGTACATGTTGGTAGTGGCTCCCGCTGGTGCTTTCTCTCTGAAATCCAGTGCATTAGTAGCTCCGTCCCGGGTACGAATCACCATGAATCCGCCACCGCCAATGTTGCCCGCTGCAGGGAAAGTTACGGCCAGCGCAAAGTGTACTGCAATGGCAGCATCGATCGCATTGCCACCTCGCTTCAAAATAGCAACGCCTACTTGTGCGGCAAGGGGATGCGCTGCTACCACCATAGCAGAGTCACCTGCTGGACCGGTGTTGGTAACGGTCTTCTTTTCAGAGCAGGCACCAAACAGCAGTAACGCAGATAGAAGGGTGAGAAAACACTTCATGGAAAAGGATTTTGGTTTTTGGGCCTAAATGTATTATTTGAATCTGAACTATGCTATGAGCCTTCGAAAAGAAAAAGCAGCCCGTCTAAAGTTAAGCGTACTCGAACAAACCCTTAAACTCATTGGTAAAAAACCCTTTGATGATTTATATGTAGAAGAGATATGCGATAAAGTAAAAATATCCAAAGTCACCTTGTTCAAGTATTTTCCGCAGAAGGAAGATATTCTGCTCTACTACTTTCGGGTGTGGTGCCTCCGGAGGGCAGTGGAACTGAAAGAGAAACCCAAAGAAGGTGTGGCGGGAATCACTTTCCTCTTCGACCGGCTCAGTGAAGAATATGAAAATCATCCTGGTATTATCCTCAGCTTGTTTGCCTATTTCGCCGATATCAAAAGAGCACCGAAGCCTTTTCCTGTTAAAGTAGAAGAGAAGCGTATTTTGTTTGAAGAGGTGGCCGACATTCACCTGATCGATATTCAATCGGTCGATCAGATGATTGAGAAGTTTGCACTGGAAGCGATCTTTAAAAAAGAGATCACCAAGAGTACGGCTACACGTGATATTACTCAGCTGTTTACCACCTTGTTTTACGGGTCAGTGATTACCGCTCACATCAATCAGTTGAGTCCAATCAAAATGTTTTTCAGAAAGAATATTGAGTTGGCGTTGAAAGGATTATCGTAATCAACCTTTCATCTTCACTTTCTTTGTTCCCTGCTTTTCGAACAGCCGCAGATGGATACGCCCCGCCTTGATGGACTTGTGCCAAACGTGGTGCTTATACCATCCGTTGTGAATGCGTGGCTTGGAAACCGTAACGGTATGGTAGTTATGTTTACTGCACGAAAACAGAAACAAGGAGAAGAGCACTGCGATGAAATACCTTTTCATGACCATCCGGAGCCCGAAAATAATGCTTTATTTTTGAACGAGCTCAATTAACTTCTATTATCCTTTACGCCCTATGAACAAACCTTTTGATACCCTGAGCGAAGCCATAAACAGTTTGAAGCAACGTGGCTATGACAGCGACTTCAATCTTCATCCGGAATGGATTGAATGTGTGCCCATGAACCTGAAGCTGGATCCTGCGCAGTTTCATGTGGATGAAGTACACCGCTTCGAAGGAATGACAAATCCGGATGACAGTTCGGTGCTGTATGCCATCAGCACACCACAGGGAGTAAAGGGCGTACTGGTCGATGCCTATGGCACCTACGCCGATTCGCTCAGCAGTGAAATGATCAGCCGCCTGCAGATTGACAAGAAGACGAATCATTAAAGCTGATCCTTTTCATTCCCTATTATTTTCGAATGGAAGAGTAGGTATAGCTTAAGTTGATTGTCAGCTTAAGTTTACCAGGAGGTGCGCTCACTTTGTCTAACGCAGGTGCGCCAAGAAAAAGTACACACGATCCCGTACGCAGGAAATGCAAACCGTAAAATCAAAGGGATGGATAATCTCCTGATCCGCCTTGCGTTTTTGCGTCACTATGTTTGGCATCATTTACCGACCACTCAGGGAATAACGTTATTCCCTGAATGAATACATAGCGATATTACTCCTTCCTTAATCCATCACAATGAAACACCTGTTACTCTTCGTCATGATCACCTTTGCTTCCATCAGTGACGTCTACGCGCAGAAAGCCAGGAAGCCATCTACAGATAGCTATTACCCGGAAGCGGACAGCCGGTGGGTAAAGAAATCACCGGCCGAAGCAGGATTGAATGCACAACAGCTGGAAGAAGCCATCGCTTTCGCGAAAGCACATGAATCAAAGAACCCGCGTGACATGGAGCAATCGCATTACCAGACGTTTGGTAAAGAACCGTACGGATACGGCATCGGCCCCTTCAAAGAAAGAGGTGATGTAAGCGGGGTGATACTTCGTCATGGGTATATCGTAGCCGAATGGGGTGATCCCTTTCGTGTGGACATGACACATAGTGTGACCAAAAGTTTCTTATCTGCAACGATTGGATTGGCCGTAGATAAAGGATTGATTGCCAGTGTACATGATACCGTCTGGAAATATGTGCCACCGATACTTCCCTATCAGCCATTCGTACAACCCGACGAAGCGAACCCGTTAGGCAACTCACCATGGCTTACTCCATTCGAGACCAGACACAACAGGAAGATCACGTGGGATCATCTGTTACGACAAGTGAGCGACTGGGAAGGAACACTATGGGGCAAGCCCGAATGGGCCGATCGCCCCAGCGCCAAACCGGAAGAGTGGCGCACCCGTGAACGCATCGCACCAGGCCAAGCGTATGAGTATAATGATGTACGTGTGAATGCATTGGCTCTTGCAGGATTATCTGTCTGGCGAAGACCGTTGCCCACGGTGCTAAAGGAATACATCATGGACCCGATAGGCGCCTCCGGCACCTGGCGCTGGTACGGTTATGAAAACTCCTATGTAGTACTTGACGGGCAGATCATGCAGTCCGTAAGTGGTGGCGGACATTGGGGAGGTGGTATGATCATCAACGCCAGAGACATGGCCCGCTTTGGCTACCTCACCCTGCGCAAAGGCAAATGGAGAGATAAACAGCTGCTCTCTGAAAACTGGATGAAGATGGCTACGACTCCCACACCGGCCGAACCCACTTATGGCTTCATGAACTGGTTCCTCAATACCGATAAGAAACTACTGCCCGGAGCACCTGCTACTTCTTTCTATCACCTCGGCAACGGCAACAATGCCGTGTATGTCGATGTTGAAAATGATCTGGTGATCGTAGTACGCTGGGTGGATAAAGAGGGGATGGTGGGGTTGTTTGAAAAAGTGGTGGCTGCGGTAGAGAAGTGAGGAGGCACCTTCGTACTGCCTGAAAATAAATCCGGATGCATCACTTAATTTTTAATTCCTCTTGTCCTATTTCCCTGATCTCATTTGTCATGAACAGGTAAACCAACGTATTCAAAACACTTAAAAAAGTAAGCACATGGAAGAGTATGCATTGATTATGAGACATGAAGATGGTGCAGCGGTGGCTTCACCAGAACAGATGCAGGCGTGGATGAAGCAAACCATGGATTGGATTGGGAGTATTGCTGCACAAAACAAGTTTGTGAGTGGCACCGGCCTTCCTTTTGATGGGGCACGCGTGGTGAAGTCAGACAAGACGGTAACGAATGGTCCTTTCGGAGAAGTGAAGGAAACCATTGGTGGCTTTATTGTGGTGAAGGCATCCTCCGTGGAGGAAGCGGTAGAGTTCGCAAAGGGATGCCCGGTATTGCAGGGAGAAGGCAATACCATGGAGGTGAGAAAAATTGCGAAAGGAGACGGAGTTCATTAATCAAAACGGCATCTTCTTGTTACGATGACAGGGAGGTGCTGCTGTTTTCTATGAATCAGCCTGAACTGTTACCTCATTTGTTTCGCACCGAGTTCAGAAAGATGGCTGCTGTGCTGGTGAAGTCGCTGGGCATCGGGCACATTACCACGGCTGAAGACATTGCCAGTGAAACGTTTGAACTGGCCCTGAAGTCATGGCCGTATAAAGGTATTCCTGAAAACCCGGTGGCCTGGCTGTACACCGTAGCGAAAAACAAAGCAAAGAATCACATTCAGCGTGATCTTCTTTTTGCCGGCAAGATCGCCAATGAAATGAAGAGCACGTTTTCATCCGCGGAGGAAATGGACATTGATCTGTCAGAGCAAAACATCACTGATAGCCAGCTTCAGATGTTGTTTGCCCTTTGTCACCCCGTTATTCCGGCTGAGGCGCAGGTGGCGTTGTCCCTCCGTATTCTTTGTGGTTTTGGTATCGATGAAATTGCCAATGCTTTTCTCACCACCAGGGAGGTGATTAACAAACGGCTCTTCCGTGCCAAAGAAAAACTGCGGCAACAAAAGATCGCCATCGTATTTCCCGATCAACGTGAACTAGCGCTACGTCTGGATACGGTGCTCACTACGTTATACCTGCTTTTCAGCGAAGGCTATTATTCGGAAAGCGATGACAACGTGCTGCGCGAAGAATTCTGCCGGGAAGCGATGCGGCTGATGGAATTACTTATCCGGAACCCTTCCACTGATCAGCCAAAAGTAAACGCCTTGTATGCACTGATGTGTTTTCATGCTTCGCGCTTTGCTGCCCGCAGGAATAAAAACAATGAGCTGATACTCTACCATCACCAGGATGAAACGCTCTGGGATGAAGCCCTGATCCGCCAGGGGGCTTATCATCTTCACCTGGCATCACGGGGCGAGCAACTTTCGCGCTATCATCTTGAAGCAAGCATTGCCTATTGGCACACCATTAAAGCGGATAGCCGGGAGAAGTGGGAGAGTGTACTGCAATTGTACAATCACCTGCTGACGATGTCATACTCGCCGATTGCTGCCCTCAACAGAACGTATGCCTTGTCAAAAGTAGCAGGACATGCTGTGGCTATTGGTGAAGCATTGAAGCTCAACCTGGATACCAACCCGTTTTACTTTGCCTTGCTGGGAGAGTTGCACACCGGCCATGATCCGGTCCAAGCAAAGCAGTATTTCCAGCAAGCACTGCATCTGGCCGCCACAAAAGCTGATCAGCTCACCATTAAAAAGAAAATGGAGTCATTGTAGCACGTGATATTGATTCAACCGAAGCATCCGAGTACATCCGTGCCATCTGTGGCAAATAAGCAATGGCACATTGAACTTTAATCTCCTTCAAACATCCAAAATGCTTTTTGTGGCCTTGTTTTTGAAGGTTATCTTTGCGCATCCTCATGAAAAAAATAGATAAACTCATCATCACGTCCTTTCTGGGGCCATTCTTCCTTACCTTTTTTGTGGTGGTCTTTATCCTGCTCAACATCAACATGCTGAAGTATTTTGATGACCTGATCGGAAAGGGACTGGACGGCATATTAATCGCCAACCTGTTGTACTACTTTGCTGTGTTCACCATTCCCACGGCACTGCCATTGGCCGTATTACTCTCTTCATTGATCACCTTTGGAAACCTGGGAGAACATTTTGAACTGACAGCAGTGAAAAGCCTGGGTATTTCATTGACACGCAGCCTTATCCCGCTTTTCATATTGATATTGGCTTTAACCGGACTGGCATTTTATGCCAATAACTATTGGGTACCCAAGGCGGCACTTGAGGCCTATAGCTTATTATATGATATCAAGCAGAAGAAGCCAGCCCTTGATTTGCGCGAAGGCGCTTTTTATAATGGCATTCCTGACATCAGTATAAAAATAAACAAACGCCTGCCCGATGATAAAACCATTCTTGGGGTGATTATTTACGATCATCGCGGACATACAGGTAATAAGGATGTAACGGTGGCCGATTCCGGAAAGATGTACACCATTTATAATGAACAGTATCTAAAACTCGAACTGTTCAGAGGTTACAACTATAGCGAAGGCAACTCCAGTCAGGATATTTCCGGCCAGCAAGGTTCCGTTGACTCTCAGCGTAAAACCAAGTTTGACAAGACCCAGGTCATTTTTGATCTATCCTCATTTGCATTGGGCAAAACGGACAAGAAATGGTTTCAGAATAACCGCATGATGAGGAACCTGGGCGAACTTCAGACCGATATGGATTCGACTCAACGGGAAGTGAACTCCGTGTATCTTAATGTGTACGATTCGAGAAAGCAGTTCTTTAGCTATTTCAAGGATTCCATTTCGCTACCGGACAACCTGGTTGCCTACAAGAAATATTCCGATTCGGTAAAGAGAGCAAAGCACGATCCGACAGGGTATCCACATGGTCCCTCGGCATCGTCATCGGTTAAATCGGATAGTCTTGCTCCGCTGCTGCAGGAAAAGATTAGCAAGTTCTCGGATAGTCTTTTCCGAGTAAAAGAGAGTGGCCCGGAAATTACTTCGGCACTCAGCTATGCCCGGCTGATGAAGAGCCAGCTGACCAGCCAGAATGTGAACCTGGATAATCACAATGCGGAGTTCAAAGTTTTCCAGATACAATGGCATAAGATCTGGTCAAGTTCACTCGCCTGTATTGCCATGTTTTTGATAGGAGCACCTCTGGGCGCTATCATCAAACGAGGAGGGCTGGGGGTGCCGGTGCTGGTGTCGATCATATTCTTTATTGTATACTATGTCGTTACCCTCATGGGTGAGAAATGGGCAAAGCAGGGTGCGGTTTCGGTTCCGGCAGGAGTGTGGGCGGCGGATGTTATCCTCTTTGCATTTGGTTTGCTGTTTCTAAGGCAGGCCAGGGTAGATGCCCGCCTGTTTGAGGCCGACTTTTATCATGTTATTTGGGATAAATTCAAAAAATGGCTCTCCAACCGCAGAATGCGTGAGGTAAAAAACGCATGATTCTTGTTTGTTTCTGCATTAGTTCTTAATTTTGCCCGATTATAAAAGGAAAATAGAATCAAATAGCAATGCAACTAACTACAGTAACAAAGCAAGAACTGTTTAGCAAACACGGTCTTTTGAAATCAAAGACTGACACAGGATCACCTGAATCACAAATCGCGTTGTTCACGCACCGCATTAAGCACATTACTGAACATTTGAAAGTTCAAAAGAAAGACTACTCTACACAGCAAGGTCTTTTGAAGCTGGTAGGTCAGCGTAAAAAACTGCTTAACTACCTGATGAAAACAGACATCAAGCGCTACCGTTCAATTCTAGGAGAATTAGAGCTTAGAAAATAAGATAACTTAACAAAATGAAATAGGGAATCAATTAATGGTTCCCTATTCGTTTTTAATATATTCATGGAAACGCCATTCAGGCTGCTTTCCTAAAAATTTCATATACCTATGAGTTCAACTGTGATATCAAAAAGCTGCAAACTTCCTGATGGAAGAGAGATTACTATAGAGACAGGAAAACTGGCACGTCAGGCAGACGGTGCTGTGGTTTTGAAGATGGGAAATACCATGCTTCTGGCAACAGTGGTTGCTGCTGTACAACACAAAGAAGGAACCGATTTTTTACCCTTGTCGGTTGACTACCAGGAGAAGTTCGCTTCTACCGGAAAGATCCCCGGAGGCTTTCTGAAAAGAGAAGGAAAATTATCGGACTACGAAGTACTGATCAGCCGTCTGGTCGATCGTGCGATACGCCCACTTTTTCCTGAAGACTACCACGCTGAAACCCAGGTGAACATTCAACTGATCTCTGGTGAGCCCGATGGATTACCGGATGCATTGGCTGCCTTTGCCGCATCTGCTGCCCTGTCTGTTTCGGATATTCCGTTTCAAGGACCAATTTCAGAAGTACGTGTTGCACGTGTTGATGGTCAGTATCTTATCAATCCAACCTTACAGCAAAAAGAGAAGGCCGATATGGACCTCATCGTAGCTGCCTCCATCGATAATATTCTGATGGTGGAAGGTGAAGCCAAAGAGGTAAGTGAAGATGACATGCTGGAAGCATTGAAGATTGCGCACAAGGCCATCATCGATCAGTGTAACCTTCAGATTGAACTGACCAAAGCGGTCGGTAAGACGGAAAAAAGAACCTACAATCACGAAGTAAAAGACGAAGCACTGAGAGCGGATTTACATACGTTACTTTATCCAAAAGCGTATGCGGTAGCCCGTCAGTTGCTCACCAACAAGAAAAAACGCGGAGAGCTGTTCAGTCAGATTTTTGACGAATACATTGCTTCACTTCCGGAAGATACGACCATTTCCAAAGACCTGGTAAAGAAGTACTACAAGGAAATCATGAAGAAAGCGTGCCGCGATCTGGCATTGAATGAAGGTCTGCGACTGGATGGAAGAAAGACCACTGAGATTCGTACCATCACCAGCGAAATCAATTACCTGCCTTCGGCACACGGTTCTGCCGTATTCACACGTGGTGAAACACAATCGTTAAGTACGGTCACACTAGGTACCAAGCTGGATGAGCAAATGATTGACGGGGCGATGTTCTCCGGTTCAAACAAGTTTATCCTTCACTATAACTTCCCTGGTTTTTCTACCGGTGAGGTAAAACCAAACAGAGGCCCTGGCCGCAGAGAAGTAGGTCATGGAAACCTTGCCTACCGGGCATTGAAACAAGTGCTTCCTTCTGACACCGAAAATCCATACACCATCCGCATTGTTTCAGATATTCTGGAATCAAACGGATCGTCTTCAATGGCTACCGTATGTGCCGGTTCACTGGCATTGATGGATGCCGGTATTCCCATCAAAGGCGGAGTTTCAGGTATTGCCATGGGGATGATTTCAGATAGCGCTACCGGTAAGTATGTTATTCTTTCTGATATTCTGGGCGATGAAGATCATCTGGGAGATATGGACTTCAAGGTAACCGGAACAGACAAGGGAATCACGGCCTGCCAGATGGACCTGAAGGTAGATGGCTTGACGTATGAAGTGCTGAAAGAAGCACTGGATCAAGCCAAGCAGGGTCGCGCTCATATTCTTGGTGAGATGAAAAAGACGATCACCCAATCCAATGCCGATCTTAAGCCACATACACCTCGTGCATACACCATCATTATTGACAAAGACCAGATTGGTGCGGTAATCGGGCCAGGCGGTAAAGTAGTGCAGGAAATTCAGAAAACAACAGGAGCTACGATTGTCATCGAAGAGAAAGACAACAAGGGTATTGTCAACATCTTCGCTAATAATCAATCGGTGATGGATGCTGCTGTGAGACGTGTGAAAAACATCGTAGCGATACCGGAAGTAGGAGAGATCTACGAAGGAAAAGTAAAATCCATTATGCCGTTTGGAGCCTTTGTTGAGTTCATGCCGGGTAAAGATGGTCTTCTGCACATCTCTGAAATCAAGTGGGAGCGCGTGGAAACCATGGACGGAGTGCTTGAAGTAGGCGAAGAAGTGAAGGTGAAATTAGTCGAAATCGATAAAAAAACAGGTAAATTCCGTCTTTCGCGCAAGGTGTTGATACCTCGCCCGCCTGCTCCTCCTAAAAAAGAAGAAGCGCCAAGTGCATAAGTTTATGAAAGCTGGATTTTGAAAGTAAATTTTTCATATTTACATGTTTAAAATTTCGAGACTAACATTGACCTTGCATAGCGAATGAGACAGCTAAAGATCAGTAAACAGATAACGAACCGCGAAAGCCAATCTCTTGATAAATACCTTCAGGAGATTGGTAAAGTGGATCTGCTCACCCCCGATGAAGAAGTAGAGTTAGCAAAGCGAATCAAAGAAGGGGACCAGATTGCGTTGGAGAAATTAACCAAAGCCAACCTTCGCTTTGTGGTATCTGTTGCCAAGCAATATCAAAACCAAGGATTATCGCTGGGAGATCTGATCAATGAAGGAAACCTGGGGCTGATCAAAGCAGCACAGCGCTTTGATGAAACCCGTGGGTTTAAATTTATCTCCTATGCCGTATGGTGGATTCGTCAATCCATTCTTCAGGCACTTGCCGAACAATCACGTATCGTTCGCCTGCCTTTGAACCGTGTGGGTTCACTTAACAAAATCTCGAAGACATTTTCTGAACTGGAACAGAAATACGAACGCGAGCCTTCACCCGAAGAGCTGGCCGAGGTACTGGAAGTGACTACTGCAGAAGTGGTGGACACCATGAAGATCTCCGGACGTCACGTATCGATGGATGCTCCGTTTGTTCAGGGCGAAGAAAACAGTTTGCTGGATGTATTGGAGAACGACAGTGAAGAGACTCCTGACCAGGGGTTGATGACCGACTCTTTGCGCCGAGAAGTACAGCGTGCACTATCAACGCTCACACAACGGGAATCGGATGTGATTACGCTCTATTTCGGACTCAATGGTGAACATGCCATGACGCTGGAAGAGATCGGGGAGAAGTTCAACCTTACCCGTGAGCGTGTTCGCCAGATCAAGGAGAAGGCCATTCGCAGACTTCGTCATACTTCAAGAAGCAAGGCTCTTAAGCCTTACCTGGGTTAAACATGTGTTAAATCATTATTAAAAATAAGGGTCTCTTATGGGAGACCTTTTTTGTTACAAACTTTGTTATCAGCGTATGTCAAACGAAAAAGTAAAAGTTTTAATTATCGGATCCGGTCCTGCCGGATATACAGCCGCCATCTATGCTGCCCGTGCGGGACTTAAACCGGTACTTTATACCGGTGGACAACCGGGAGGTCAGTTGACCACTACGAATGACGTAGAGAACTTTCCGGGCTACCCGGAAGGGATCAACGGAACATCTATGATGATGGATTTGCAGAAGCAGGCTGAACGCTTCGGTACCTCCATTCATTTCGGACTGGCTACATCGGTCGATTTCTCCGGTTATCCACTGAAGGTAACGGTCGATGAGAAGAAAGTAATTGAAGCAGAGTCGGTGATTGTGGCTACCGGTGCTACAGCGAAATACCTGGGACTTCCTTCCGAACAACATTTTTATAACAAAGGAGTATCCGCCTGTGCTGTGTGTGATGGTTATTTCTATCGCGGTAAAGAAGTGGCTGTAGTTGGGGCGGGAGACTCCGCAGCAGAAGAAGCCACCTACCTGGCTAATTTGTGTACCAAGGTGCACTTGTTTGTACGCAGAAGTGAGATGCGTGCCTCGAAGATTATGCAACAACGGGTGTTGAATACGGCCAACATTGAAGTTCACTGGAATACTGAGACCGAAGAGATTCTGGGAGATGAACATGGTGTGAATGCCGTTCGCATTGTCAATAATAAAACCGGAGAGAAGAAAGAGATTGCATTGCAAGGGTTTTTCCTGGCGATTGGACACCAGCCGAATACGGAGATTTTCAAAGGCGTGCTGAATATGGACGAAGCGGGTTATGTGATTGTGCAGCCAGGCACCACCAAAACCAACATTGAAGGCGTATTTGCAGTAGGAGATGTAGCAGATAAAACCTATCGTCAGGCGATTACCGCAGCAGGAACAGGTTGTATGGGCGCATTGGATGCGGAGAAGTTCATCACCGCTAAAGAGATGGAACTCGTTCATTAATCGTCCTGAATGAAGCTGGATATTTTAGTTTTAGCCGCACATCCTGATGATACGGAATTGGGATGTGGTGGTACGGTAGCGAGCCATGTAGCAAAAGGGTATAAAGCAGGCATTGTTGATTTGACCAGAGGAGAACTCGGCACGCGTGGCACTGTACAAACGCGTGACCAGGAAGCGACTGATTCAGCTCGCATCTTAGGTGTGTCCGCAAGAGAAAACCTGAATTTACCGGATGGCTTTTTTCAAAATACCCGCGACAATCAGCTCGCAGTAGTCAAAGCCATTCGTAAATATCAGCCCGAAATTATTCTGGCCAATGCCGTATACGATCGTCATCCCGACCACGGTAAGGGTGCTGATCTGGCGTATGATGCATCGTTTCTGGCCGGCTTGGTCAAGATTGAAACGCACGATGAGCATGGCAAACCTCAGGCGGCATGGAGACCGAAAGTGGTTTATCACTACATTCAGAGTCAGTTTATACAACCTGATTTTATCGTTGATGTATCGGATTACTGGGACACCAAAATGGCTGCGATACGTGCTTTTAAAACGCAGTTCTTTGATCCCGATAGTAAGGAGCCCGAAACCTATATCTCATCGCCAGCTTTCCTGAATATGCTGGAAGCACGCGGTACCGAATATGGTCATGCCATCGGTAAAAAATACGGAGAAGGATTTACCGTAAGAAGGTTACCCGGTATTACTGATCTCTTTGACCTGATGTAAACGTCAGGGCGCCAGTCGGTTCACGGTCCACTGATCATCTACTTTGGTATAGACCAGCCGGTCGTGAAGGCGGCTGGCCCGGCCTTGCCAGAATTCTATTTCGAAGGGCTCAACGGCAAAACCTCCCCACTGTTTGGGCTTTGGTAAAACGGTTTCTCCTTCAAATCGTTTTTCGATTTCCTTCACGCGCTCTTCAATCAGCTGGCGATCTTTAATGATGGCACTTTGTGGTGAAGCCCATGCACCCACCTGGCTGCCACGTGGTCGGCTTTGAAAATATTCTTCAGATCGTTGGTCGTCCACCCGCTGGGCAATGCCTTCAATGCGCACCTGTCTCTCCAGCTCAGGCCAAAAGAAATTGAGAGCACATTCGGGGTTGGCCTCCAGTTCTTTTCCCTTCTGACTTTGATAGTTGGTGTAGAATAAAAACTGCTCCCTTTCGATCCCTTTCAAAAGAACGATGCGCGATGTGGGTCTTCCTGTCTCCGAAATGGTAGCGAGGTTCATCGCATTGGGTTCCAGTACCTTCGCATCCATTGCCTCTTTAAACCATTGCTCAAACTGAGCGACCGGGTTTTTATGAGTAGAGGAAATGTCGAGTGAGGCTCTCGTATACTCCTTGCGTAAATCAGCCAGTTCTTTCATGGTATTATTTATTGCAGTGTAGTGATTCAATAACGTGTTGTCGATAACAGGAGTCAAAGATACTGACATCCCGGGTGTTGTCGCACAAGTTAAGTAATGATTAAAATCATCTGAAGTAACCAACTTTAGGGGATGACGTTTCATCTAACAAATAGACCTTTCAAAAATTAATATGAAGTATGTAAAGCCTTCATTTGCAACTATAGCCAAGGTGTATTTTATTCACGATTATATTAGCGTAGATCATCGATACCGCATCACTGCGTATGGAGTATTTTAAATATCGGAATGAGGTCAACCCGGGCAAGGGAAAGATGTTAGTATCAGAGCCTTACCTGGCCGATCCTAACTTTGAGCGCACGCTTGTTTTACTTTGCGAGCACAATGATGAAGGTTCGTTTGGATTTGTGTTAAACAAACCTTCGATTGCCCGTATGGGTGATGTACTGGAAGGCCTGAAAGGATTGGATGCACCTGTCTATATCGGTGGGCCGGTGCAGCAGGATACTTTGCATTTCATTCATCAATGTGCCGACCTGGAAGGAGCTACAGAGATTACTCCCGGTGTGTTTTGGGGAGGAAATTTCGAGGGACTGCTGGTGAATCTGGATATACAAAAAATGAATGTGGATGATGTGAAGTTTTTTCTGGGCTACAGCGGGTGGGCTGCAGGTCAGCTGGAGGGGGAGTTGAAGACCGACTCGTGGATTGTCAGTGACCGGATTACACCTGAGCTGATTTTTGAGACAGACCATCAGGAAATGTGGAAGAAGGCATTGCGAATAATGGGGGGACGATTTTCAGTCTATTCAAATTACCCTGCTGATCCCCGCGACAATTAAGTCGATCCGTACGATGATTTTAGTATTTTTACCGTTATTTAGGAAGAATTAGCTGCAGTAATGAAAAACGAAAAGGAAAACATGGTGGAGAATGAGTTGATAAACAATCTTACTGCAACGGATGGTGCGGAGAATACCCCGCGTCAAGGGAGTGATTTGCATCTGGATGCTGATTCAGGTGACACCCATTCCGATGAAATTTTTGAAACCGAACGTAAGCCTATCGATTATTCTTCTTTCACTAAAGAAGATTATGTTCAACTGGTAAAAGACCTTAGCAAGGAGACGGACTTCAAACACGTCGATGATGTGCTCAAGGAAGCCAAGCCTTTGTTTGATGAGATCCGATTAAAAGAACGAAGCGATGCATTACAACGCTTTGTAGCTGACGGAAGTAAGAAAGAAGATTTTGACTATAAGCAGGATGAGTGGGACATTGCATTTGATGCCACTGTCAAACTGATCAAGGATAAAAAGTACCAGCACTTCAAAGGGATTGAAGATCAGAAGAATGATAACTTCAGAAAAAAGACAGAGCTATTAGAGAAGCTACGGGCGCTGGTAGATAGTGAAGATACCGAGAAAGGGTTTCATGAGTTCAAGGAACTGCAAAAGCAATGGAAACATATTGGCGCAGTACCGGTTGCCCATGCCAAAACACTTTGGGCGAACTATAATGCATTGATTGATCTGTTCTATGATCACCGGAGCATTTACTTTGAACTGAAAGAGCTGGATCGCAAAAAGAACCTGGAAGCGAAACAAGACCTGTGCGCCCGTGCGGAAGCATTGGCGAAGAGTGAAAACCTGAAAGAAGCGGTTCGTGAATTGAACGAACTTCATAATGAATTTAAACACCTGGGCCCTGTGCCTTTGGAAGAAAAGGAGAATGTGTGGCAGCGATTTAAAGCAGCTTCCGATGCCATCTACGAGAAGCGCGATGCTTTTGTAGGCCAGCTGCAGAAGGATTTTCAGGCCAACCTGGTGATCAAAGAACAGATCATTGAAGAGATTCAGAAGTTCGCTGACTTTACTTCCGACCGGATCAAAGAATGGAATCAGAAGACACAGGAAATACTGGAGGTACAAAAGCGCTGGGAAGCCGTGGGCGGTACCGCCAGAAACAAATCGAAAGACATCAACAAGAAATTCTGGTCTGCGTTCAAAGGATTTTTCAGCAACAAGAATAATTTCTTCAAGAAGCTGGATGGTGAGCGTGAACGTAATCTCGCCCTTAAAAATGAGATTGTGAAGAAGGCTCAGGAGCTGCGTGAAAATCATGACTGGGAGAAAACGGCCAACGTGATGAAAGACCTGCAGTTGCAGTGGAAGGAAGTTGGGCCCGTGCCGGAGAAGTTCCGGGAAAAAGTATTCCAGGAATTTAAGGAAGCCTGTGACCATTTCTTTAACCAGCGCAGAACCCAGTTTGAGAAGCAAGACCTGGAACAGGAAGAAAATCTAAAACTCAAAGAATCAATCTCGGCCGAAATAGAGAAAGCCGCAGAAGAAAAGACGGGTTCACTGGAAGCGCTTCATGCATTAACAGCACGCTTCAATGAAGCGGGTTTTGTGCCTAAAAAATCAATGGCTTCAAGCAAGGCACGTTTTCAAAACGCAGTGGACAAATACATTGCTTCTATTCAGGGAGCAACCGACGATGAAAAGGAACGGGCTTCACTGGAAATTCAGATAGGAAGTCTTCGTGATGATCCGGATGCTGACCGCAAGCTGTATCAGAAAGAACAGGCCATACGGAAGCGTATTCAGAAAGTGGAAAACGATATTGCCCTCTGGAATAACAACTTAGAGTTCTTTGGTAAATCGAAGAATGCAGAGAAAGTGAAAGAAGAATTCAATGCTAAAATAAAAGAAGCCACTGATCAGCTGAAACAATTAAAAAGTCAGTTAAAATTACTGAAAACAGTTTAGAGATTGTTTGTAAATCACGAATCAACTTCTATTTTTGCACCTCCAATTTAAGCATTGGCCAAACAGAGAATCAGATTCGTCTTTTTGGCCTTACTCTTAGAAGGGAAAGTAAAGTAGGCCTCCTTAGCTCAGCTGGTAGAGCAACTGACTTGTAATCAGTAGGTCGCTGGTTCGATTCCGGCAGGGGGCTCTGAAACCGCGTTTTTACGCGGTTTTTTTTTGTTCAAAATTGTTCAAAAAGGCGTTTTTCAGGCTTTTAAGGCACATTTTCATTTTTTGCACACAACAGTGAACAGTCACAAACTGTAAAAAACTGTGTCGTTTTTGTGTCGTTTTTGTGTCGCCTAATTTTATGAAAATCGCCCTTACTACCCGTAAAACCGATGCTGGCAAGCTGCGCCTCATCTTTTCGTATTCGTGTCATTCCAGAAGGTTTTTTCCTACCGGCATATCGATCCCGCCTGAAGATCTTTATGAAGACCGCATTGAAAAGCCCGTGCGTAAAACAAATCCTGATGCGGAGGTTTATAACAGTCAGATCTCCTTGCTCTATCATGAGCTACATCAGATCATTTCCACGCTACGCAGAGAAGATAAAATACCGATGGCCGATTTGGTGTACAAGATTTTTCAGGACAAGAAAAGAATTGAGCTCAGTCCGGTAAGTAACAAAACACCTCAACAGGTCTATATCGACTTTATGGCGGAGAAGGAGTTTCCAGAGTCAACGGCTGGCCTATATGACCTGATGTGGACTCAGCTATGGCAATGTTTTCCTGACTTCAAATTTGATGAGTTCACGCTCAATCAATGGATACGCTTCCGTACCTACCTGAAGAACGAAATGGGTCATAGCAACAATACGATCGTCATTCGTTTAAATAAGCTCAAAGCGATGCTACGGCATCTCAAAGGGCAGGGGAATGAGATTCCGATTGAATCCTTTCCATTGCCTAAGGAGGAGGTTAAGAAGGTGGCCATGGATCTGAAGGACTTACAAAAAGTCATTGACTATGTTCCTGAAGACGAAAAATATCAGGAGATTAAAGATCACGTCATTATTCAATGTCATACGGCACTTCGTATCAGTGATCTGAAACGGATATCCAGCCATCATTTCAAAGAGATTGATGGCGCCTGGTTCATTTCAATGAATGCTTATAAGACGAATGAAGTCCAGATGATTCCGGTAAGTGGCTTCATCATGAAATTGTTCCGGAAGTACAATTTTAAGATGCTGCCTTTTTCTGAGTCCTACTATAACATCGAAATTAAGAACTTGTTACGAATGGCCCGGGTGACAACGATCTTTGAATGGCAATCCTATGATAAGGGAGGGAAGAAGATCGTGAACAAAGAACCACTAAGTAAAATATTCACTAATCACTGTTGTAGCAGAACAGCCATTGCGTATTTCTTTTCGTTGGGGTATGCACCGGATCAAGTTTCGCGTATTGTGGGCAAGTCCATGGATACGATCATGGAGTATTATTATAAGAAAGCGTCTTCCGATGACATTGTGATGAGAACAAAGCAGTTCGCGCGAAAGGAGTGAAGGACGGAGTGCATTCGGGTTGTTGAAGCACTCCGTATTTCCTTTGTCATGACGTCACTGGATCAATGCTTTTCAAAACACTCTAAGCACACCACTATCAACTCTCAGGCTGGAGCCATTCGTTGCTACCGCTAATGGACTGGAAAGATAAGTTACCATATTTGCGATCTCATTAGGGTTAATGAATCGTTGAAGGAGGATGTGTGGATTTGATTGTTGTATAATGGCAGCCTTCATCTGTTCCGCAGGTATTTGTTGTGCTGCTGAAATATGATGGACCACCGAAGCAACACCATCAGAATAGGTAGGTCCCCCTAACACGGTGTTCACTGTTACTTCAGTTCCTTTGGTGAGTTTAGATAGACCATTACTCACAGCCATCATAGCTGCTTTGGTCATTCCATAATGGATCATGTTCTCGGGCACATTCACAGCCGATTCACTGCTGATGAAAATCACTCTTCCCCAGTTGTTCTTCAACATCGCTGGCATTAGTCTTTGCGAAAGTCGCACGCTACTCATTACATTCACTTCAAAATACCGGTACCAGTCGTTGTCATCAATATCCTGGAAATCTTTAATTTCAAATATTCCGATGTTGTTGATGAGAATATCATAGTCATTCAATTCCTTCAGCATCCTGGTCACTTGTTCTTTGCTCGAAAAATCAACTACGACAGAGTTGACTTTACTGTTCGGGAATTCTCTTTCCAGTTGTTGTTTCGCCATCGCTGTTTTCTCTGCATTTCTTCCGTTGATGGTTACTTCTGCATCTTCCTGCAATAGCTGCTGCGCGATAGCAAAGCCAATTCCTTGTGTTGATCCGGTGATGAAGACCTTCTTTCCTTTTAATTTTAAATCCATTTTAGTCTATTTTTGTAACGATTGTTAAATAAATACTCAAAAAAATTAGTTGATCAGTTGCAGGTGCAATTCGATTTGCTCTGCGAGCACTTTTTTGCCAGGATACATTCTTCTTAGCGTATTGATGCCGCACCAGCAGGTGATGAGGTATTTGCCTAATACAGCAGCAGGTAATTTTGTTTTTAATTTTCCTTTCTTTTGCTCCGCCTCAATGAAGTGCGTATACATCTGTTCTGTTTCTTTCAATATTTTCACTGCTTCTTCTTTCAACTCTACATCTACAAAAGACATCTCCACTACCGTACTTGCTACGATGCACCCTCTTTGATGAGCATGCTTGTCTTCATTGGCAATACTGCGAAAGAACTCCTTGATCAATTCCAACGGTTGTTCAGCGCCTTCCAGTTTGCGCCTGAATGTGTTGAAGTCTTCTCTTCGCTGTTGTAATGCCGCTTTAAACAACTCTTTCTTTCCGCCTTTGAAGGTATTGTAAAGGCTGCCTGCTCCAGCTCCTGTAGCCGTACTCAGGTCAGTAAGTGATGTGGCACTATAGCCCTTTTCCCAAAAAACAGCCTGGGCTTTTTGTATCAACTCATTATCCTGATGAATAGTAGGTCGTCCTTTCATATTTTTTTGTAATGAACGTTACAAAAATAGTAAAAAATATATTTACCCTAAACAGATTTCTTTATTTCAATTTGACTAATGGTGTTGTTGCTTTCCTTAATATCCTGATAAAAATCCTGGCGAGTTTGATCACGAGGGCTTGTTGTTGTTTTCTCCAATGATCAATTCATGTATGGCTTGCTTACTGATGTATACTTTACGTCCCACTTGTTTGAAGGGCAGAAGTTGCTGTTTTCGTAAGTAGTAGAGTTGCGTACGGGAGATACTGAGTACCTGCATGGCTTCGCGTACGGAGTAGAATTCTTTGTTCGCGTTGAGAATCATTGATTCAATGGTGGGTAGAAGTTCCTTTAATAATTCCCGTGATTGCGCTGCGTTTCCGATGTGATAATTACTTTTTTCCATGGTGCGTTGTCTATGCTGATGGCATAAAATAACAAAGCGTTATTGATGTTTGTGGACAGGTCGAAGTAGACCCGACCGTTATTTATTTTAAATACTTTCTATATTTAAAAATGGCTCTTCACAAAGCAACATTGACGGATGGCTCTCTGGAGGTGGATCATTACTACTTATGTCATTATGTTCCTCTTACCGTAGGTAAGGATTTTCTATCCCGCAGCCTGTTGCGATTTAAGGAGCGAATGGAATTGGACTTATCTGCCTGGGTAGAATGTAGTGTAGAGGTGTTGAAGTCGATGAGTATTGAAGGTTACATTATTGTTCGGGCCTTTAATCACGTGGAGAGAGTTCATACGTTATCTGCTTTGGATCATATCGGGGTGAAATTGGCTCAGGCTATTAATTGCAGGTATGAGCCGACTTATTTGAAAAAAGCGAAGGAGGTACCTGAATTGAAAAAACTTAATCGCGCAAACCGAAGTAAAGCATTAAAGGATGTTTATCAATTTGTGCCACCTGCCAGGTCTCTTAAATCTAATTTTTTGATTCTGGACGATATCCTGACCACTGGTACAACTACAATGGCTATTGCTACAGCAATACGGGAACAGCTACCTTCAGCTACTATTACTGTATTCACGTTGGCGAAAGCAGACTATGATCTACAGATGAATGAGCAAGTGATCTTCGAGGCGGAACATTTTCAATGGCATGGAAATGCCTGGGAAGTTCGTGAAGATGAAGTGCAATATGAATCCCTTGCCGAACTGAAACGAAAAATTATGTCAGATAATTTTTCACCTAATCAACGTGAACAGTAAAACAAAAAAGCTCCGTGAAGAGCTTTTTCGCATTAAAAGAAATTGCCATAGCGTTTAATGCTGACTCCAAGTAATTAAGAATGAACGTAATTTCCAAATGACTATCGTTCAACCTACAAATGATGAAAGGCTATATGAGCCCTTCATCTGCGAATGATAAGTAGGTGGTAGCCGTGATAATGATATGATCGAGGTATTGAATCTCCAGTAGCTTACCACCTTCTTTTAATTTTCTTGTCAGGTCAATATCCGATTGACTTGCGGTGAGGTTGCCCGATGGATGGTTATGGCATAACACAAATCCGCATGCTCCACATTTAAGTGCGGCAGCGAGAATGATTTTTGGATCGGCTACTGTGCCGGTTATTCCACCTGAAGAGATGTCAACGATACCAAGACACTTGTTGGCGCGATTTGTAAATAGAACTTTGAATTGTTCTACCAATTCAATTTTAGTCATGTCCCAGTTTTCTTTGAAGATGGCAAAGGAGTCTTTTGACGAGGTTACTTTAGGACGCAGGTCTGCTTTTACTTTTGTTTTGTAGGCGAGTTTGAGTTCGGCTACTTTCCATTTCTTGTTTTGAATTGTCCATTCCATAATTGTAAGTTTTAATTATGGTTTTCACTGAGCATGCTGTGTTGTTCAGGAGCAAAAGGAAACGGAATAATTGGGGGCTCCTGGAATGACAATGAAAGGGGGAGACCGTTTATGCCGTAGTCTTTTGTGGATGAACATCACGGTATGCTTTCTTTACCATCATTAAAACTTTCAGGAAATGGATCAATTATAAATAATGAAAAGAAACGGATCACAATTAAGCTTAATATATGAGAGTGAGATTTTCATAGATTAATAACCTTACCCTTTAGATAGTCGTTTCTGATTCTATATTTGAAATATTGAACCCTCATTTATAATGGCCTTTGTAAAACTTATTTTTCCGATCACTTTTCTTTTATCCTTCTGCACATTCGCTCAGCATACCAATTCAAATAAAACTGCGAAGGATGATTTTTATTACCAAACTGCATTTACCACGGCAAAGTCGGTGATCGTTTTGCCAGTGACTATTAACGGAGTGACCAAGAATTTTTTATTCGATACTGGTGCTGAAGTAACGCTCGTTCAAAGTGATTCAACCTATGGTAAAATGGGTAAGGCAACTGGCGCTACTAAACGCAGTATGAAACTGGGAAGTGAGTTAATTGAAAGAATTGAAATAGGAGAGGCTGTATTTGAGAATGTGCTCACGATGAATGGTGACTTCGCGGGGCTGAAAGAACAGATTCCCAATTTTGGTGGACTGATAGGACAATCTATTATTAGCAAAGCCAGCTGGCGAATCGATTACGTCAATCAGCAGATAACGATCACCAATAAGAAGCTGGAATTGGATTCAGGAGTATATGTTGTCAAAGTGGATAAGAAGCCTTTTGTAGTGCTAACCATTGAAGATAAAAAGTATACCGCGCTACTTGATTTAGGTTCTTCGGTTGCGTTCACCGTTCCTGCCGGTACCAAGTTGGCTGAGCAACTTCTTAGTAAATACGCATTCAAAGAAAATGAACGTGAAATTTATACCATAGGTGGATTGCAAACCGTATTAGAAAAGAAAGGAGTGCTTCTGTCTGTTAATTTATTGGGTGTTGCCTTTAAGGATGTGGCCACCGATCTACGGCAGACGAGCCAAATGCGAATAGGTAATTCTTTCTTTAAAGGTCGTGTACTTTACATCGATAATAGTACACCTAAATGCTTGGTGGGATTCACGCGATCATTG
>JAHEZH010000325.1 GCA_023251155.1 Flammeovirgaceae bacterium | reverse complement strand
CCAGGCTTTCCCTGCTTTGTTCTTTGCCGAGCGACCAGCTCTTCTGAATTTCATCAAAGATTTCCATGCTACTTGTTTTTTGTGTTCCTTATTCTTTCTTCCAGTTTCTTTTTGATGCGAACCAATCGCACACTTACGTTGGATTTGGTGAGCCCTGTGATTGTGGCTATCTCATCGTAATTATTCTCATCCAGGTGCAGCAGAATAATGGCTTTATCCACAAGTGATAATGTATTAATTGCTGCATACAATAGATTCATTTGTTCATCATCCTGTTCTGGTGAAATTGCACTGCCCCAATGATCGTCGTGCAATGATTCGACCGCTATTGTCTTGCTATGAGTACGGATGTGAGCGATCGCTGTGTTGAGTGCTACCCGATACATCCAGGTCGAAAACCTGGATTGTCCCCGGAACGAAGGATAGGATTTCCACAGCTGAAATACGATTTCCTGAAACACATCTTTGCGATCATCCGTATCAGGGAAATAAATGCGGCAGATGCGGTGCACAATGCCCGCATGCTCATTTAACTCCTTCATAAAACGTTCCTCAACAAACGTATTCATTTCACAATTTCATTCATCTGCTTCATTAGTAGTGACAAAAGGTAAAAAACTACAAGCCGATATAAAAAAGATTGTAAAAGCCAATGGCGGTAAAGATTTTAAGTAAATTGACCCCGACGGGAAGAAGCTAACTACGATTTCCATGAAGGAGAAAAAAGAAGAATTCATTGTTGTATTCAAAAAGAACGTAGCGGAAGAGCACTCACTGGAAGTTATTCAATTTTTCGGAATCGCTTTTCGACCCGGTATGGATAGCAGGAGAGGAAAATCTATTTCTATGCGACCGGAGCAAAATACATACTCACCTTCAAAAGCAGTGATCAGAAAATGAACTTCCTGAAAACACACCCTCAATTTCTGCCGGAGATACATGAGATGTATGAACCCGACTGGAACATCCAAAAAGATTAAATTGGTACTCCTAATCAAGAATTTCGCTTCCATGCGTTTACACCAATTGTCTTGCACCGGTTTAGTAATAGGGATCCTGCTCTTTGTTTATGCAGATGGTGCCTATGCGCAGCATAAACACCTCAACGATTCCATCGACTATTATAACGAAGTAGGAAAGACAAAAAAAGCACGGTTGCTGTTAGATAAAGCACTGAAAGGAGCAGATGAAAAAGAAAAAGCACGAAGTTACTATTTGCTGGGCGAAACCGAAGAGACGGAGGGCTACTCCTCCGCAGCATTGAATGCCTATCGAAAAAGTAAAAACAGTTCAGTTCAGCTTTCGCTTCCGATCATTACGGCCAAAGCGCTACGAGGCGAAGCTTCAGTTCTTATTTCATTGGGGCAATATGATTCGGTTCAATACTATCTCGATGAAAGCTTGCGGCTGGACGCTTCCGCAGAGAATCAACTTCTAAATCAGTTAGTAACAGGTCGCTACTGGAATTCGCAAAACAAATACGACCAGACCCTGATCGCTTACCAGAAAGCATTGGATCAGGCCCGCGCATTAAAAAATAAAAAATACATCGTCATGGCCATGGCCGGTATGGCTGGTGTTTACTTTGGGCAGGATAAAACCATGGACAGAACCCGTAGCGTATTTGAAGAAGCGAATGCTTTAATCGATTCTTCCAGGTACGCTAATCTGCTTGCGCGAAATTATGGAAGACTTGCGAATGTGTATATGGTGATGGGCAAGCCGGATGAAGCAGAAAAATATTTGAAGAGGGCCTCTGTCATCACTGATCTCTCCGGTAATTTACCGGTGCGAGGGTACATCCTCTCTTCGCTGGCTACATTGATGGCCGAGCGGGGAAAATTTACAGAAGCCATTCAATATGCAGAAGAGCCCATCCGCATCAAACGTGAGCTGGGTCAGTATCGGCAGTTACAAAATGACCTGCTCAATATTTCAGAATGGTATCTTACCCTGAAGCAATATGACCAGGCACGTCAATCCATTCGTGAAGGAATGGCCACCAGCACTACCTTGAAAGATGTGGTGTACCTGCATTACTTCTACGATCGCTCCGCACGGCTTGATTCCATTACCGGAGATTTTAAAAGTGCTTACACAAACTTGAAAAAGGCCAACATCTTTAAAGACAGCGTATTTTCATTACAACGCACAAAAGCCGTGGAAGAGATCAGCCGCAAATACGAAGCGGAGCAAAAAGAAAAAGTCATTGCTGAAAAAGAGCTGGTCATTCAGCAGCAGAAATACCACCAGATAGTAATTATTGGCACCGCTGCCATTATCGTTTTGATTTTAGTGGTGATTCTTATTGTCATACGAAGTCGGCACAGCGCCAGGCTGCAATCCGAAAAACAAAAACAGGATTACCTGCGCCTGCAAACAATTGTTCATACCCAGGAAGAAGTGCAGCAAAGTATTGCGCGCGACATTCATGATGGGCTGGTACAGGTATTAGGAGCAGCTAAAATGTCGCTGCAAGCCGTGAATATCGATGGAGATAAAAAACTCATTCACCATCGCATCAAAGAAGCTTCACAAATCATGGATCAAGCCTGCAATGAAGCCCGTACGATTTCCCATCAACTGCTTCCTTATTCATTGATGAAAGATGGACTAGTGGCTGCACTGGAAGAATTATTTGCCAAGAGCCTGGCCAATTACCACTTTAATAAATCGGGTGATACCAGCCCCATCCAGGAAGATATATGTATTAATATTTACCGCATCGCACAGGAGTTGGTGAACAATATTGTAAAGCATGCCGAAGCAGAGCAGGTAAATGCAGAATGGGTTACCGGCGATGAGGAATGGACCTTAACTATTTCCGACAACGGGAAAGGGTTTGATGTCCATTCGCATCCGGGGGTGGGTCTGACCAACATTCAGACACGTGCCGAACTGATTGGAGGGGTGATTAAAATGGATTCACAACCAGGTAAGGGAACATGGGTACAACTGGCTATTGCTCGATGAGACCTATACGCATTTTTATTGCCGATGATCATCGCCTCATGCTGGAAGGGCTGGCCACGCTGATTGAAA
>JAHEZH010000216.1 GCA_023251155.1 Flammeovirgaceae bacterium | reverse complement strand
AAATAAAAAAGGAGAATGCCAATTAACGCGTTCTCCTTTTTCGTTTGTAAGACCAGTAGATATTAGGCTACTTTCAATTTACTATAATGTGATTTGCTGAATTTCTCTTCCGCATACGCCCGATTGATTACTAGCTTATCTGTCGTTTTATCCGAAGGCATCTCAAACATTGCATCGTTAATGATCGCTTCACAGATGGAGCGAAGCCCACGGGCACCCAGTTTGAAATCAATTGCTTTTTCCACAATGAAGTCAATGGCTCCGTCTTTAAATTCCACTTCGATGTTTTCCATCTCAAACAATTTCTTATACTGCTTCACCAACGCATTCTTGGGCTCCACCAGTATCTTTCTCATCGCTGCGTGATCCAGAGGATTAAGGAATGAAAGCACTGGTAAGCGGCCAATCAACTCCGGAATCAATCCAAAGCTCTTCAGATCCTGGGCTGATATAAATTGTAACAGGTTGTTATGATCAATATCATTAGGATTCATGCTCTCTGCCGTAGCGGCAAATCCCAGCGGACGGGTATTCAATCTTCTGGAAATGAAACGCGCCATACCTTCAAATGCACCACCGCAGATAAACAGGATGTTCTCTGTATTCACCGTGATCATTTTCTGATCCGGATGTTTGCGTCCTCCTTGTGGAGGAACATTCACGGCTGTTCCCTCCAGTAATTTCAACAATGCCTGTTGTACTCCTTCGCCACTTACATCACGGGTGATAGAGGGGTTATCCGACTTGCGCGCGATTTTGTCGATCTCATCGATATACACAATTCCACGCTCAGCCGCCTCTACATTATAGTCGGCCGCCTGCAACAGGCGGGTAAGAATACTTTCCACATCTTCTCCTACATAACCTGCTTCGGTAAGGACAGTGGCATCGGCAATACAAAAAGGAACCTGCAATATTTTAGCAAGCGTACGTGCCAGGTAAGTTTTTCCGGTTCCGGTCTCACCAACCATAATGATGTTCGATTTTTCA
Organism: Flammeovirgaceae bacterium; assembly: GCA_023251155.1. GTDB lineage: Bacteria > Bacteroidota > Bacteroidia > Cytophagales > Cyclobacteriaceae > ELB16-189. The sequence goes on along the minus strand of JAHEZH010000216.1, from coordinate 7,905 downwards.
ATCGTAACGTCACTATCGGCTTTGCGCTGCATCAATCGCTTGTAGTGATTATATACCGCTACCGAAATCACTTTCTTGGCTTCGTCCTGACCAATCACATATTCATCAAGGAATTTCTTGATTTCACGTGGTTTGATAAGTTTGAAGTTGGGAAGTGCTCCCGCCTCCACTTTGTTTTTCTTTTCTTCCAGCAAAATCTGGCTGGCCTGTGTTACACATTTATCACAGATGTGAGCATGTATGCCCGATATCATCAGGTCTACATCCTTTTTATTTCTTCCGCAAAATGAACAGGTAACTTCAGCCATGGTTCTTTTCAATTTTTTTTCGATTGGGGTAATCAGCCGATGTGCCGATGTAAATACAAAAATATTGAATTTAATCGGCACATCGGCTAATTGTTAATTGGCTAATTGCCAGATTATTTCTTGCGTTCCAGCACTTCATCGATCAGGCCGTATTCTTTGGCCTCATACGATCTCATCCAGTAATCGCGATCGGAGTCTTTTTCGATTTTTTCGTAGCTCTGGCCACTGTGCTTTGCAATGATGTTATAAAGATCTTTCTTCACCTCAAGCGTTTGTCTGAGGGAAATTTCCATATCAGAAGCCTGTCCTTGCATTCCGCTCAAGGGTTGGTGAATCATCACGCGTGAGTGGGGCAAAGACGAACGTTTTTTGGCAGCTCCGGCAGTTAAGAGCACTGCACCCATAGAGGCGGCAAGACCAGTACAAATAGTAGCTACATCCGGGTTGATGTATTGCATGGTGTCATAAATACCAAGACCAGCATAAACAGATCCACCCGGGCTGTTGATGTACATAATGATGTCTTTCTTAGGATCTGCCGACTCCAGGAAAAGTAATTGTGCGGTAATCAGGTTGGCGATCTGGTCATCGATACCCATACCAAGGAAAATAATACGATCAGAAATAAGACGCGTGAATACATCAATCGCACGGAAATTTCCCGGACGCTCTTCAATCACATACTGAGTCATATTGTCTATTTTTTGAGCATAGCTGTCGATGGTGTTTCCACTCATGCCCAAATGATTTACTGCATACTTGCGGAATTCATTATTAGAGTTCATATCTAAAAATTGGTTTATATATTCTTTTAAGTCGGATTTTACCGGTTGCTTATTGCAAACCAGCCTTCAATGTAAGTAAGATATTTCAAAATAATTTTAAAAGAAAAGCCCTCTTTACAAAGGGCTGTCTCTTCAAACGATATTTGATTTAGGATGGTTCAAAAAGCGCGTCCCATCCTGTGCTAATGCACGGTTAATGATTATGTTCAGCAGCTATTTTCTTAAATTCATCCAGGCTTACCTTCTTTTCAGTAACGGTGATACTTTCGCGAATCAGCTTGGCTATCTTATCGTTACGCAGCTGGTTGTACAGGCGCATAAAGTTTTCGCCTTTCCCATCCTGGCCGGATAGATAATTGTTGGCAATATCATCCATCTTGTCACCAAGTTGCTCGGCAATAGCTGCTCCGCCAAACTGCTCGGCAATCATCGCCTTTGCTCTTGCCCGCACTTCCTCACCCTCTACTTTAATATTGTTGTCCTCGGCAATTTTATTCTTGATCAGATCCCACTTTAATGAATCGCGGTACGATTTGAATTCTTTCTCCAGAATTTCGTCGGTCACTTGTCCTTGTCCTGTCGTTTTCAGCCACGTTTTCAGGAAGCTCTCCGGCATCGTGATTTTCGTATTATCTACATAGTGGTGCATGATCTCGTGATCCAGCATATGCTCGGTCTCACGCTTGTAGTTTTCCGCAATTGTTTCTTTTACTTTATTCAGAAACTCTTCCTCTGTTTTCACCACTCCAGGTCCAAACACCCGGTCGAACAATTCGGTGTTGATCTCGGCAGGCTCGGTGCGACTGATGGACGTTACCTGGAGAGTATATTGTCCTTTAGCGCTTTTCGCTTCTTCAGGAGTTATGCCCAATACCTGTGCTACCAGATTTTCATCCTTCAGTATCTTTTCAATTTCAAAATCTACGGTGTCTTCATTTTTCAGACCAATAAATTTCTTTTGTTCTTTCTTCTCTACCTTATCGATATTGATCACCACGTTTTTCGGAGACCCGTCTGCGAGCGTGATCGTACCAAATACACTGTCCGTTACTTCACTCACTTCCGGATACGAAACCTTTCCAAACCGTTGTTTCAGGTCAGTAAGCGTTTCATCCATTACTTTCTGATCAACTTCAATAGGGTGCGATTGCACGTTTACTTTCTTCGAAATATCGTAAGCGAAGTCTTCCACCATTCCAATCTGGAACTCAAATTCAAAATCCTTCTGGCTATCCCAGTCAATGGTCATTGCCTTTTCCTGATTAGGGAGCGGATCACCCAGTATTCTGAGTTTATTGTCTTTAATGTAGTCGGACACCGAATGAGAGATGATGTGATTCACCTCTTCTACTAGTACCGATTTGCCATACATCTTCTTGATCACTCCAGCGGGTACTTTACCAGCACGGAAGCCCTTGATGCTTGCTTTGCGGGCGTAATCCTTTAGTTTGCTTTCTACCTTAGGTTGATAATCCGTTTCAGATAGCTTAATTTTAATAAGACCGTCTGTAGCGCTTTGTTTGTCAAGTGTAATATTCAAGGTTCTAAACGTTTTAATAATTGAATCTTAAAAGGAACCCCCAAACCCTGAAAAAAATTCCTGGATTTGAGGGCTCATAAAAACTCCTTGTGCGGATGAAGGGACTCGAACCCCCACGCCTTTCGGCACCAGATCCTAAGTCTGGCGCGGCTGCCAATTACGCCACATCCGCATAAATGACATTTTTAGGCCACTTTTCCTTTAAGGAGGGTGCAAATTTAGAGATTATTCATTACGATTGAAGTTGTTCGCGAAAAATCTGTATAATCAGGAAAATTATTTACGCCCGTGGTTGTTGATGTAGTTGAAGAAAAGAAGGAAATAATCGCCCGTTACCGCAAATTACTGCGCAAGGCGAAGCCTGTGTTAAAGGACGGGGATGCGAAATTAATTAAGAAAGCATTCACCCTGGCCCTCGAGGCGCACAAGGATATGCGCAGAAAATCCGGTGAGCCATTTATTTTTCATCCACTTACGGTAGCGGAGATCTGTGTAGAAGAAATTGGCCTGGGCACTACTTCCATCATTGCGGCCCTGATGCACGATGTGGTAGAAGACACGGATATTGAGCTGGGTGACATTGAGCGTATGTTTGGTAAGAAGATCGCACAGATCGTAGACGGTCTTACCAAAATCCGGGGTGTATTTGAATACGGAACTTCAGCACAGGCAGAAAACTTCCGTAAAATGCTCTTCACCCTGTCGGAAGATGTGCGTGTGATATTAATAAAACTCGCTGACCGCCTTCACAATATGCGTACGCTGGATAGCATGCCGCGCAATAAACAGTTGAAGGTAGCCTCCGAAACCATTTATCTCTATGCTCCGCTCGCACATCGTTTGGGGTTAAATGCCATCAAATCAGAACTGGAAGATTTATACCTGCGCTTCACTGATTATCAGTCCTTTCGTGACATTGCCAACAAAATAGACGAGACTAAGGCATCGCGTAATAAGTTTATCAAACAGTTTGTGTTGCCCATCAAAGAAGAGATGGACAAACTGAAGGTGAACTATGAGATCAAGAGCCGCCCCAAGTCGATTTTCTCGATCTATAATAAAATGCGCAAGCAGAGCATTCCCTTTGAGGAGATCTACGATCTGTTTGCTATCCGTGTCATTATCGATACCCCTCTGGAACAGGAGAAGTCCTATTGCTGGCAGGTATATTCTATCGTCACCGATTATTATACACCAAACCCTGACCGCCTTCGGGATTGGATCAGTACTCCCAAAGGAAACGGATATGAATCGTTACACGCTACTGTCATGGCAAAAAACGGCCAGTGGGTAGAAGTACAGATTCGCACCCAGCGGATGGACGAGATTGCCGAGAAAGGATACGCTGCGCATTGGAAGTATAAGGACAATAATGCAAGTCACGAATCCAACCTCGAAAAATGGCTGGTGCGTGTGCGCGAGTTATTAGAGCGTCAGGATTTAACAGCTCTTGAGTTTGTCGATGATTTTCGCGGCAATCTTTTCAATGAAGAAGTGTTTGTGTTTACCCCCAAGGGCGAATTAAAGACATTACCCAAAGGCGCCACCGCCCTGGACTTTGCTTTTGAGATTCATACGGGCGTGGGATCGAAGTGCATCGGAGCCAAAGTGAACCAGAAACTGGTCCCTATCAATCATGTATTGAAAAATGGTGACCAGATCGAAATCCTCACCTCCGGTAAACAGAAACCCAATGAAGACTGGCTCCGCTTTGTGGTGAGCCCCAAGGCAAAATCAAAAATCAAGGAGGCACTCAAAGAGGATAAGAAAAATATAGCCGAAGAAGGCAAAGAGATTCTGCTTCGCAAGCTCAATCAACTCAAGCTGGAGCCCAACGGGCAGACTTATGAGCAAATGCAGGCTTACTTCGATACCTCCTCCAAGTTTGATCTGCATTATCGCATAGGCAAAGGACTCATTACTGTTAATGATCTTAAAAGATACAAAGAGTTCAAGCCTTCTTCCGCTATTAAATCACGGCCTCACACACCTGGCACTGATGCTAAGCTGGTGGAGCAGGAACTGACAAGAGCCCGCGGTCGCAATGAAGACATTCTTCTCATCGGTGAAGATATGGATGTGGTGGAGTACAAGCTGGCAAAATGCTGTACACCTATCCCTGGTGACGATGTGTTTGGGTTTGTTACCGTGAATGAAGGTATAAAAATACACCGCACCACGTGCCCCAATGCCACCGAATTGCTGGCCAACCATGGCAATCGGGTAATCAAAGCCAAGTGGACTTCGCAGCACGAGGTTTCTTTCCTTACGGGATTGAAAGTAATCGGTACGGATAGGGTAGGGTTGATTAACGATGTGTCGAAAATAATTTCAGAAGAATTGAAGGTAAATATGAGCTCCATTTCCTTTAATACCGATCATGGCATTTTTAATGGAGAGATTATGTTGTATGTAAATGATACCCGCCATCTCGAAATGTTGATCAGCAAGCTTGAAAAGGTAGAAGGCATGGTCACCGTGGCCCGTTTCGATTCGCGGAGTAATTAAAAATTAAAACTTTAAATTTTTTGCAAATAATCTGCACATTTGCACTTTAAGCCTATGGCACTCAATCAAAAATTATATGATGAGGTAAGGAAGATCTTCACTGCTTACCTTGAAAACAAGGAGCTGAGAAAGACACCCGAACGTTATGCTATCCTGGAAGAAATTTATTCTCTCGGTGGCCATTTTGATGTAGAATCGCTTTACATCAACATGAAAAATAAAAACTATCGTGTTAGCCGTGCTACCGTTTACAATACATTAGACCTGCTGGTGGAGTGTGACCTGGTAAGCAAACATCAGTTTGGTAAGAATCTGGCCCAGTACGAAAAATCATACGGCTACAAGCAGCACGATCACTTAATTTGCACCGAATGTCATAAAGTAACGGAGTTCTGCGATCCGCGTATTCAAAACATTCAGAATACGGTAGAGGAACTATTGCATTTCAATGTGATGCATCACTCCCTTATTCTGTATGCGAGCTGCACAAAAGAAAACTGCGAAAATAAAAAAACAACATGAACTTTGCTCAGGAAATAAAAGCAAGCACACTGATCTTAAGAATATCAGGAGACCTTATCGGTGAAGATTATGGAACGCGATTGGTCGATGCAGTTAATGAAGCCGTCAGCCACAAAGTATTAACCTGTATTATCGATATATCCGAGCTGCGCTATATCAATAGCAGCGGCATTGGTGTATTGATTACGATTCTCACCAAATTCAGAAACAAAGGTGGCGATGTATACCTGATGCGTCCTTCCGAAAATGTGAAGAAATTGTTGGTCATTACTAAACTCAATGCCATTTTTCAGATCATTCAGTCAGAAGAAGAAATTTTAAAATAATAAAAACAGTAAGGTATTTAATGGGTGTCTCAATCAACAGGAGCACAAGTCTTTGAATTCATAATTTCTATCGTATTTCGTAATTTTTATTAAATGAAAGTAGATGTATTGCTTGGTCTTCAGTGGGGAGACGAAGGAAAAGGAAAAATCGTTGATGTTCTCGCGCCAAAGTACGATGTAGTAGCACGCTTTCAGGGAGGGCCTAATGCAGGGCACACACTGGAGTTTGATGGTATCAAACATGTCTTGCATCAAATCCCTTCCGGAATATTCCGCCCTTCAGCTAAAAATGTAATTGGTAATGGAGTTGTTCTTGATCCCATCATTTTCAAAATAGAAATAGAAAAACTTCAGAAGTATAATCTGAAAGTGAAAGACAATCTCTTCATTTCGAAGAAAGCAACCCTCATTATCCCTACCCATCGCCTGCTCGATCAGGCATACGAAAAAGCAAAAGGCGATAATAAAATCGGTTCTACATTAAAGGGCATTGGTCCATCGTATGTAGATAAAGTATCCCGCCAGGGGTTACGCGTAGGTGATATACTCGCTGCCGATTTCAAAACCCGCTTCCAAAAATTAGTAAATCAGCATTTCGAAATCCTTAAAAATCATGACATCCCTTACAATTGGGCGGAGTTGGAAACGCAATTCTTGGATGCAGTGAGTTTCTTAAAGGAATTTAAACTGATCGATAGTGAGTATTTTCTAAATCAGGAGTTGAAAAACGGCTCTTCCGTACTGGCAGAAGGAGCACAGGGATCTTTGTTGGATATTGATTTTGGAAGTTATCCATTCGTTACCAGTTCCAATACCGTTACTGCCGGTGCGTGTACAGGTTTAGGCCTGGCACCAAAGCACATTGGTGAAGTATACGGAATCTTTAAAGCCTACAGCACACGAGTAGGCAGTGGCCCTTTTCCTACCGAGCTATTAGATGCAGAAGGTGAGAAGATGCGCAAAGAAGGTAATGAATTCGGCTCCACCACAGGTCGTCCGCGCAGATGCGGCTGGATTGATCTTCCTGCATTAAAGTACTCCATCATGATCAATGGCGTGAGCCAGTTGCTGATGATGAAAGCCGATGTGCTCAGCATTTTCGAAACCATCAAAGTGTGTACACACTATCAGCTAGAAGATGGTTCTGTTACCGAAATCATGCCTTATGAAATCGTGCACGAAAAAATCACACCCATTTATACCGAATTGAAAGGCTGGAATGTCCCTATCCAGGGCATTTCAGAAAGCAATATTCCTGTCGAGCTATCACACTACGTAGATTTCCTTGAGAAAGCGCTTCAGGTTCCGATTACCTTCATTTCTACCGGCCCCGATCGTACTCAGACGATCCATAGAAAGACCAAATAAATTTCATTTGTATTAAGTCATTTAAGGGGCTGCTTTGTGTATCGTCACAAAGCAGCCTTTTCTTCTTTAGATGCGTGCCTGTTTTATACTGATTGAATCAGCTTTTTCATCTACTGCTCGCCTCTTATTCCTCCTGCAACTCTTTTACCCGTTTTTTTTCAGCAGTTTCAAATTTTCCCTGCTTTTTTCGCCTCAATTGTACAGGCAAATCATCAACTACTCCTCTCCGGAAGTGACTAAGTAATCGTTTCAGATAAAAATGACGCTGGAGGCATTCTTTTCAAGGTGCTTCCGTTTTATAAACCCGTCCAAAAACTACATTTTCCTGATGTTTTTAAGTCTCATCACATGCTCTCAAAAATCTTTCTAAAATTTTTAAAAATTATCCTCTTCAAAATCAGGCAGATGCGAGATTTTTAGAAAGTAAGTGAAAAAAGATTGGGGTATGTATTTGCAACTGAAGAAATAGCTTGTACATTTGCACTCCCAAAACGAACAAGGGGTTGCGGAAAACAGAAGGTTGGAAGCGAAAGGGTTTGAGGAGATGA
>JAHEZH010000088.1 GCA_023251155.1 Flammeovirgaceae bacterium | reverse complement strand
AGAAGAATGCCTGCTATAAAGAAGGCAGCAATCCGCACCATAGCAACAGGTATCCATTTTAGCACAAAGGAAGTTAAGCATGGAGGAAGTGATAGTCAAGTGGAATGGCGTAGTGTGTCATCCGCCAAACAGTTAATGAGTTTCCTGATTCCCTGTTTTTAAATCAAAAACGAAGAGTTAAACTAAATTTATTAGTATTTATATTACTAACTAAATTAGTATTTATATTTGAGTCTAATCACTCACTCCATATGAAAACGGTAAAAACTGCTCAGGGAATTAAAAAAATTACAGAAGAAGATGATCATTATGTATCACTGCAATTGCAATCCATTCTTCAGGACCATCGTAGCTTGCTCATCGATAAGATAATGCACAACCTGCTTCATTACATCGATTATAAATTTAATACCAGGCCCGACCTGAAGCAGTTGGACAGAATAAAATTGATGCTCACAGAACTGAAGAACAGCGATATCAATTTTAAAACCTACCAGACACTATTTGAAACGGTGCAGCGTCATGAACATACTCATATTGGCAATGCCCTGTTCTATGAAGAGATCGATGCGTTGCTTAAAGCCAATCTCTCTCTGTCTGAACTGTTTCAACGCGATGGGCGAAAAGGTATTTTTCAATAATGGATTCAACAGCATTGAAATAAAAAGGCACTGACCAACAATTGATCAGTGCCTTTTTTAATGATAAAGCGGTAATTAAACAGCGGGTGGAATTAATTTGTACACTACCGGAGTCACAATCCGCGAAAGCAGAGTGGAGCTGATCAACCCACCGATCAATACAATTGCCAATGGAGCAATCAAAGGGTTGGTGGATAAGGCAATGGGAAGTAATCCTCCTATGGCGGTTAATGATGTCAATACAATAGGAAGAAAGCGAACTTCTCCTGCTTCACGGATCGCCTCATCAACTGACTTGCCTTGCTGCCTCAATTGATTGGTAAAATCGACCAGCAGGATGGAATTTTTTACCTCTACTCCGGCTAAAGCGATCAGGCCGATGATGGACACAAATGAAAGCGGATTACCACTGAACAGCAGCGCCAGCACAGCGCCTACAATTCCAAGTGGTATTACGCTTAATACGATAAGCATACTTTTAAAAGTTTTGAACATCAACACCAGTACGGCCACGAACATAAACACGGTAATGATGATAATGGTACCTAAACCTCCGAAGGATTCATTGCTTGCTTCGACATCGCCACCCATCATAAAACGATAACCCTCGGGCAATTTCATATGCTCCATCTTCGCTACCACATCGCTGATCACCTGGTCATTCAAATATCCTTTCTGCACAAAAGCAGATACGGATACCATTCTTGTTTTATTATAATGATCAATACTTACCTGCGATGCTTCCAGTTTTAATTCGGCTATTTGCTCCAGCGGAACAGGTGCTCCCGAACGCGTGTTCACAAAGATATTGTTCAATGAAGCCATCGTTGCACGTTCCTTCTTGGGAGTAGTGATGAAGATGTTATAGTCTTCTCCTTCTGAATCCGAAAAACTTCCCAGGTTAAGACCTGCTACCGCAAAACGTATCGTACGATCAATATCGACTGTATTGATTCCGGTCATACGCGCTTTCTCCTGGTTGATCACGACACGCACGTCACTCTTCAGGTTACTCACCGGGTTTTTTACATACAATGTGCCTTCGGTTTGCTTCAGCACTTGCTCCACATTTGAAGCAAGTGTGCGCAAGGTGTCGAGGTTATCTCCAAACAAACGAATCTCTACGGGAGCGACTACGGGCGGCCCTTGCTCAAAATCTTTTACTTCAATTTTCGCATCCGGATAGTTTTCAAATGCGCTGCGTAGCTGGTTGATGATTTCCAGTTTCTTTTTGGGAGAAACATCATCTTTCAACTGCACAAAGGTTTGTGCAAAATCGGTACGCTCATTTTCCTGGGTCACATTGTAGTACACACGCGGATTTCCTTTGCCTACATTAGTTGCATAGTAATTTACTTCCGGAATACGGCTTACTACTTCATCCACATAATGGGCAATGGAATCCGTCTTTTCCAGGTTGGTTTGCAATGGAGTAATGGTATTGATGATAAACTGTGGTTTCTCTGATGCAGGGAATAATCCAAAGCCAATCACCGGGAATAACTGCAGTGAACCAACGAAAATCACACCTGCGATAATGGTAGTCAATACCGGGCGTTGCAGTGCTTTGTCCAATACGATGGAATAACTTCCGTGAATCAGTTTTTGCAATCCACGCATAAATATGTTTCCATCAGTATGACCATGATCCTTTAATATGCGGCTGGATAAAAAGGGGATAACCGTAATGGAAACCAACATAGACGACAGTACGGCCATGATTACAGCTAAAGGTAAACCACGGATGAAATCACCGGCACCTTCAGGTAAAAAGACCAGTGGCATGAAGGCAATAATCAGTGTAACGGTACAACCCACTACCGCAAGACCAATTTGTCGCGTTGCTTTAATGGTCGCATCAAATCGGGAATGACCTTCGCGCATCCAGCGCTCTATGTTTTCAACGACCACAATACTGTCATCTACCAGCAGGCCAAGTGCAACTACCAGCCCCACAATACTCAATTGGTTCAAACTGATGCCCAGCAGGTTGAGCAATACCAATCCAATGGCTAATGAAAGCGGAATAGAAATCATCACGACTGAGGCAGCACGAATTCCTAAAGGCAAAAGAGTGATGGATACCAACAAGATGGCGATGAGAAAATCCTTTCCTAATCCTTCCAGGCGGCCATTCACATTATCTGCCTGATCAAAGTGATGAACCATGGCAATATTGGAGGGTAATTTCTGAGCAAAGGATTCGAGTATCGGTTTGTATTTTTTCTGAGTGTTGGTGATATTCAATCCACTCTTTTGTGCTGCAATTACAAACACGCAACGATGCCCGTTCAGTCGGGTGATGTGGGTGGTTTCATCGAACGTCACGTACGCGTCAGCTACATCGCGCAGCAATATATTTTTTCCATTAGCGGCAAATACGATGGTGTTCTTTATTTCGTCCAGGTTGGTATAATTACCACTGGTCTTAATGCTGAATGCTTTCGATCCAGCTTCGATGCTTCCTCCGGGTATGTTGGCCATTTCACTTTGCAAACTTTGTGTGATGGCATCCAAAGGAATATTCATCTGTGCAATCTTGTCCAGGCGTAAGTCAATGCGTACAATCTGCTCGGGTAATCCCTGTACTTCTACATTTTTGAGCATGGGTACTTTCTCCAGTTCATCTTTCAATGCTTCGGCATGTAGTTTCAATTTGCTGCGCGAGGCATTTTCCGAGATCAGTGCAATCTGAATGATGTTCACGTCCGAAGGCTGAAACTTATTGATATCGATACTGAATACGTCCTTCGGCAGTTCGGCACGAAGACTGTTTACTTCACGTACCAGTTCCTGGTATTTTTCATCGGGGTCACTTTCATATTTATACTCTACACGAAATACGGCAAGTCCGTCACTGATGGTGGTGCGCACCCGTTTCATGTCTTCCAGTTCATTGATTTTGTCCTCCATAGGATCAACCACCAGTTCTTCCATATCCTTTGGGCTTGTACCGGGATAAACAACAATGACTGAGAACTGGGGTGACTCTACTTCCGGATCTTCGCTGCGCGGCATAGTAAACAAAGTAGTGAGGCCCACCGCTACGGCCATCAAAAACATGATGAGCGTAAACTGGTAATTCTTTACTGCGTATTCAGAGATTTTCATAACCGCTTATTTAATAATCTGGATAGGAGAGTGGTCAGACAAATAAGCGCTACCTGCAATGATCAGTGCTTTCGCATCTTCTAAACCGTGGCTGATACGAATGTTTTTTCCATTGAAAGACTCAATGATCACGGGTTGTTTGATGGCGGTCTTATGATCGTTAGTGATGAACACAAAACCTTCGTTTCCATTGGCATCCAGTACTGCTTCGTAGGGAACACTCCATGAAGAAAGGGCTTCGTGCGATTGGATTTCTACGGCCCCAAACATACCTGTGGCAAGACGGGCATCCTCATTTTTTACTTCCAGTTCAATGGTAAACGTGCCCGTTTGCGGATCAGAGGTTTCTGATTTGTGACTTACTGTTGCGGAAAAGGTACGGTCAGGAAATGCATCCATCTTCACGGTTGCTTTATCCTTAACGCTGATGGATGACCATTGCTTGTCGCTTACACCAATTTTTAACACCCATTTTCCTTTTACGGCTCCATTGGTCATCAGTATGGGGGCGCCACTACTCACTACCTGGCCGGCATTTACAAACTTGCGCAGCACAAAACCATTAGAAGGAGCGTGTATCTCAGAAAAAATGCGATTGAAGTTGGCGGCATCTAATTGTTCTTTGGCAATCGATAAACCGGTTTGCGTATTCTGAAGTTGCTCCAGTGTAGCTACACTATCTCGGTACAGATTGGTGATACGCTGAAAATCACGCTGCGCCTTTTCATAATTATGACGAGCCAGTGAAGCCTGGGCATTCACTTCTGTCAGATCTAACGTAGCCAGCAATTGACCTTTCTTTACCTGGTCGCCTTCTTTCACAAAGACGGCGTTTACTACACCGGCTGTTTTAAAACCCAGCGTGGTTTCATCATCGGTAGAAAGTTTGCCCGAAGCAGTAATACTGCCGGAAGAAGTGGATTTGCTTAACGAGACAACACGTACAGGTACCTGGGCCGTATTGCCTTTAGGTACGGTACTGTCTTTCCCTTTTCCTTCTGTGCATGACTGCCATACAAAAGGAAGTGTGCAAACAAGCGCAAAGAGCGCCAGTGATTTTAGCGTAGTTGTTTTCATGATGGTATTGATTGATTCGTTTAATTCAAAAGTGTGTAGGAGGCCGTTTCACGTTCCAGCTTGGCAGTGGCCGCAAGCACTTCAAACTGCCGCAGGTTATGTTGAAGTTGAGAAGCGGTGAGTTGATTGCGCGCATCGAGAAATTCGATCAATGAATTTACACCTTGCTCATAGCCTTTTTCGATCAGGTGAAAATAACTTTGTGCTGATTTCAATTGCTCGTTGGCCGCGATGTAGTTCTGTGAAGTAGTGTGCAGGTCGTTCTTCGCTACTTCTACGGCCAGTTCCAGCTGGGCTGTAGTATAAGTAATGTTCATGCTGGTCTTTTGCAGCTCCATTTTCGTCTGAGCTATATTGATGCGGTTGCGAAAGCCCTGAAACAAAGGCATTGAAAACTGAACTCCGACCAGGTAATAGCGTGTTTGGTTATTGTACTGCCAGTCGGAAGCCTGTGACCCCAGATCAAGAAAGGCATTCATCTTGGGAGCGTGAGCCAATCTGTTCAGTAATAAAGTAGTTTCATTGATGGAGCGGGCTACTCCTAACATTCTCAACTCTTCCCGGTTAGTCATCACAACCGGTGCTGCATCGGGCCGAATGATTTCAGCGGTGCTGCTTTCACTGATCGTAATTTCGCTGTCCAGATTTTTATTCAGCAGAAAATTGAAATACCTTCTCGCATTGGTCACTTTGTTACTGGCGCTGTTGAGATCGGCCTTTACTTTCTCCGCTTCGCTTTTGGAACGCAGGTAATTGGCGGGTAAACTTTTTCCATTTTTCAGTAAGGATTCATTGACCTGTACATTCCTGTTTACCAATACCAAAGCGCTTTCATAAATTTTGACAGCTTCATTGGCACTGAGGTAATTGAAGTACGCGGTCTTGATCTCCAATACCAGCTGACGTTTGTACAAGTCCAGCTCGTATTGCTTCATCACCACCTGTTGGCCTTGAATGGATTTATTCACATACAGATCCGCATTGATAAGGGGAACCGATGTGCGCACACGTGCATCATAGAAATTCTTCGGAAAGAAATTCTGATTGACATTTTCAATTTGCGGAAAGGCATCCTGCTGGGTAAGCCGGTTGAGGGATGCATAAACCGGATTAAGAAGATCACCTACCGGCAGGGAAATACTTCGGCCTCCATCTCCCGAAGTATAGTCGCCCAGTAAATTGACTGAAGGGAGGAAAAGGTTTTTGGCAGATTGTAATCCTTTCTGCGCTTGCTGCAAAGTGAGGTTCTTTTGCTGCACAATGAGGTTGCTTTGCAATCCTTCTTTGACATAGTCGTCCAGTACCGTTTGAGCCCGGATGGTGAGCGAGAAGAATAAAAGCAGGACGGTGGCAAAATGCGTTTTCAGGGGTAATTCAAATGCTTTAGTTTTCATTGAATATAAAGTTTACACTGTTAAGTCGTAAGGCAAAAAATTTTATTTTACGGAAGGATGCATTCTTTCTAACATTTCAATGAAGATGTTGACGGCCTTGTGCGCAAGATCGTTCTGATTCATCTCACTGATTACGGAGCAACGGTTCCTGATCTCCAGTGAGCAAACGCCATGCACCATCGACCAGCAGGTAAAAGCCAGGAGTTCCGGATCCATCCCTTTAAAATACCCCTTTTCAATACAGGCGGACATTGTATTGATCAAAAATCCAAAAGAGCGTTTTCCCTCTACCCAGTCTTCTTCACTCTTAGTGATGGAATCCAAAGGAGAACGAATGATGAACATCAGATCATAAAATTCTCCATTTTCTATAGCGAAATTGATGTATGCCCTCGCCACTGCCTTCAATCGCTCGAACGGATCGGATACATTTTCAAGCGGTCGGAAATATTGATTAAGTAGTATAAATCCTTCGTGGTGCAAGGCACGAAATACATCGTCCTTGTCTTTAAAGTAGAGATAAATCGTGGTAGGTGAATATTCAATCCGTTCAGCAATAGTACGAATTGAAGTGGCTTCGATGCCCCGTTCCATAAAAAGCTCCTTCGCAGCCTGCAGGATTTTACCTTTCAGCTCCTCCTTTTGGCGCTCTTTACGTTTGGCAATAGTCATTTACCGCTGATTTATATTTTACTTAACGGTGTAAAGTTAATTATTGTTTCCGGTATTCAAAGAAATTTTACACTCGAAAGAAGTGTGCATCAGATCCGACTGTCTATTAATGAGGCTTTATCCATTGGCCTGCCACGCTTTTTGCCTCGATCCTGAGTGCTTTATTACTAACACTGGATATAATTCACTATTTTAAACTATGCTTTCTTTGAGGGTGGTAGCTGGAGAGACTGAACGGGCCGTTGTTCCTAAGGCTATAAGCGAACTACTTTAGATACGGATGGATATTAAATTCTATTTTGAAAAGCGCGTGGTAGCCGGATTTCTGCTCACCGTGGTGGTCCTGCTTACACTGGGATTGTTTTCCTATCTCAGCACCCAGCGATTAATTCATTCCTGGAGCCTGCTTACCCACCAGCGAAATGTGTTGACTAATACCGACCTGATTGTAAAGCATGTGGTGGACATGGAAACAGGGCAACGTGGGTATGTGATTACCGGTAACGAAGAATTTCTGGAGCCGTTTTATCATTCCACCATTCCGCTGGCGGGGTATATCCATCAACTGGATTCCCTTACTGCACATGACACTGTTCAATCCAAAAGAGTGGATACACTACGGTCACTGATCAGTCTTCAAAAGCAATGGACAACTCAGGTAATTGAAGCACGCAGGGAAAGTTTTGAGAAAGCAAGTACACTTGTGATTGAAGGCACCGGCAAACTAATTACGGATAAGATACGTCAATGCGCGAAGCGATTACAGGATTGGGAGCGGATTGCTTTCGACCGGAATAATACCATCACCAGTAAAAGTATTCAGGAGTTTCAATATTCATTTCTCGGGTTTGCGGCAGGTATTCTGATCATTATTCTGTACTTGTTTTATCTCATCAATGCATCATTAAAAGCCCGCCTGCAGGCGGAAGCAATCGTACAAGCGTCAGCTGCCGAAACACATGATCTGTATAACAATGCTCCTTGTGGCTATTTCTCCGTAGATAGAAGTATCGCTATCTCCGCCATCAACCAGACCTTGCTGAACTGGATCGGGTATACCGAAAAGGAAGTCATTGGAAAAATGAAGTTCGAAGACCTGCTGGCCCCTCAAAGCAGAATAGATTTTCTGCGTACGTTTGAGCAGGACTTTGAAAAATACCGAACACTGGGATACGTCAACGATCTTCAGTTTGACTTCATACGAAAAGACAAAACCATCTTTCCGGTAAGTATCAACTCCACTGCGCTATTCAATGAGAAGGGCGACTTTGTACGGAGCCGCTCTACCGTTTTTAATAATACAGAGCGAAAGCGGATAGAGAACAATATTCTCCTTCTCAATCAGGAGCTGGAATCGAAAGTAGAAGAACGCACCCGCAAGCTGGCCGAAAGTCAGAAAATTTATAAGAGCATTGCTTCCAATATTCCGGGTTCTTCCATTACGATTATCGATCGGGAAGAGCGCTATCTGCTGGCGGAAGGTGATTTACTGGAACAAATGGGATTCAATAAAGCGTCGATGGTGAATGCCAAAGTGATTGATGTCATTTCCGAAACCCGTTACAATATAATCCGCCCACTCCTTCAACGTGCCTTTGCAGGAGGGACCATCATACAGGAGTTAAAGTCACAATCGGGTCGCGATGTGGTGATGCGGGTGGTTCCCTTAAAGGATGAAGAAGAGTATTATTTTGCGGTGATGATTGTGCTCATCGATATCAGTGAAGTGAAAAAAGTACAATTGGAATTGGCTGAACTAAACAGCAGTCTGGAGAAAAATGTCATTCAGCGAACCGCTCAGCTTAACGAATTAAATCAGGAGCTGGAGGCATTCACTTACTCTGTATCCCATGATCTGCGTGCACCGTTACGCATTATTTCAGGTTATTCACAATTACTAAAAGAGGATTATTACGACAAGCTGGATAGCGAGGGCCAACAACTTACGGATCGGATCATCAAAAATGCGACACGTATGGGGCAGCTGATTGATGACCTGCTCAACTTTTCCAAGCTGGGTAGAGTGGAGCTGGTACGCAGGCCGTTTAATATGGACGATCTGGCAAAAGAAGTCCTGCAGGAACTACTCCTGCAAGAGGGAGAGCGTACGATAAATGTGACGTACACATCGATCTCTCCGGCCTTCGCAGATGCGAGTTTACTGAGACAAGTATGGATCAATCTGCTCTCCAACGCATTAAAGTATTCGCGCAGAAAAGAGGTAACCGTAATTGAAATAGGCTCTTTTTCCGAGGGAGAAATGATCTGTTACTATGTTCGCGACAATGGTGCAGGCTTTGATATGACCTATGCGGACAAGCTTTTCCGGGTGTTTCAGCGACTGCATACGATAGCCGAGTTCGAAGGTACAGGCGTAGGACTGGCACTTGTCTACACCATTATCAAGCGACATGGAGGGCGTGTGTGGGCCGAGGGAAAACCCGATGAAGGTGCTACTTTCTATTTTAGTTTACCAGCGAAGTAACACCCATTCTCCCTGCTAATATTTAGTAAATAGGAATTACAGATGAGTGATAATTCCAAGTAGTTTATATCTTTGTACCCCAAGGACTTCGCCCTGTCTTTCCTTGGACGAAATTCGATTTTAGTATTTCGCTTACTTAATAACAAAAAACGCTATGGCAAAAAAAGCAAAGAAGGCAGCTAAGAAAGCTGCAAAAAAGGTAGTGAAAAAGGCAGCAAAAAAAGCGGCTAAGAAAGTAGTTAAAAAATCAGCTCCGAAGAAAGCCGGTAAAGCTGGTGGCAGCTTCGCAGCACCGCTTACTCCCAGTGCCGCATTGGCTGACGTAATCGGAACAAAAGCAATTCCACGTACGGAGATCGTAAAGAAGATCTGGGATTACATTAAGAAGAACAATCTTCAGGATAAGAAGAACCGCAGAATGATCAACGCGGATGCGAAATTGAAAGTGGTTTTCGGAGGTAAGACTCAAATTTCAATGTTTGACCTTGCTAAGATCCTCACCAAGCATGTAAGCTAAGTTGTGCTCATCGATCCTAATATCCGCTTAACTGTATTTTTTACTTTTAGCCGGAATGAAGGAAAGGAATAATCGGGTTCCGATTACCTTTGAACCAGATTAAAGCCAACTATAGACAAGAAAATCCCCCGGGGTCCAGGACTTTGGGGGATTTTTTTTGCCTTCTGTTTCCGAATTCCGTATCGGCAAAAGAGGGCATGTTTTAACAGATAGGTCTTCTTCGCGTCTTTGTTTTTCATCTGGCGATCTACAGGAAAAACGGATGGATGAGTTTATTATCAAATAGCTTACAGCTTATTTAAATTCATAGGTTACGTTTATGGCTCCCATACTATGGGGTATTTCTTTTCATCGAGAGCAGAAGTACGGTTCAATTTCAGACCAGGTATTGGCAGTTTTGTTTGATTTAGTATAAATAATGGTTCTGCCACTACCCTTTGTATTATTTTTCTGTTAGATTTCCGCTATTCTAAGTTTTAATCTAACCCAAAGTATTATGAAGAGAATACTACTACTAGTAGTAGCATGGATGATGTTCCTTTCATCGCATGCACAAGAGAAGGTCATCTCTGGAAGAGTAACTTCTGCAGAAGATGGTGGAGCGCTCCCCGGCATTAACATTTTGCAAAAAGGTACTACCAATGGTACCGTAACAGATGCAACGGGTAATTACAAGATCACGCTGATTCCAGGATCAACGACGCTTGTGTTTTCCTTTATTGGATATACCACGAGTGAGATTGAGGTAGGAACACGTGCCGTGGTAGATGTACCTATGGAAGTAGATGTCAAACAGCTTTCAGAGGTGGTGGTTGTTGGGTATGGTACTCAAATTAAGCAAGATTTAACTGGTAACATTGCCTCTGTCGCAGGTCGGGATATCAACAATTTATCAGTACCAAGTGTTGATCAGGCACTGCAGGGAAGAGCAGCCGGAGTATTTGTTGAAGCGGGTAATGGAAAACTAGGGCAGGGTATTAAAGTCCGCATTCGCGGAGCAGCTTCAGTTTCTGGAACCAACCAGCCGCTTTATGTAATTGATGGAATTCCGATCACAACAGAAAATCAATCCAGTGCCACTGCAGATACAAACCCTCTGACTGATCTCAACCCTGCAGATATTGAATCAATGGACATTCTGAAAGATGCTTCGGCAGCAGCCATCTATGGATCTCGTGCAGCAAACGGTGTTGTGCTTATCACCACAAAACGAGGAAGAACAGGGAAAACAAACTTCAATCTAGGCTATCAAACAGGTTTTAGTGAGGCTACTGGCCACAGAGAATGGCTAAACACTGCTGAATATGTCGCCTTCATGAAAGAGGCTAGAGATAACACAGGAGGAACTTCGCTTACCTCTTTAGAAAATCGGTTCACAAGAAATGCTGCAGGTAATAGAGCTGCATGGGAAAATCCGGCATCGGCAGATTATATAGATACGAAATGGGAAGATCAGGTTCTTAGAACCGGTAAAATCAATACCGTTGATTTTAGTGCAAGTGGCGGAACAGAAAAAACTAAATTATATGTTTCCGGTTCACATACTGATCAGGAAGGTATCCTTATTGGCAACAAGCTGGAAAGAACGAGTGGAAGAGTAAACATTGATCACCAGGCAACGGATAAAATCTCATTGGGAGTAAGTTTTAGCCTTGCAAAAACAACTAACTTCCGTTTAGCGGATGATAATGCATTCTCTACTCCCATGCAGATTGTAGCATTATCACCAATGACTCCAGTTATCGATCCTCGCACCAATTTGTTGAGCGGAGCTTTAGATCTCGCGACAGGTTCTCCAAATACAAACTTTCCACTTTATTACAATCCATTACTAGATAATCAATACGGATCAAGAGAAACCAACGTATTCAGAAATTTTGGTAGCGCTTATGGAATGTATAAAATTACTCCTGCACTTTCTGTACGTACTGAATTCGGATACGATCTTTTGAATCAGCATGAAGAGCGCTATTACGGTAAGGAAACTACACGAAATACAACTGCTCCCAATGGATTTGGTGCAGATGTCTGGACACAGGTGATGAACTACACTTCCAATACTTTCCTTCACTACGAAAAGTCGTTTAATGTAGAACATTTTATTGACGTGACAGGTGGTATGAGCTACCAGAGAAAATCAAGAGACTATAGCTACTCTGAAGGTCAGCAGTTTCCAAGTAACGCTTACAAAGAGTTGATTTCTTCGGCTAAAATCACAGGAGCAAATACGCAGGAGGGAGGAAGTAGTTTGCTTTCTTACTTTGCGCGTGCCAACTATAAACTTAAAAACAGGTACCTGGTTTCATTGAGTGGTCGCGTAGATGGAGCTTCTGTATTTGGAGCTGATAATCGTTATGGATTTTTCCCTGCTGCTTCAGTAGGTTGGGTGATCTCAGAAGAATCATTCCTTGCTGACAATGCGGTGCTTGAGTTTTTAAAGCTAAGAGTGAGTTATGGATTAACTGGTAATTCGGGTATTGACGATTTCGCTGCCCGTGGATTATATGCTGGTGATGCTGGATATGGTGGTGTACCAGGGCAGCGTCCTGCACAGATAGCAAATAATAATCTGGGGTGGGAGGTAACCGCTCAGACAGATGTGGGTGTGGATTTCGGATTTTTTAACAACCGTATTTCGGGAGAGGTCGATTATTACATTAAAAATACTTCTGACCTGCTGCTGAATGTAAACCTTCCTGCTATAGTGGGCATTTCAACACAAACTCAAAACCTTGGTAAAATGGAGAACAAAGGTTTCGAAATCGTGATTAATACAAATAATCTTGTTGGTAACTTCAAATGGAACACTAGCTTCAATTTTGCAAGAAACACAAACAAGGTAACTAACCTCAATGGACAAGTTGTACAGGGAAGCTTTCTTAACCGTGCAGTGGAGGGACAACCTATTGGTGTATTCTACGGACCTAAATATGCAGGTGTAGATCCTGCTAATGGTGATGCTTTGTATTATACAAAAAATGCAAGTGGAGAGCTTGTAACTACGAATGACTACAATGCCGCGGAATACATGGTATTAGGAAATCCGAATCCTGATTTTATCGGAGGTATTACCAATACTTTTTCTTATAAAGGATTGGATTTATCAATCATGTTCCAAGGGGTATATGGAAATGATGTATATAATGGAGGAGGTAAATTCATGTCAGCCAATGGAGATTTCTATGACAATCAAACAAAAGATCAGTTGAGAAGATGGCAGAAGCCAGGAGACATCACTGATGTTCCCCAGGCTCGCTTATTCGGGGCGAATGGGACAGGTGAGTCTTCAAGATATCTCTCAGATGCATCATACCTGAGATTGAAAACCGTTACGCTTGGATATAATCTTCCAGCTTCGTTAATTAAAAAAGCCAATCTGACCAGAGTCCGAATTTATGCAACAGGTATCAATCTATTGACCTTTACGGATTACAAAGGATGGGATCCTGAAGTTAACTCTGACAGTTATGCAAGTAACATTAATCAGGGGATTGACTTTTACTCTGCACCTCAGCCTAAGACAATTACTTTCGGTATTAACGTAGGCTTTTAATACATTAACTGATTACAGATATGAAGAATCTTAATAAATATTTACTATCCATATCAATTACAGCAGTTCTGTTATCGGGCTGTTCTTTAGATATTGATCCTGCGAATAACATTGAAGCCAGCAATGCATTGAATACTTCTGCGGATGTAGAAGCCCTTTTAGTAGGTGCTTACAGCTCACTTAGCGATGGCGACCTTTACGGTGGAAATATTTTGCGTGATGCCGAATTGATTGCCGATGATCCGGACAACAGTGAAATTTTCTGGGACGGTACTTTTGTAGCTCCTGGTGAAATTTATGCTAAAAATATGCTGATCACCAACGATCAGGCAGAAGCTACGTGGTTAGATGCCTACCGTACAATCAATATCAGCAACACCGTTCTTCAAAATTTAAAGGTAGTTCTTGCCGGAAAGAAAGATAAAGTGGAAGGTGAAGCCAAGTTTATTCGCGCAGTGATGTATTTTGAGCTGGTAAAGACGTATGCTAAAACATGGACTGACGGTACCCCTTCGGCTAACCCAGGTGTGCCTTTAGTGTTAGAACCAACAGTCAGTAAAGTACCAAGATCCAGTGTCGCGGCGGTTTACGCGCAGATCATTTCCGACCTGGAAGATGCGGTTGATCTACTTCCTGAATCGAATGGATTCTTTGCTAATACCTACGCAGCTCATGCTATTCTTTCTCGCGTTTACCTGATGCAAAATAATTATGCAAAAGCAGTAGAGCATGCTAACGAGGTTATTGAGAATGGGGGATACTCTCTAGAGAAAAACTATGCAGATGCATTTAATAAACAATCTCCTGGTAGTTCCTCGGAAGATATATTCTCTATCCAGGTAACTGATCAGGATGGAGTAAATAATATGTTTACTTTCTTCGCAGCAGAAGGAAGAGGAGATATTTACATCGAACAAGCCCACTTTGATTTATATGAAACCGGAGATGCCCGCCTTGATCTTTTCTATGATGATGAGCGCACAGGGAAATGGAATAATGTTTTTGGAAACATCAACATCATTCGTCTTTCAGAAATGTACCTTACCAGAGCCGAAGGTAATTTAAGACTTGGTACCGTGGTGGGTGATACTCCTGTAAATGACATTAACGTTGTGCGAGAACGTGTAGGTTTAACTCCACTTCTTGTTGTGACATTACCTCAAATCTTAGCTGAACGTCATCTTGAACTGGCTTTTGAAGGTCACTGGATTCATGACTTAAAACGTACGCAAAGTGATGTTGGCGATCTTGAATATAATGCTAACAAACTAGTATTCCCTATTCCACTTCGTGAACGTAACATCGATCCGGAAGGATTACCTCAGAATGCAGGATATTAGTACATAATTTGGATCTACTAAACGAGAAGACTGTTCAAAAGGCAGTCTTCTTCGTTTTTAAGAAATCAATACTACTTTCCCTCCTTCAACGCCATCTTCATAAACTTCTTTACTTCCGCATTCACATCCTCCTTGTGGGTGATGCGCAGGTGATGATTGTACTGTGAAGTGCCCGGCACTTGTGCAATTTTATGGAAGCAAAGGTTATCATTGTAGGGTTCTGAAAACGGAAACACAACATCAACGAAGTCTTTACCTAATCGAATAATGTAGGCAATACGCGTTTTGGCCGCCAGTGCAATCATGGATTGGGTGGGGTGGATGGTTATTTCTCCCATCAATTGATACTGGCTGATGAAATGCCAGAATAGTGAAAGGGTGTGCTCCGATTTTTTGTTTAGAAAATCACCGAGCACTTTATCGTTGCAGGAGTGTGCTTGATTCGTATCGACAAACTGCTGTTTACAAAATGGGCACGTCCACATAAATGATAGCAAGGTGGATGGTATTTATTGAATACGTCTTCATTACTCATCAAAAGAAATGCTTACCGGGCTATCGTAGCTCATGCCCAGCAGTTCGCATGCATTGCCTTTATAAATTCCAATCTCCAGTAAATCCAGGCTATTGAAAAGCAGGAAGCAGTCTCCCTGATCGGCCTGGTGATAATTGGTATGAATGCGCCTGAACTTTTCTCCGCCAAACTGAATGGTATAGGTCTTGCCAACACTTAACGTATCAAATACATCTTTGGGAATATTCGTGATCAGATTTCCATAACCATCCACACGAATTACATGACCCGAGATGATTTTCTTATTTGCTTTGATGTGGCGATTCATCAGCTTCTTCAACATCGGCATGGCAATGCCCATACTGCTGATGGCCACATTACTAGCCAGCCGGGCTGCGGCCGGAGCAAGTATATCACGCTCAGGGAATGAAGTCTGTATGTTACTGATCTTGTTGATATCCACCAGCATCTGATGCGACTTATCGCTGATTAGACTAAACAATCCGTTATCGGTACCCACAAAAAAATGATCTTCCAGCTGTACCGCAATAAAGGCATCATCGCGATTTCCGGTAGCATCAATACCCGCCAGGTGTACCGTTCCTTTGGGAAAATCGCGAAATACCGCTTTGAGGACGAAGGCACCATGGGCCAGGTCGCACGGGCCGATCTTATGACTGATATCGACAATCGTAAGGCCGGGATTGACACTAAGAATTTTGGCTTTAATGGCCGCCACATAATGATCGCTTTCTCCGCTGTCCGTTAAAAGGGTGACGATGGCCATGTACTGAACTTTCTGTCGGCAGCCGTAGTTAAACTATGCCGGATTATTCTTTAATTTAACAGCCAAAAATAAATCATTTCAACCACTTTACTTCATTGATCGAAAAAACCATTACACTTGAAGATATCTCCCTGATCGATTTTTTGGGGATTGACGACAAAAACATCAACCAGCTGTCTGCCGCTTTTCCTAAAAGCAAGATTGTTTCGCGTGGAAACGAAATCCTGGTAAGAGGTGATGAAGCCGAGACGATCTATATCACAGACATATTACATTCATTGATTGATCACTTTCATCAGTACGGAAAGCTCACCACCGAAAACGTAAAGGGATACATTGCCCAGGAAAAGCAGGAGTCCATTTCGGAAGAATCTCCTGACGGGATTATATTATACGGGACCAAGGGGTCGCCCATAAAAGTAAAAACGGCCAATCAGCAGAAGCTGGTACAGTCGGTAAAAGATAATGATCTCGTATTTGCGCTTGGTCCTGCCGGAACGGGTAAGACGTTCGTTTCCGTAGCCCTGGCAGTGAGGGCATTGAAGAATAAACAAGTAAAAAAAATCATCATTACCCGCCCTGCGGTAGAAGCCGGAGAAAACCTGGGCTTCTTGCCTGGCGATTTAAAAGAGAAAATAGATCCGTACCTGCGCCCTATTTATGATGCACTTAATGAAATGGTGCCGCATGAAAAATTGCAGTTTTATATGGAGCGCGAAATCATCGAAATAGCTCCACTGGCGTACATGCGTGGACGTACCCTGCACAATGCCTTCATCCTCTTAGATGAAGCACAAAACACTACACCCATGCAGATGAAGATGTTTCTTACCCGCATGGGCCCTGATTCCAAGATGATTGTAACGGGCGACACCACGCAGGTAGACTTGCCTCGCAATCAGAAGAGTGGGTTGAAAGAAGCGATCCGTATTCTTAGTCCGCTGAAAGGAATAGGGTTTGTGGAGCTGAGCGAAAAAGATGTGGTACGTCACCGCCTGGTGCGCGAAATCATCGAAGCATACGGAAAAGAAACCAATCCTGAGGCTTGAAATAATATCCAGTTGACAACAGGCAAATAGCAATTGACAAAGCTTGTAGTTAGATCATTCCTTTGTCAATTGTCCACTTGTCAACGGGATATTAAATTCTTGTTTTATAAATAATGTCAAACCTATATCCATCCCATGGCTGCTTATATCATTGTTGAAGTGGATGTTCAGAATCCCGCCGAGTATGAAGACTATAAAAAGCTTACTCCCGGTTCGTTAGTCAATTTTCAGGGTAAATTCATTGCGCGCGGAGGCAAGACCGAGACCCTGGAAGGCGAATGGAATCCAAAACGCATCGTGATCCTCGAATTTCCTTCCTTCGAACTGGCAAAAAAATGGTGGGCCTCGGAAGAGTATGCGGATGCGAAAGCATTGCGCCAGCGTACCGCTAAAACGAAGATGATCGCTATTGAGGGGGTTTAGTAACTGTATTCCGGATCGTAAGTTCTTGCCTCGTCAGGATCACATAATCCTGAAGTGTGGTTTGTAGGAAACGTTGATCATCAGCCGGCGCGCCATCTAACCCCAATAGCTGTTTTACTGTTTTAGCCAGCTGAACATGCGCATCGTAGCGGGCATCATTATCAAATTTGTAGCGCGTAAGGAAGATAAGCAGGAGATCGGCAAAATAGGGCAAGAAGTAGTGACCCGCTGCCGGAAACGGGGACAGTAGTAAGATGGATCGGTGAGGTTATTAATCCGGATTTTTCTCCTGAATTTTTCCATCCGAAGCAAACGTTACTTTGCGTTCGCCTTTGCTGTCTTTCAGCTTTAACTGATATACCACTACTCCGCCGGTTTCCATTTTGTCGGCATCATCAATGGTGTATTCCTTAAAAGAAGCAGCTACCTGTTTTTTGACTGCATCCGGTAATTCACTTTTCGGAAAGTCTTCTTTATGTTTAGTGACAACACCTGTCTTGTCGATCCAGACATCGTGTTCCCGCTTATCTATTTTAAATGCTGCTTTGAAATGGTCTTTCTTTGTTTCCCATTTGATGTCTTTAGCAGTCGGAAATTGGGTGTGAACTGCTGTCACAACGGGTGCAGGCAGCTGATTTTCAGCTATCTTTTGTGCCATGGAGGTGGAAATAATTCCGGATATAAAAATCAGGATGAACGGGAATGGTTTCATGGTGGTGATTGTTGGATCGTAAAGTAATATTACAAATTAAACACACACCGGTGTTGCCTTGCTGTAGAAAAATGAGGTTGCTCAACAGGCACCTTGTTTTACCATCTTCATCTATTGGGTAAGTAATCGTTTGAATTCAGATCAATAAGCAACTATGAATCATGTACTCATTATCGGGGCTGGCGCATCGGGTTTGATGGCAGCACGCACCCTGGCAGAAAAGAGTCAATCGGTTACGCTGATCGAAGCGCGTGATCGTATTGGCGGAAGAATCCATACGTTGAGTAGCGGTTTTTCATTGCCGATGGAGGCGGGAGCGGAATTTGTTCATGGCGATCTTCCACTGACACTTTCGCTCATCAAAGAGTCAGCCAGTGAGATCAAGCTTCTCAGTGGAAACCGGTATCAGCGGTGGAAAGGCGAGTGGCAAACCGCTAATCCGCTGGAAGAAGACTGGACTAAACTCGATCGGGCATTACAGGATCTGAAAACAGATACCGATATGATGTCTTTCCTGGAACACCACTTTGATCAAGAACACTACAGCAATCTGTATGACAGCGTGAAAGGATATGTGGAAGGTTATGATATTGCTGACCTGAATCGCGTAAGTGCGATGGCATTGAAAGAAGAGTGGGAAGAAAGTAATGATGAGTTGCAGTATCATATCACCGGTGGATACATCCGGTTAATTAATTTCCTGGAGGATAAGTTAAAAGCGGCAGGTGTTTCTGTTTTGCTTTCCTCTCCGGTGAAAGAAATTCAATGGTCGGAAGGAAAAGTAAAGGTGCTGACCCGTGATGGTGAATTAATGGAAGGAGACAAAGTAATTGTGACCGTGCCTCTTGGTGTGCTGCAAAAGCGCGATATAAAATTTATACCTCCATTACCTGATCACGACCAGGCTTTCGCAAAGATGGGCTTTGGTGGCGTGATCAAGTTTCTGTTTGAGTTCAGGAATGCATTCTGGGAAAATAAAATCGGTACACCATTGAAGGAAATGGCTTTCCTGTTTTCGGATGAACAAGTGCCCACCTGGTGGACGCAGCTGCCTGACAAAACTCCTATACTTACCGGCTGGTTAGGCGGGCCTTCTGCCATAAGCATAACCAAAGATAAAAAAGCGCTTTACCAGATCGCACTTCAA
Organism: Flammeovirgaceae bacterium; assembly: GCA_023251155.1. Lineage (GTDB taxonomy): Bacteria > Bacteroidota > Bacteroidia > Cytophagales > Cyclobacteriaceae > ELB16-189. The sequence goes on along the minus strand of JAHEZH010000088.1, from coordinate 4,410 downwards.
TCACTTAGTACCATTCTCCATTATCCCGTACCGGATATTGAAAAGGAAATGGTTAACTATCACATTGCTGACTGGGTGAGTGACCCTTACGCACATGGGGCTTACGCTTATACTACGGTAGAAACTCCGGAAGCAAGAAGACGGATTTTACAACCCGTGAAAGGTACGCTCTATTTTGCAGGAGAAGCACTCTACGAAGGCACGGCCATGGGCACGGTCGAAGCGGCATTAACAAGTGGGAAAGCCGCAGCGGAAATGATGTTATAAAACAATAACGGCTTAATTCCTTTTTCGCTTATCCCTGCTTTACTTCCTACAGAAAATAAGTCCCGCCGTTTTTTGCGAAGGAGGATATTGTTGACCTGATTCCCATCTTATTTAGTGTGCGGCGACAACCTTTTTAATGGCAAATACAAAAAAATACTCTTGCCCAGCCGATTTTCAATCGACACAAGCAAGAGTACAATACCTCTATTCGGACAACTTATCATTTTTTGAAGATCGTGGCTCCAAATAGCAATACGAGTACAAATCCGACAATGAAGATAAAGAACAACACTTTAGCAATGCCTGCTGCACCTTCGGCAATTCCTCCGAATCCGAAAATACCAGCGATGATGGCGATAATGAAAAAGATAGCGGCCCAGCGTAACATAATTTTTTTGTTTAGGTTGATGAGTTGATTATTTGGATTACAGGGATTAAAATCTCATGCCATGGCATCGCATTGTGCGTAAGCATCGCAACCGATGAAAAAATAAACTTAGCCTTAGCGCTTACCGGCTCCGGTAATTTTATAGTATATTGAATGGCTGTCGTCCACACCAACAGCTCCACCTAAACCTATAACGCTATGTTCGGCCTGACTACACTTGGTCTTGTTCACACGATAATAAGCTTGTTTGCGGTAGCAGCAGGTTTCGTTGCCCTTATCCGTGACGGGAAAATTACCTGGGATAATGCTCTGGGCAAGTTTTATGTTATCACCACCGTGCTGGTATGTCTCACCGGCTTTGGAATCTTTCAGCATGGCGGATTTGGTAAGCCGCATGCGTTGGGTATACTTACCCTGATTGTGTTAGCCATTGCCTTTGCGACAGGGAAGGGGTCTCCCTTCGGAAAATTCGCTCCTTACCTGCAGATCATTTGCTATTCCATGACGTTCTTTTTTCATTGGGTTCCGGCTATCACGGAAACAAGCACGCGTCTTCCGCTTGATGCACCGCTGGCTTCGAGCCCTGATGATCCACGAATACAGGCGGCAATTGGTGTCTGTCTGGTACTGTTCATTATCGGTACCACTCTTCAGATCGTAATGCTCCGAAAGCGGTTACAGAAAGCGTAGGATTTTTTTAATCCGTCAAAGCCCTGTTGTCAGTGTTGGTAATAACAGTCTTTTTAATTTTTACATGATTACGTTGTCTTTCTGCTTTCACCCAACAGAAGGCAATCAGCATGAGCATCCAATCGCTGCAGTGCGAAAGCGGTTTCCAAACTTCTGACTTTTAGTAATTCGGAAAAGAAGTAGCCTACCTTAGTTTTCTAGGAATGCACTGCCTCCATTTGCATACGTGATTGTGAGTTGATGCATCGCTCGTGTGCAGGCGATGTATAACAAACTCTTGTCCATATCCGTAACATAATTACGTGCGGATGCAAAAGGGATAATCACTTCATCGAATTCCAGGCCTTTTGACAAATGGACCGTGGTCACTACAATTCCTTCTTTGAAAGAGGTACTGTCGGAAGTGAGCAGGTGAATACCGTGTGCTTTTACCTGACTGTAAATAAACTCGGCCTGCGGTTCGGTCTTGCAGATGATGCCAAGTGAATACAGTTTCGAGTTTTTAAACAATGCAATGCGGTTTTTTATTTCAGTAATCTCTTCGTCATTGCTGTTCAGGCCCTTTACTACCGGTTGCTGTCCATGTCGCTCCATGGCAATCAGGTTAGGATTAGGAGAGATGCGCTGCGCGAAAGCGGTGATCTCAAACGTAGAACGGTAGCTTCTGTACAATTTGATGATGTCGCCTTGCGGGAATATTTGCTCAATGCCTTCTGCGGAGGATGCACTGTATGGATTTACTTTTTGAGTGACATCGCCCAATATGGTTTTCTTGCATCGGAAGAGGCGCGATATTACCGAGTAATGAACGGGTGTATAATCCTGCATCTCATCAATCAGCAAATGCTTGACATGGTCGTAAGGGGTTATTCCTTCCAGTCGTATTTTACAATAGATCAAAGGAAAAACATCGGCATATTCCAGCTTCCCATCGGGCCTCATTTTGAACAGCTCTTCTTTTCCCAGCCATTTATAGAAATCGCGGTAGAGATCCAATACATTGCTGAGTTTGAACATGCGGGGTACCGCAGTGGCTATTTTGTTTTTTTCACCCGCTGTTACTTTGCGTTTTGCATTGTCCCTCACATAGTCCTGCACATTTTTGATTACTTCAGGAAAACGCTTCAGCAACGGAAGCCGGTGATACGCCTTGAATCGTTCTTCTATAAAAGGAAAGGGAACCGGAAACGTTCCTACATATAAATCATCAAAAGTGAAATAATTGTTTTCGATATGAATGAAATACTGATTGAGCTTACTTAGAAAATCGAAAGAGGATTTGAACCGAATACGCTCAATGAAGGAAGCATCATTTTTCTCCAGCAGTTCGGATACCTGTTCAAAGAAACGTTGAAAAGGATATTTAAACTCCAATACCTCTCCGGCAAGGTCGTCCATACCAGTTTCCGGAATGTGTTCTTCGCCTAACTCGGGCAGCACATTGGAGATATAATCGGCAAATACTTTGTTGGGCGAAATGATCAGTACATCTTTTGCTTTGATTGTGTCTCTGAAACGATATAAAAGAAAAGCAATACGGTGCAATGCAATGGAAGTTTTACCTGATCCCGCTACTCCCTGTATAATCATGACAGGGGCCGTTTCATTTCGGATGACCGCATTCTGATCGCGCTGAATAGTGGCCACAATGTTTTTCATCTTGTCGTCAGCCGATTTGCTGAGTTCTTTCTGTAAAACATCGTCATGTATATTCAGACCGTTTTCGATCATGAACTCCATTTTGCCTTCTTTGATTTTATATTGACGTTTCAATACAATCTCACCCTGTACCGGGCCTGATGGCGGGGAGTAAGTAGCCTCGCCCAATTCATAATCATAAAACAACGAAGAGATGGGCGCGCGCCAGTCGTAAATGAGATTGGCCTGCTGCGTTTCATCTGCGTAGGTGTAAATGCCGATATAAACAGGAGTTCGTTCGCCTGTTTTTGAAGTGATAAAATCAAGCCGGCCGAAATAAGGAGAGTCAATGAGCTTCAGTAGTTTTCTTTTGCGTACTACCGCATTTTCGCCTGTGAAAGCCATACGGTTGATGGATTGCCCGGCCGCCACCATATCGGCTTCATCCAGGCCCGACTGATGCTCGTAAATGTATTCCTTGTTCTGCCGCAGTTCAGTTGAAAACTGTTTCACACTATCATCGGCACGCCGGATGGCCAAAAGTAGTTTTTCTTTCATCACTTCCAGGTATTCACGCTCTTCGTGTTCGGTTGTATTGATCATTTCAGGTAGACAGTCGTTGATTTTTATAAGGAAATATTCCAAGTTGCAAGTTAAGCTATTCACCGAGCTATTTTCGTATATTCATTCAACATAAAGTAGATAATTGATCCTTAAAACAACCCGAACCCCTGTCTGATGTTATGAAAATTTTTAGTGTCGTGTTAATTGCCCTCTGTATTTCTGCTTTTGGACAGTCTCCAATACTTGTTCACCCCCAACCTCAAAAAGTAGTTGTTTACCTGAGTGGGGCAGAGATTGGTTTTAAAGAGGCGCTGCCTCTCAAAAAGGGCGAAAACATCATTCAGTTTAAAGGCCTTGCACCTTCTCTGGTGAGTGAGAGTGTGCAGGTGTCCGCAGATGTAGAGTTGATTGCAGTGTCTACCCGGTTGGAGCATCTTAGTCCATTAGAGGTTAATCCAGAATTGAATCAAATACGAGATTCAATTACTGTTCTGAAAGATCAGATTACGTCAATTAATAACCAGATTGATGCATATCAGGCAGAAAGGCAAACTCTGCTTCAGAATCAACAGATAACTAATACTTCGTCCTCTTCTCTCTTACCCGAGCTGACGAAGCTGGCCGATTTTTTCAGAGAACGAATCCTTAAGATCAATACGGCGATGACGGCATTAAATAAAAAAATGCAGCTTATTAACTCGCGATTAGTAATTGCTACTGGTGCTTTTATGGATGAGAAATCGAAAACAGACACTTCCCGCTACACGTTAGAAGTTATTGTAAATGCGAAAGAGACGAGAACAGTAGATTTTGCAGTACGCTATTTAGCCGCAGCCGCAGAGTGGCAAGCATCTTATGATATT
>JAHEZH010000087.1 GCA_023251155.1 Flammeovirgaceae bacterium | reverse complement strand
GAGCAATCTGTTTCAGTACGGTGTCCATTTTTTCTATGAAGAAGGCCGCTTTGTGGATGCTGATCTGCTCGACATCTTCTCCATTGATTTCATAACGGGAGATAAAGCAACAGCACTCAAAGACAAGAACTCCATCGTGATCTCTGAAAAGATGGCGATCAAGTATTTCGGTAAGGAAGAGGCTGTGGGCAAAGCGCTGGTGATGGGACGTAAGAATAACTTTACCGTTACTGCCGTATTCAAAGATCTTTCACCGCGCTCGTCTATTCAGTTCGATTACCTGATTCCGTTTCAATACTTCTGGGATGAAAATAGCAGCTGGCTGGAATCGTGGGGCAATAATAACATTCGGACTTACCTCTTGTTAAAGGAAGGAGCTGATGCTGCTGCTTTTGCAGATAAGCTGAAATTTGAAATTAAAGAACACGAGAAAGACTCCAACACCGAATTGTTCATACAGCCTTATGGTGATGTGTACTTGCATGGCAATTTTGAAAATGGTCTGCTTGCAGGTGGACGGATTGAATATGTACGGATTTTTTTCATCGTTGCTATTTTTGTTTTGCTTATCGCTTGCATCAACTTCATGAACCTGTCTACCGCGCAGGCCTCCAAACGGGCTAAGGAAGTAGGTTTGCGAAAAGTGATTGGTGCTGTTCCCCGTCAGCTGTTTAATCAATTCATGGGTGAGTCGTTTCTCACGGTTTTGTTTTCGGCGGGCATTGCCGTGGTGCTTACTTTTTTGTTATTGCCATTGTTCAATGAAGTAACGGGCAAGAGTATGCGTTTTAGTTTGCTGGATGGTCAGGTGCTGGGTGTGTTGGTTGCCGTCATTGTGATTACTTCTTTCATTGCAGGAAGCTATCCGGCTATTTTTATTTCAGAGTTTAAGCCGGTACAGGTATTGAAAGGGCAATTGAAAAGTGGTAAAGGTGCCGGGGTATTTCGTAAGTCATTGGTGGTCGTTCAGTTTTCATTATCCATTATTCTCATCATTAGCACCATGGTTGTCTTTCGTCAGATGAATTTTATGCAGAACCAGGACATAGGCTTTGAGCGCAAGGATGTTTTTTCATTGGGGATGGAAGGAGAGGTAGCACCGAATTTTGAAACGTTTCGCAACCGTTTATTAGCTCAGCCCGGAGTGGAAAGTGTAACGATGTCCACTCAATCGCCGATCAGTATAGGTAACTCTACCATAGGTGTGACCTGGGAAGGAAAGAATCCTGACGAGAAAATTCTGTTCACCACCCTGGATGTGGATTATGAGTTTATTCAATCCATGAAAATGCAGATGGTGGAAGGTCGTGCGTTTGACAGGAGTGTAGTAAACGATACATCCAATTATATCGTCAATCAAAAAGCAGCTGCGAAGTTCGGATTTAAAGGCGAAGTGGCGGGGCAAGACCTGACGATGTGGGAAAGAAAAGGGAAGATTGTGGGCGTAGTGAAGGATTTTAATTTTGGGTCGTTGCATTCAGAGATTGAGCCACTCATTATGCGGTTACCTCAAAAGCTGAGCTACGGCACATTACTGGTACGTTCCAAACCAAATGAATCCGCAATAGCATTGAAGTCAACCGAGACGCTATGGAAAGAATATGCAACGGGTTATCCATTCAAGTATTCCTTTCTTGATCAGGATTGGGATGAGTTTTATAAAGCAGAGGGGCAACGTGGTAAGGTATTCAATATTCTGGCCGTACTTTCCATCTTCATTTCCTGCCTTGGTTTGTTTGGACTGTCCGCGTTTTCTGCCGAGCGAAAAACAAAAGAACTAGGTGTCCGCAAAGTGTTAGGTGCCTCCGTGCCCGGCCTTGTGCAACTGATGGGTAAAGAGTTTACCATACTGGTATTGATTGCAGGTATAATCGGTTGCCCGATTGGATGGTATATCATGAATGAATGGCTGATGGATTACGCCTTTCATGTCAATGTGGGATGGGTCACGCTCTTAATCGCTACTGCGGCCTGCCTTTCGGTATCGTTGATTACGGTGGCGTATCACTCGATTAAAGTGTCGCTGGTGAATCCGGCAAAATCATTGAAGTATGAGTAGTTTCAGGTTTCATGTTACCGGTGAATGACGTGAAACCTGTAACATGAAATTTATTCTATCCTTCTTTCAAACTCTTCATCACCTTATTGGTGAATACAAAGTCATCCAGTTGTTTCACGCCAGAGTGCATGATGTTTTTACTGGAGCCTTCCCAGAGCTTGTCCCCTTTGTACAGGAACATGATCTTTTCACCAATACCCATTACGGAGTTCATGTCATGCGTTACCACCACGGTTGTGGTATTGAATTCATGCGTGATTTCCTGAATCAACTCATCAATCAATATGGATGTCTGCGGATCGAGACCCGAGTTGGGTTCATCGCAGAATAAATAATTCGGATTGTTCACAATGGCACGGGCAATACCCACCCGTTTCTTCATGCCTCCTGATATTTCGGACGGCATTTTCTTGTTTACATTTTCAAGACCTACCCGTTTCAGACAGAAATTGACACGATCCAGTTTCTCACTGACGGGCATCGTAGTCAGAATGTCCAGTGGGAATAGAATGTTTTCTTCTACATTTTTAGAATCGAACAGTGCACCTCCCTGGAAAAGCATTCCTATTTCTCTTCTCACCTCTGTTTTTACTTCCTTATCGGCTTCAGTAAAATTGCGTGAATCATAGTACACCGTTCCTGTATCCGGAGTCACCAGTCCGACAATGCATTTCAATAGTACACTTTTACCTGTACCACTGGCACCGATGATCAGGTTGGTTTTTCCTTTCTCGAATGTTCCACTGATTCCATTCAATATGGTTTTGTCTCCAAACGTCTTGGAAATGTTTTCTATCGTGATCATACGCCAAGTAAAATGGGTGCAAGAAATTGGGCAAGAAAATAATCCGATAGCAGCACTGCAATTACGCTGGTCGTTACCGCTTCTGTACTGGCAATACCCACTTCCAGTGCACCACCCGATGTAAAGAATCCTTTGTAGGAAGAAATGGAAGCAATCAGGAAGGCGAATACAAATGCTTTGATCATGGCAAAAAGAATAACACCATCGTTGAAATTTAAACGGATACCTGTGATGTAATCTGTAGGTGTTACCACACCGGTAAGCGTACCCGCCAGGTATCCTCCGAAAAGGGCACACACACCGGCCACAATTACCAGCATCGGGTACATCAGTAGCGAAGCGACAATCTTGGGCAATACCAGATAGGACGAAGAATTGATTCCCATTACTTCCAGGGCATCGATCTGCTCAGTGATGCGCATACTGCCGATACCGCTGGCCATACTGGAACCCACCTTGCCGGCATAGATTACCGCCATGATGGTGGGAGCAAGTTCCAGCAGCGTCATCTCACGCACCACGTTTGAAATCACTGATTTAGGAACCAGTGGGGTAACCAGATTATAGGCGGTTTGTATGGTTGTTACCGCTCCGATGAAACACGATACCAAGGCCACCAGGTAAATGGATTTTACTCCGATCTGATACGACTCTTCGATTGTAAGATCAAAATAGGTTTTGAAGGATTCCCTTCGCACAAAAAGAGAGCTTAAGAACATCACATATTTACCAAAACCTTCCATCATAGGACTTTCTTTAAATGCTATATTGCCCAAAGATAAATAAATTATGTATGCGTAAACTGGTGGTGGTAACAGGGGGAACAAAAGGAATAGGGCGTGCAATTCTGGAGAAATTTGCCAGCACGGGATGGGATGTGGCTACCTGTTCGCGCAAGCAAAATGAATTGGATGAACTGAAAGCAGATCTGGAAGAAAAGTACGGTATAACGGCCTTGGTGAAAGTGGCCGATATGGCGGTGAAAGCAGAAGTACAGGCGTTTACGGAATACCTCGTTCAACTGAGACGCCAGGTAGATGTGCTGGTAAATAATGCGGGCTATTTTATCCCGGGGCAGGTAACGGACGAGCCGGAGGGAACGCTGGAAAGCATGATGAACAGCAATGTATTCAGCGCGTATTATGCTACGCGCGGACTGATTGAAGGGATGAAAAAAAATAAGTCGGGCCACATCTTCAATATGTGCTCCATCGCCAGCATAAAGGCCTATCCCAACGGGGGTTCTTATGCGATCACCAAGTTTGCATTACTCGGTTTTTCTAAAGTGCTGAGAGAAGAATTGAAAGAATCGAATATCCGCGTTACCGCGATTATGCCTGGTGCCACACTCACCGCCAGCTGGGAAGGAGTCGATCTGCCAGAAGAGCGCTTCATGAAAGCCGAAGATGTTGCGGATGCCGTTTACGGAGCGTACTCCTTATCGGGCAGGAGTGTGGTGGAGGAGATGATCATACGTCCCCAGTTAGGCGATATTTGAGTTACGCGGTCCCCGGCTATCCGTTCTTTATTCCCGGTTGCCAGCTCTTAGAAGACAAGAAACCGGGAACCGGAAACTTGTCACCTCTCCCGAACAATTTGGTTCCTTTTTAGGTTATTTTTGCAGGTAAATCTACTGCTAGTGAATTCGCAAATTGCTCAGATTCAGAACTATTGCAACAGCCTGACCCAATACAGCAGGCGCAAAACCCGGGAAGTGAAGATTGGAGACATTGCCATGGGCGGCAATAACCCCATTCGCATACAATCCATGACCACGGTGGATACCATGGATACCATGGGGTCCGTAGAGCAGGTGATCCGTATGGTGGATGCAGGCTGCGAATACGTGCGTATTACGGCACCCAGTATCAAAGAAGCACAGAACCTGCAGGAGATCAAGAACGAACTGAAGAAACGAGGTTATACCGTTCCGCTGATCGCGGATATTCACTTTACACCCAATGCCGCTGAACTTGCAGCACGCATCGTGGAGAAGGTAAGAGTGAATCCAGGCAACTATGCCGACAAGAAAAAATTTGAGGAGATTGACTACACTGATTCCGCTTATGAAGCGGAGCTGAATCGCATTCGCGATAAGTTTACTCCGTTGGTGAAGATCTGTAAGGAATATGGCACTGCCATGCGCATCGGAACCAACCACGGTTCGCTTTCCGATCGGATCATGAGCCGTTATGGTGATAGTCCGTTAGGTATGGTAGAATCTGCGTTGGAGTTCCTGCGCATCTGCGAAGACCTCCATTACTATGATATTGTATTGTCCATGAAGTCGAGCAACCCGCAGGTGATGGTGCAGGCCTATCGCTTACTGGTGCAGAAGCTGGATACAGAAGGCTTTCAGCCGTATCCATTACACCTGGGTGTAACGGAAGCGGGTGATGGGGAAGATGGACGTATTAAATCTTCAGTAGGTATAGGCACATTGCTGGAAGATGGATTGGGTGATACGATACGGGTATCGTTAACCGAAGAGCCCGAAGCAGAGGTCCCCGTTGCACAAGCATTGGCGGATCGCTATAGCAAACGGTCAGGTCATGAGCCCATTCCTGAGATAAAGCATTATCCGGTTAATCCGTTTGAGTATAAACGAAGAGAGACAAGAGAAGTGGTGAACCTGGGCGGTCATCAGGTACCTCGCGTAATTGCCGATTTCTCGTTGAAAGACAAAATAACGCCCGCTTCTTTATTTGCATTGGGATATCAATACTCGGTTCCGCTGGATAAATGGAACATCACCGACATGGCGTGCGACTATGTATTTCTGAACGACAAGATTGCCGATTTCGAAATACCCGGAACATTAGGGCTGATCTATATCCACTCTGTATGGAAGAGTCAGAAACAGAAAGATCGCGTTTATCCTTTCATCCCTTCCGCTGAATACTTGAGTGGAGTGGAGACTTCGGATAAGCTCAACTTCATTTATGTGCTGTTAAAAGATCTGAATGATGCACTCATTCAAAAACTGAAACAGGATTTGACGGCCGTATTAATTATTGATACTTACCATACGCATGGATTAGCCGAACAAAGAAAATTATTCGTTGACCTGATCAATAGCGGATGTAAAATTCCGGTAGTCATTGGTCGTGCCTATCGCGATATGCCGGCAGAGATGCTGCAACTCTATTCAGCAACTGACTTAGGCGGATTGCTAGTAGATGGGTTAGGAGATGGGGTTTTTATTGCTGCAGAGAATTGTGGTGGTGATAAAATGGTAAACGAAACGGCATTTAATATTCTGCAAGCTACACGCACACGCATTTCAAAAACAGAATACATCTCCTGCCCATCCTGCGGACGTACGCTCTTTGATTTGCAGGACACTACCGCCATGATACGCTCACGCACCAGCCATCTGAAAGGATTGAAGATTGGTATCATGGGCTGCATCGTAAACGGCCCTGGAGAGATGGCCGATGCTGATTACGGTTATGTTGGCTCTGGCCCCGGAAGAATTACCTTATACCGCGGAAAAGAAGTAGTAAAGAAAAACGTCCCCTCAGCAAAGGCAGTAGATGAACTGATCGGGTTGATCCGTGAAGATGGAAACTGGCTGGAGCAGACTATGGCGTAGTCTTTTGTTGTTCGTACTTTCCGGTGTAGTGTTTCAAATGGCGAACCTTGATTTGCCAATGACTGGAATTTCAAGTCGTTCAGATCATCGGTATGTGTTGCGTTCGTTAACGGTATTCTCTCGTTTTTAAATGTACTCTTACTTCACTCTTTAACGGAAACGGGCACTGTATTTTCTTGTCCTGTTACAATACAAAGTAAACAGAAAAAGAAAATACAGACTGCAATGCCATTTACACTCGCTCATCCCGCTTTGGTACTCCCTGTTTTACGTTCCAGGCACGTATCTGCTACGGGTTTAATCATCGGTAGTATGACTCCGGATGTGGAATATTTCCTCACTATGAGTGACCAGTGTAACAATAGCCACACGCTGATGTCGGTCTTTAACTCATATCTGCCGCTGACACTGATCTTGTCTTTGATTTTTCATGTTTTCATCAGGCGTAGTCTTATGGATAATCTTCCTGCTTTCTTTCAGCAGCGCTATGGAGGCATTCGCTCATTTCACTTTCTCAATTATCTGCGCAGGCATTGGTTTGTGTTTCTCTATTCCGCTGCAGCGGGGATCGCCTTGCATTTCGGGTGGGATAGTATGACGCATGGAACGGGAGTCTTTGCCTATTTCATTCCATTCTACAGTCATCGTTTTCTGATTTGGGGTAATGACTATTCCATGATGATCGTTCTGCAATATGCAAGCACACTTCTGGGGATGAGTGCAGTGATTTATTACCTGTTTAAGTATGATGCTAAACGTATCGTATCGGTGCATAAAGTAAGTGCCGCGTACTGGATAGCCATTGTTGTTATTGTCAGTGCCGTGATGTGGATACGCGTTGACCTGATTAAAGATGCCATTACACATCGCAGTTTGCTCATCAGTCTGGTATCCTCTTTTTTTATTGGTCTTTGGCTTAGCGGCAAATGGCATCGCATATATTCCTTGCTCCGAATATACCGCATTGGCCGCCTGTTTAGCGCTTACGACTGGAGTACAGGCACCGTTGCCAGGCAGGTATACCATACGGCCAGAACGATCAGGGAGGAAATACCGTACTATGTGAAAGGCAACGGCCAAAAATGGGCTGAAAAACAGCTCTGAATTGCCGCATAAATCATTCATCGAAAAATGAAAATTTCTATCCTGTAAAATCCGATATTTACTGTCTGTACGAATCAGAAAAGTAACATGGAGACATCAGGAAATACGAAGAAGAAGGGGGCAATAAGAGAATTCTTTTCTCTGGGCGAGGTAGGGGGTTATTTCTTCCGTAAGAAAGATCCCAGCCGGCCTAATGATATTAACATCCGCATGATGCACGGTATCAACAAAATTTCAATTGTTGTCTTTCTTGCGGCAGTAATTTATCTCATCGTCAAGCGTTTCATTTAAGTGAATATTGAGGCATTTCGAGCCCATTGCCTGAAAAAAAAGGGAGTAATGGAAGCGTTTCCTTTCGGAGAAGAGACGCTTGTTTTTAAAGTGATGGGCAAATTGTTTGCGTTGACGAATGTGCAGGGATTCGCTAGTATCAACCTGAAATGTGATCCTGAAAAAGGAGTGGAGCTGAGAGAACGGTACACTTCGGTGCTGCCGGGCTATCACATGAATAAGAAGCATTGGATTACAGTATTGATGGATGGATCCATCCCCGATAAGCAGGTGCTGGAGTGGATAGATGATTCCTATGAGCTGGTGGCCTCCCGGCTTCCGAAGGCTCAGAAAGAACAATTGAAAAAGAAGATACACTGATTATCAATGAATTGTAAAAAACGGGCCATTAGCAATACTCCACGTAATTTTTTAGTTTTGTTGATTGTGTCTATGCCATTTGCCTGATGAGCAGGATTTTGTTGATATCTGTTGGCCTAATGCTACTCCTGGGTGCGTGTACCCAGCGAATGATATGCCCTGCCTATCAAAGTTCGTTCATTCATGATAAGGAAACCTTGCGCAAGAAGTTCAGCTATTTTGAAAACGATTCGATCCCCAAGGTGTTCACCGCCAGTACAAAGAAGAACCAATACCTGGTCGCCACGTCTGAGTCGTATCGCAAGAAAATGCGCAGCCTTCAGACAGTGGAAATGAAGGTAATCTATCCGATCATTCCTGATTCACTCAAAGCCCTTCAGGACTCAACCGTATTGCTCGCGGAAGGAAATGTGGTACCTGACAGCACTTCGCAACTACCTCAGGAAAGCCTTGATCCCAGCGACAGCGCGTATGCCATTACCAAAACCAAAGAGAAGTATAATGTAGAGCAGGATAATTACATGTGGTACTTCCGTGATGTGCTGGTGTTGCCCGATGTGCGTGCAGCGATGGAAGCAGGCCGCGAAGACAAGAAGGCCGCAGCCAAAGCGGATAAAAAGAAGAAGGGTTTTTTCGGATTTTTCAAGAACATGTTTAAGAAGAAATCGAATGACTCCACCGCGGTTAATGGTCCTCCTGCTTTCGAGCAAGGTACCTCCGCTACGTTCGTGGATTCTACGGCTGCTGTTAAACCAAAGAAGGGCGGACTCTTTAAGAAAAAAGAAAAGAAAGCGAAGGTGCAAAAGGTAAAGCCGCCTAAGCCGGAGAAAGACAAGAAGAAAGAGGAGCCTAAAGATCCCAAGAAGAAGAAAGAAGAAGAGGACGATGGCTTCTGATGGAGCTTGGTGATACTAAAATCAAACTGCTGATGGCTTCGGTCCGGGCATCAGTCAAACAAAGTAAGATTACCAAATTGATCTGCCGGTGGTGCAGGTAAAATCAACGATTTATCATCGATAGCAATGGAGTTGATACGGGGTTCAACGGAATAATAATCCAGTTGTTCAGCCGTTTCGGATTGCATCAGCGAAAGTAATTCCTGTTCGGTGGAGTTCGCATCCATCCAGCGTTTTTCTTTTTCCAGGTTAAACAGGACGGGAATTCGCTCTGCAATGGGTTGCAACGATTGATGTGCACGGATGGTGATGAGTGTAAAGGTGTGAGCGCTTTCTCCGTTCTCGTCTTCATACTCTTCCCAAAAACCAGGAATGGAGAACGGTGCACGTGACTTCAATGCAAGACGGTAAGGCACCAGCGATTTTTTGCTTACCCTTTTCCATACATAGAATCCATCGCACAAAATGAGGCAGCGCTGTTTTTTTAATGATTTTTGAAAAATGGGTTTCTCGTTGATTTGTTCTGCCCTTACGTTAATCCATTTTTCACTGATGGATTTGTCTTTGATCCATTTGGGTGATTCGCCCCAATAGAAAAAAGAAACGCCTTTACTGTACAAAAGAATAACCGGTAGCAATTGACCGGGTGCGGCATTATAGCGCGGCTTGTAAAATTCAGGGATGTCTACGGAGAATCGTTCGGTGAGTTGTTGAGGTGTGGAAGTAATGGAGTATCGTTCAATCATGCCTGAATAAAATCTAGTGCGCGCTGTTCGGACCAATATACTCCATTTTGATTGAATAACGCGAATCCGCAATGACCGCCCCGTTTTGGAGTCTCTAGTTGGACAAATGAATGATCTTTTAACTGGTCAACTGGATAGCATGACGTACTCAGAAAAGGATCGTTGAGTGCATTAACAATCAATGTCGGTAGAGTGATCCGGTCAAGATAATAAAGGGAACTGCATTGCTGGTAATAGTCCACTGCGTTTTTATAACCGTGAAGCGGAGCGGTGTATCGATCATCGAACTCGAGTAATGCATTGATTTTTTCGATGCCATCAATGTTGATCCCCGTCATCCGTTTCGATTTGCCAACTACTTTTTTTTTCAAGCTTTTGATAAACCGCTGAGCGTAAATCCAGTTGGAAGACTGGGAAATTTGAATGCAGCTCGCATGAAGATCCAAAGGCACAGAAAAAGCGACTACTTTTTTTATTACTGGCGGTAAATGAGACGCTTGCTCGCCGGCGTACTTCAGCGTCAGATTTCCTCCCAGGCTAAACCCGATCAGATTAATTTCTTCGTAGGAATTTCCGGTAAGGGCATGTTGGATCACCGTTGCCAGGTCATCGGTGGCTCCACTATGATAAAAACGGATTTGCTTATTCATTTCGTCACTGCATCCGCGATAATTCCATGCCAGCACATCGTATCCTTCCTTGAAGAAGCATCTTGCCATGCCCGTTACATAGGAACGGGTGGAGTTGCCTTCCAGCCCGTGCGAAATGAGGATGAGCTTCTTTGATGATTGCTTCAGCCAATCCAGATCGAGAAAGTCATCATCAGGTGTGCCAATCCGTTCACGTTGATAAGGAACCATCACCTGGCGAAAGAGCGAAGGGTAAATGGTTTCCAGATGGCCGTTGAACAGAAGCGGGGGAGGAGTGTAGTGATCCAATCTATTCATGACCAACACTACCAGCCATTTCTTTCTTTTAATGAAGTGATGTGTGCCAGGTGGTGATCGCCATGCCATGCATACATCCCCATCAGGCTGTCAATGGAGAGATACTTTTTTGTATCGGGATGAAAGAATTGTCTTTTCAGCTCTTCCTTCGGGATCTCTTTCAACAGTGAAATCCATTTGGCATGCAGCGCTTTGAGGAGCGCAACAGAAAGTGCAGGGTCCGCTTTCGTGTCCGGTGTTTCTGCCCACCGCTTTTCATCGTAAGCTTTGATAGTAGGAGTCTCTTCCGTCAAGGTCCACTTGAAACGGATATAAGCGTTCATGTGGCTATCGGGCAGGTGATGAAGCAACTGCTTCACCGTCCACCCACCCTCGCGGTAGGGAGTGTTAAACTGAGCTTCCGAAAATCCTGCAATCGCTTGCTCTACTTTGGCAGGCAATGCTTCGATGCGATGGATAAAACTCCGGAGTTCTTCCGGTGTATAAGATTCTTTAGCCGTGAATTTGCCAATGGGATAACGTATGATGTCTTCCATAAAAGGGGAATAGACTAGTTTAAAAATGAAGGTGAATAAAAACGCTGAGCAAGTTAACGATAGTTAGCACTTTAAAAGTGAACCATTGACGAAAAGCGATTACCTTTTAACTATTCGCTGAGTTCCTTGATTGCTTCCTTCCTCTCTTCTTCAGTAAAAGGCTTCTTCAAATCGACAGGTTGTTTCTTCTCTTTGCGTTTTTTCTTCACGCGAATGTTGAAAAACTCGATAAGTAAAGAGAACGCCACCGCAAAGTAGATGTATCCTTTCGGTATCTCCTGGTGAAGTCCTTCCAGCAATAAGGTGAACCCGATCAGAATCAGAAAGCCGAGGGCAAGTACTTCCATCGAGGGATGCTTCTTGATGAAATTGCTGATTGCGCCCGAGAAAAACATCATCACAATGATGGAGACAATCACCGCAATAATCATGATCAACACCTGTTCAGGTGGCACAATACCCACCGCAGTCAGAATGGAATCAAAAGAGAAGATGATATCCAGCAGGATGATCTGGACAATGGTACTGCTGAAAGTAACAACGGCCGTTTTCTTTACATCATCGTCATCGTCATCCCCCTCCATCTCATGATTGATCTCCATGGTACTTTTGGCGATCAGGAATAATCCGCCAAAACCCAGGATAAGGTCCTTGCCACTGAAGGACATGTCGTGATCGACAAACCAGTTGGCCGGGATGGTAAAGAGAGGTTCTACAAAACCGATAATCCAGGTGATACCAAGCAGTAAACCGATGCGTACGAACATGGCAAGCATGAGTCCCAGATTACGGGCTCTTTTTCGGTCGCCTTCAGGCAGTTTATTAGAAACAATGGAAATGAAAATAATATTATCGATACCCAGTACGATCTCCAGGAAACAAAGTGTAAGAAGGGCAAGCCAGGTGTCGGCCTTCAGGAATAATTCCAGATTCATACTATAGACTACGGGGTTTATTCAGTATTCAGGTGTCAAATTAAGCAAAGGGTTCAATATTAAGAAGACAGCCCGATCGCTTTTTCATGAATAGATATTTGTCCATTTGCTTTATAAGTTAATAAACTTTTATTAAGAGAGATTTTATGTTTTTTTATTCAGGTTAATTCTGATGTACTACGACTACCTTTTTCATTGTAATCACGCCATTTTCAACCAACTTCATCAGGTACATACCTGCCGCCAGATGGCGAACATTCAAGGTGCTCTTTTGTTCACCGGTTTTGATGGTGCCGTCGACTACTGATTTACCCATCTGATCGAACAAAAGAATCTTCACATCACCAATTGCCTTGCGGGGTAACTGGATATTGATTTCCTCATCTGCCGGGTTGGGATAGAGAGTAACATCGTCTATTCTTAATCCGTCCTCAAGGCCAGTTACTTTACCTGGATCCTGGCCTACGTTGATTATCTCTGCCTGATAGACTTTCTTGGTGGTTTCATCCTGAAGGAATGCAACTACTGCCAGATCGTCTTTAGAGTATAACTTTGATGATTCCGGTATCCAGCTGAAAGGCCCAAATGAAAGAGACGCATTTACGGCCAGAGGTTTACCCTTCTCCAAACGTGTACCTGCTCCTGAGGGAAGTATTTTTTTGACGGTATACTCGAAATCTGTTTCTCCTGATTTTATCAACGCCTGCATTGCAGTAGGTATATTGTTTTTCAAAATGCTTTTCTCTACGACGGCTACATAAAGTAAAGTTGACTCAGCTGGAATAACCTGTTTCGATTTATTGTTGACGGTGACATTCACTTCAATACTTCCAGCCGCGGTAGTCTGTACAGTCGGAGTTATCGTTACTTCTGCCAGCTTGAGTGTTTGTGTGTTATACCAGTTTTGTCCCCAGGTGGAAAGCAGTTGCTCATCTCCGGTTGGTTTATCACCATCAAGACGTGCCAACGGTGTCGATTTTATATTGTAGAAGAGTGCCCTTGCACTTGGGTCTAGCGGATTATCCTGATTAAAAGGATCTACTTGTGGGAACCCGACATGATAATTCAACTTAACTAACTTCGTGCCCTGTGAATTCTGAGCTAATTTATTCTTGAGGAAGTCAGCTTCTGATTTTTCCGTTGCGGCGTTATTTCCGGAGTTTTTGAAATTCTCCACTAACACCGTTCGTGTGCGATTACCTACTCTCACGTTATCGACCAAAAGACCTCGTTTGGTGGGGACATCCTTCAAGGTAGCCATTGCAATTCTGAATACAACCTGGTGTTGTGTTCTTACGGTATCCAGAATATGCTTGGCTTCCAGCCAGTCGGCGGCAGTGCCAGTCCAACCGAATCCAGTAGTTTGATTTCCCGGTTGTGAGCTAAGTCCAAGGGCATTGTACCAGTCCACCCCTGTGGATTGCCCATTTTCAAATTTCCCTAACACAATCCATTTTTTATGAGTAGGATCAGTATCGGCTATGTTATAGTTATCGGTTGAATATTCAAGTACGGCTCCCTCACCCGGTTCAAGATCATGAAAGAAGTTGAAAGAGATCATAGGTCGTTCCAAATCACTCATATCAAAACTTGGTGAATACAGAGCGGATCGTTCATTTGAACCATAAGGTCCGGTTAAATTAGTTGCCCATACTTTTGATCCATCGAGAGGTTGAATTTTTGAAGTCCTTCCGCTTTCCCATGAGGAAACATTCGAACTATTTAATTTGTAATTCTGCCATCCACCATCGTTGATCTCAAAATCTTCCAGATATGCATTCATTTCAGTAGGTGTCTTCTTCGGTACGATGATCACATCATTGATTTTTTCTTCCACACACCCGATAATACTTGTCACTTTTAGTGACACGGGATAAACTTTGGGATTAGTATACTGGTGCGCTATCGTAGATGTAAAATTGGAAGTGACCGATGCTGTTTGTCCATCACCATAACTCCACTCGGCAAGCTTAAAGCCATCATTGACTGCTGCGGCACTATTAATAGCTGTTAAATTGGTGAACACGATCTGATCAGCGGTAGATACACCAATCAGGCTGAAGGCCGTAACAGGAATAGCACCCACGGAAATATCTTTAGTAACTTCAATTGACTTACATCCGGTATTAGAGATGGCCATGAGGGTAGGTGAATACTTGGCACTGGTGGAATACTTGTGTGTCGGGGCATTTATCGTCGAAGTATTAAGCTCACTGGTCGCATTGGCATCCTTGAAGTTCCATTCCAGGCTGCTAATCGAAAACCCGTTTGATATGCTTGATGTAGAGTTAAATTGTATAGGTTTCCCTTCGCAAAAAGAAAGGGTAGTAGGGCTGTTGGTTGTTATGATATTTTCATAAGTAAAATTAGCAATCGGGTTAGGTGCAATTCTTATT
Organism: Flammeovirgaceae bacterium; assembly: GCA_023251155.1. GTDB lineage: Bacteria > Bacteroidota > Bacteroidia > Cytophagales > Cyclobacteriaceae > ELB16-189. The sequence continues at coordinate 9,172 of JAHEZH010000087.1, read as the reverse complement.
ATAAGAGAGGTAGTGCCCGAAGCTGGCGAATTTGTCTCCTTGTAAGTATAGGTAATCTTTAAATCGCCATAGTATCCATTAATAAGGCTCGGATTAATGGTGGCAGTTCCACTACCGCTTTCAGAAAAGACGGTGTTCAGGGCAGGGCTTATTGTAGTGCCATCGGCTAATTTGGTAAGTAAAAACGTACCGACTGAAGAGCCTGTAGCAGCCTGAGGGTATCCATTGATTACAATGGCTCCATCATTTTCACAGTATGTGGTTATGCCTGTTACAATCTTATTATTTATTTCAAGAACTGGTACCGGGGGGACAAATAATTCTACTTCTTGTCGGATAGGGACAAATAATGAATAGTCTGCAGTGCTTTGGAAGTTGCCGATGAATTCAATTAATCCAAGTGATCCTCCGGTCCAATAAGGTTGGCCATTGGGTGTACCCGATCCATCTTTACCACCTTTAAAATAGTCATAAGGATTTGTGGTAATAGCACCATTTGACTTGCTTACCGCATTTAAGATATAAGAATAATCCCAATTATAGTTTCTTACTATTTGCCCTGAATTACCGGATAGGGAATCTGTCACTATTGGTACTTTTTTTAAGATCGACTCCCAATCGGAACCTTTAATGATTTGATCAGTCTGTCCGGATACTACCTTAGGAGGTATTTTTGCATAAAGCTTAATTAACGAATATCCGGCAATGTCACTGTAATTCAGAGTTCCCACTGGTTGATTGGGGGCATCAGCAGGGAAGTTAGGATTCGCAATGCTCTGTTTAGTACCGAAAACTGGAATGGCTTTGGTATGGTCGTAAACCATATATTGTTCTACCTTTTGAATGACACATCCATTCATATCTGTGTGGGTCATGGTAATATCAAACGCGGTACCTAAACTGTTTGCCAAACCATTCAGACTAAGGATGTCATTAGTAACTCCCAAACCACTAAAGAAACTGGATCCGTAGTCGTTAGGTGTAGATGGGGGAATTAACCGTACTGTACCTGCTGGTGCATTAAAATTATCGGGAATAACATTCACGACAGAAGCGATGCCGATACTGCCGAAATCGTTGGAGTTATTATACGTGTTTGAAAAATCCGGAGTTTGTGTGCTTACTGTTGTTATTGTAGCCAGATTGGTAGGTATGCTGGAAAGACCAGTACCGGAGAATCGTATAATCGAACCTGTTGCCGAGGCAGATGAAGAAATCCTCAGGTTGGAAATAATAATGTTATCAATACTAATGCTTCCTGAATTATACAGCTTAATATTCAGAACTGAATTGTTGATGTACGAAAGCGTAGGAAGTATACCATTGAAATCCAGCCCGTTCAATTTCACCGTAGGAGTGTTGGTGATATCGTATAGGAATCCTGTTGGTAATAAGACGTTAAATTCTTGATTTCCACCACTAAACTGCCCACTTGTACTTTCTCCAATAATAATAGGATCACTCAGCATTACAGTACTATTAGGGCATACCTGATAGATGTGGAGATGATTTGCAGCTGTAGTGGGTGTAAGTGTAAGAGTTGGTCCCACACCTCCTACTGCAAAATTACTTGTATTCCCGGCGGTAATAAATTTTCCATAAGGAGCTGAAGTTGAAACAGGTGTTGGCGTAGCATCATTTTCTGCATAAATCCAAACATCATACGTAGCATATGTGGATAGATTAGCTGCAAAAGATGCATACTGCACTTTAGGACTTAATTGATTGATATCAAATTTACCAGAGGTAATACCGCCAATACCATTTTTTACGATGGTATTAGTAATTGTACTGTTGTTATATAATCCGGGAGCAGTAACAATGTAGTATGCTGTTCCGGGAATATCAAAGCTGGCATTGAAAACGGCAGCCGTTTTAGATGCAAAATAAGAAGTAGCATCTGTGGCAACCATCTTAGGAGGATTTGGGCTTGATATTTTAAAGTAGAGTGTGCCGTTATAACTGATACCTCCATAGAAATTTAGTCCGTCATCAGAGATACCAGTTCCTTTTTTGGTGATTGGATTAAACGAACCTTTTGCTAAGGTCACATAATACACACTGTCAGGCTTCAGTGATTTGCCGGGTAATAATTGAATAGCAAATTTTAAAGGATTAGTGGTCGAAGAGGATAGATTGACTACGGGATTATATAACCCGGTAGTAGCCTTTAATGTGGCAATTAAAATGTTGTTTTGACGATCGTATAAATAAGCAGTTGAATCAAAAGACAAAACATTGACATCAAATGTTAAAGCTATTTCCGTAAGGGCAGGGTTCACATTTAATTGGCCATTGCTGGGAACAGAACTGATAAGCTTTGGAGGACGGGTTGAAGCAAACTTATACTCCTGACCGATTACATTTGCCTTTGAACTTCCCACTGTAGTCACAATGTGAGAATCGGTTGCCGTTCCATAGCCTTCGTCAATAAGGCTAGGTTTTAATGTTGGTGTACTAATGTTAGCCGATACATCGACATCAGCAACAAGGAAGTAAGATCGTGTAATTCCTTGGTAGAGTGATCTGGGAGTACTAAAGTTTACCGTAACTAAGTCCAGATTACTATTACCTGTAGAAGAGGCAGGCGATACGGTCGCTCCCAGCGAGGTGACATTTGTGGAAGAATTATATGAAGCTGATGTGGATTCATATACTTTAAAAGAAGAGGGAATAAGTGTTGTAGTACTTGATGTTTGATAGCTTTTATCAAAAGCGAAAGTAAAACTGTTTAAGGATGGTTCGCTACTGGTAACATTTTCCGGTTTAAAAGTAACACCAAAAAGTACTGCTCCTGCTGTACCTCCTTTGATATTATTCGAAGTAAGCACTCCATCTATTGCAATGACAGCGGTAGTGTGGATAACCTCCACATTAGTGCAAGAATTAGATCCACCGGCAATGCTTGAAAGGCCATTAGAGGATACCGTAAGTGTTCCGTTTCCGGAAGAGGTGTATTGAAAACCTGTAAAATTAAGTACACCTTTTACGAATGTTAATGAAGATGCTGACAAGCTTGCCCCGCTCGACAAGGTAGCTACGAAAGAATGATCAAAATCAATAACTCCGTTTTCATCTCTTGCCTGAACCAATGGTTCAGTGATTGGTTGATCAACTCCTTCTATACTTGCAGGTTGATTGATAAAATCTAGTCGGGTGGCTATTGCTTCAATTTTTCTTGAAGCGGGAATAGATCCATTAGTAATTCCTCCGATAAGAGGAGCTACTCCTGTAGTATTGAATTTCGAACCTCCATTTTGAGTGATGGATACTGTCTTTAATTGAATATCATCCCAATCGTGTACAGCAGTATTGGTGTCGAAGAAACTGGCTCTTACTGTAAAGAGAACAGATCCATTGTCAGGTGCAATGATGCTTCCTGATAAGGAAGTAAACGTGACAAAAGTTGTTCCTGCTGGTGTATTGAAGTCTGCATTGTTTTTGCTTTGAACTAACGTGTTACCGAGATAAATGCCCAAGCTACGTATGTTAGAAGGATTGGTGATGGAAAATTGAATATCCTGAATATTCGTGGAAGCTCCGTCCAGATCGGGAGTAACTCCATCACCATCCAATAATTTGAATTGGGTGAGTACAATACTAGTTGCTGAAGTGCTGATATCCTGATAATCCTTGTAGGGAAGATCAGATGTCGGAGATGCAGTATCAACGATAAGTAATGATTCGAAGGAAGACGTGAGTGTTATTTTAGGAGTAGTGGGTGCAGGAGGAGTAATGCTGTTCACACCTCCAGCAGCTATACTCAGAGTGACATCGTCATTATTATTACCCGATGTAAACTGGAAGTTGAGTGGGAAATTTAACACACCAGACACAAAATTATTCCCAACGGGGCTGTTACTCATTGAGGCAGAAGTTGCATTGGTAAGTGATGTCACTGCTGAATTGAAATCCATATCCACATTTCCATTTATATCGCGTGCTTTGACAACCACTGTAAATGGGCTATTTAAGCTGGCTGAAGAGGCCGATGACGGAGTGGTGAAATCAAGTTGTGTGGCCACTACCTCAATCTTATTATTGTCGCTACTGATAGTGCTCGATGCGCCACCTCCGTCCGCAGCGGCAAACCCAGAACCAAAACCAATGCTGGTACCTTTGGTCACCGATGTAACAAGGAAGGAGATCACATCATTATCAGTAACAGCGCTGGTGAAGCTGGCACGAATTGTAAAGGCTTTACTTTGACCATCAATAACCTGGAAATTCAGGCCACTAAAGATGATTAACCCTGTTCCATCAGGAGCAGCTTGTCCAAGCTTTGTGCCTCCATCATAAAGTGCTACAGTTCTGAGATTTTGGTGGTTCGTGGCTTGAATACTTATTGCCGTTATGCTGGTACCTGCACCATCCGGATCATTGGCAGCTACACCTCCATCCCTAACCACAAAACGTTCCATGTCAATACTGTTACCGTCTTGTAGTATGATTGAGGACTGATAGTCTTTATAGGCAATGTTATTAGGATAAGAAAATGAAACATCATGTATAATATCCGAAGCGGAAGAAAAGGATACGGTTACGGGGGTGCTTATCGCTGAGGTTAGTCCGCCTGAAGACACAGTTAATGTACCATTACCGGCTTGCCTGTATTGAAAGTTTGAGGGAAATGTGAGGATTCCCGAACTAATCGAAATAGGGGCATTACTCATTACTAATGAGCCCGCGTTAGTTGTTGTGATGGTAATACTACCAGCATAATTGAAATCGAGGTTATTATTCTTATCATACGCTGTCACCACTGGTTGTATACTTAAATCGGTATCTACCGATGCGGTAGCAGGAGGCTGTGTTGTAAATACAAGCTTAGTTGCAGTTACATCAATAGCCAGATTGTTACTACCGGAGTTTTCAAATTCTCCTGCTGCTATTGTACTACTTTGATTGGTTGTATTTATATTGGAAGCAAGCACCTCAAAAGCGAGATTTTGCCCGTCGATAGTGGCTGCCAATGTGCCCATGTCTGATTTGAGCGTGATGTATAGCTGGTAGTTCTTGGTCAGGTTATCATTAATAAAACCTAAAGTAGATGTGTTAATTCCTGTAAAAATAAGCTTGTCAGCATTAACAGTTCCATTAATAAAAAAACCAGAACCGTCATATAATCTTGCTGCTGCAATGACAGCTGTCCAATCAGAAAGATCATTACCTGCTGACTGTGTGATCACGATTTCAGAAATACGGGTGGGTGAACCGTCACTCGATAGTATATTGTTGTCGTCATTGATATTAAAATCAAATACTTTGTTAGTAACAGATGGATAGTTGAATCCGGCCAGGTCATCTCGCAGGGAGGATAGGGTTAAAGGCTCGGCAAAAGCTCCGGCTGTTATGGTCGTGTTGTTGCTATAGGAAACGGTTACATGAGAACTGGTTGCTGATGTTAATCCGCTCGCAGTTATAGTTAGGTCTCCATTATTTGTCGTTCCGCTTCCATCGTCAGTATATTGAAAACTGGTTGGAAAGGAAATGACGCCGGCTACGGGCGTGATGAGATTTTGAGTCATTGGTAAACCACCCGCATTGCTGATAGTTACATCCGAATTAAAATCCCGATCCGTATTGCCGTTTATATCACGCGCCCTTGCTACAGGTACTAAACTAAAATCTGGAGCACTGGAGGATGCGCTTGTAACATCTCTTAAGACCAGTTGAGTGGACCCAGGTTGAGTGGAGAAATCCAATTGCGTAGCGATAACAGAAACCGTTGCATCGGGAGCATTTACTGTACTGCTGGCTGAATAGCCAGTGCTGCCGGGGGCAAGAGTAATCGTTGCTGTACCCACTTGCATTCTGAAATTCAATCCATCAATAGTTTGGGGTAAACTTCCGCCCAGAGAAGACTTCAGATTGAGTTTAAGATTGTAATATTTATAACCACCATTGCTTATTCGCCCAAAGGCGTCACTTAACAGATTGCTGAAAGTAATGCTGTTGCTTGCAATGTCTGAACCAGTAGCGATTCTTGCGGGAGCCCCCGTTATTTCGCTTAAGCCGACTGCTGCTTCGCTTAGTTCAGCAGATAGTATTGCGTTAGTCCAATTTCCTATTTGGTCAGTGACTGTATTTCGTTGTATTACTATGGACGAGATCTTTGTTGGTGCATTATCACCAGGTGAGTTGCCATCCCATACCCAAAACTGAAAATTCACATTTGCAGTTCCTACAGTTGGAACTGTTGAAGTACCGGAAATCCCGGCTCCTATTGTTGCATTTGCAGCCACACCGGTAGATGCTGTTGCTATTGGTGCGCCACTTGTCTTATAATCTATAGTGCTTCCGCTATTCGTATAGGGATATATTTTGAATGTATAGTCAATTCCGGATAACAGGCTGGCAAAAGTATAGGTCCCTACGCCAGCAGGCACATATACATAGCCAACGGTATTTGCATCAGGAACAAGATTGGTTTGTGTTGCTTCGACCTGATAGTCTGTGGGTGTCACAGCACTAAACCCGCTTTTAGCCACAGTAATCAAATAACCTGCTGGTAAGGGATTTCCCGGTGCATCTGTCCAGTTTAATTCTACACTACTGGTAGATTGAACGGTAGCAGTGAATCCGCTTACATGAAATGGCGGTTCAGGTAAAATAAAGGTATACGTCGAGGCGCTGGAAAAATTTCCATCACCTGTAGCCGGACCTCCCAGGGTATTGGGTCGGGCATCATGGATACTGTTGTTGTCGACCACATTTAGGCCCAGTGTGCCGGTAGATAATATATTGGATACCGTTACCGTATAGGTGTTTCCAGTTCCTGTAACACCGGATATTATTGTTCCTGTAGAAGCCGTACCATAAGTAGTAAAATCAAGCGCATCGACACCTGTAACCGGCTCTGAAAACGTGACGGTAAAATTAACTGAAGAAGTGTTGTTAGGATTAGCACTTGGTAAAGTGATATTGGATACAACTGGAGCGGTATTGTCCTGCAAGGTATAGGTTGCGCCCGTTTGAGTTCCCCCACTTTTGCCAGCTGGAGAAACGGTAATTCCGGTGAGCGGTAAAGAGAATTGAATGGAGGGAAGTGATGTGGAAAAATAATCTTCAACATCCACCACTAGAAAAAAGTATTTGGCAGTACCGTTCAGTGCAACCGATAATCCTGAAAAGGTCAGCGTGCCAGAGGCAGCGATTTGTGTTGCTCCGGTGAAGGAATCAGTGGTGTTGCTGTACAACCTGAGATTTTTCACCAGGTTAACTGGACTTACGGAGGAATTGATAGTCACGTTAGTGAGAGTAACCGCATTGCCTGTAGTAGCTAAGGAGAAAGCGAATACCGCTTTGTTCGTAGTACTGTTGACCAGTGGTGAAGCAGCTAAAGTAGCAGCGGATGCGCCCAATTGGACATTTGAACTAACGGTAATGCTGGAAGTAGCAGGAGAGGTGATACTATTTGCTGTAACGCTCATAGTGGAACTTCCCACATTATTAAACTTAAATCCGGAAGCCGCGAAGTCAGCTACACCGTTGGTAAAGCTGGCGGGAGCGCTGGCAGGACCAAGGTTGGTTGGATTGGTCGTGTTTATTGTAATGCTATTGTTGAAATCGAGGTCAATGTTATTGTTAGCATCACGCGCACTGAACTTCGGCTGTGTAGTCAGGGCAAGACCTGCTGTTGCAGTAGTGGATGGTTGTGTGTCTACGGTTATTTTGGTTGCAGTAACGGTAACAACATCTGTAGTTCCGCTTTCATTTGATAAAACGCTGGATCCGGCTCCGCTATTCTTAATTTGTGTTTTCCCCGGTACAATGGTTACGTCAGAAGCCACTAGCGAGAAAAGCAATTGTTTATTGTCAATAGTGGAAGGTAACGTACCACCCAAAGCAGATTTGAACCAGATTCTTAAAGTGTAAATTTTGCTTGAATTATCCGGAATGGATCCCAAATCCTGGGGGTTAGTATTTTGATTAGGATTTCCAGAAAGAATATTTGGTATTGTGATTGAATGAGTTCCGATGACGGCAGCCCCTTGCTGGCCAACTGTTCCACCGGAATTATCCAAAAGTTGAGCATCGGCAATTAATTGAGTGAGGTCAGGGTTAAATGTTCCCACCTCTCTGAATATTAATTGACTTAGCCTTGTGGATGTATTATCCCCTCCCACATCAGTCAACGTAAATGTAAATACTGCTCCTGCAGCGTTGTTTGAATTTACGGTAGAAGCGACAGAGGCTACACCTGTACCATTGGTTAGAGTAGAAGTTCCTGCCGGTGCAGGGGTTGACTGGCTACCCGTGGCTGGCGAGGTAGTTAAATAACAATTACCTGAATTTTTATACGCATAGATAGCGATGTGATAGGTAGTACTGGCCGATAGATTGGAAAGGGTAACATTTGAACCATTTCCTCTGAAAACGATAATGTTTCCAGATCCCTGGTCCGTTGCCAATGTAATATTAGCGTTGACCTGTCCGGAATAATCATTTCCACTTGATGGAACAAAACTGACAGCACTTCCTGCACGGACAACTACCAGAACTCCATCTAGGCCAGTTCCTCCAGACCAGTTAATGGTCATAGCACCAGCTGTAACGGATGTAAATGCACCCAATGTAGGCTGCCCTGTAGGTGCAACACAGGAAGTAGAGGTTACGTCATTGGTCACTACCGATGGATTGCCGGCAGCATCTTCCGAAACGGAATAGAGGTAATAGGTTGTTCCTCCGGAAAGTCCTGTGATGGCCTGATTAACGTTTGTCGAGGCGGTACCTATTGCAAAATTTCCACTCTGTACATGTCCTGTGCTTGTTCCCGCTTTGATCTGCGCTGCAGTTGGTGTAGAGCAACTTGTGGTTACATCATAATAGGTGGTTCCGGTTTCCGATAAGTTGATTGTGAATGTAAACCCGGTAGCTATCACTGTGTTGATGTTATGCGAATTTACGGTTGGAGCAGATGTGTCCAATGTGAGGTTTAATGCAGCACTGGCCGCTCCCGTATTTCCAGCCTGATCGATTACTTTGGCAGTGATTACTTTTGCGCCGTCGGCACCCGGCAATGTTACGTTGGTAAATGTATAGTTACCGGAGATATCACCAGCAACCAGCGTACGTGTGAGTGGAGTTGGAAAAGACACTCCGCCAATGAATAGCTCAAGCACATCTCCGGCTACCGCACCTGTTGCTCCCAGTGAACCCACTGTAATAT
>JAHEZH010000086.1 GCA_023251155.1 Flammeovirgaceae bacterium | reverse complement strand
AGAACTACATCTTTGGTGATAGCCCTGACTTTAAAAACATCTTAAAGCAGATCGATTTGGTTGCACCCACCAATTACAGTGTGATTATCTATGGAGAAAGCGGTAGTGGTAAAGAAGCCATTGCCCAGGAAATACACAAGCGCAGCAAACGCAGTGATAAACCTTTTGTAGCGATTGACTGTGGTGCGTTATCAAAAGACCTGGCGGGTAGTGAACTGTTTGGTCATGAAAAAGGGTCGTTTACCGGGGCATTAAATCAGAAGACGGGAAGTTTTGAAATCGCCAACGGTGGTACCATATTCCTGGATGAAATTGCCAATCTTCCCTACGATGTACAGGTGGCCCTATTGCGTGTAACACAGGAACGAAAAGTGCGCAGAGTGGGTGGAGTAAAGGACATTGAGCTTGATGTACGTATCATTGTAGCTAGTAACGAGAAGCTGTGGGAGCTGTCACGCAATGGAAAGTTCCGTGAAGATTTATATCACCGTTTCAATGAATTTGCCATCAACGTGCCTCCATTGAGAGAGCGTAGCGAAGACATCATGGTGTTTGCGGGGCATTTCCTTGCACAAGCGAACAAAGAATTGAATAAGAATATCAAAGGGTTCAGTACCGAAGTGGAGAATATTTTCAAGACCTACGTATGGCATGGTAACCTTCGTGAGTTGAAAAATGTGGTGAAGCGGGCTACCCTGCTTAGCGATACGGATGTGGTGGATGTGAAGTCAATACCATTTGAGTTAACCAACTATACCAAGCTGCAGTTCGAGCCTTATTCCAACCAGCGAGCGCCGCAGGAAGAAACACACACTTCGTCTGTTTCGGTAGCTGAGCCGGTGAAGGAGAAGAATTTTGAATTGAATCTGAAGGGAGCGGGGATCGATGCAGAATACGAGGTGATTTTGAGTGCGCTGAAGAAAGTAAACTTCAACAAGAGCAAGGCAGCTAAATTATTGCAGATCGATAGAAAGACGTTGTACAACAAAATTAAAGAATACCGGGAGCTTAAAGGTGAATTGTTTCAAATGGAACAATGAGCGATAACGTCAATTATCTAAAGTTACTCTTCGAGTCAGGACAAAATTCAGAGGCTTTCACTGAACGCCTGAATGATTTTTTTCCTGGCTTGATCTACGTTTATGACCTGAATAATCGTAAGCTTCGCTATGTCAATAAACGCATCACCGAAATACTCGGGTTTTCCTATGATGATCTCAAAGACAGCGAAGATGTCTGGATGAATCTTGTCTTTAAAGAAGACGTAGATTTAGTCAAGAAGGAGCTCGATAAATTTGATGCTATAAAGGATGAAGAGACGCTGGCTTACGGCTGCCGTCTCAATCATAAACAGGGTAACTGGCGGTACTTCAAAACAATGGGTACCGTGCTTCGCAGAGATGAAAGTGGAAAACCGGTGTCGGCACTTTTCATTGCCAACGATGTTACGGATCAGCTTAAATCAGAGGAAGAAACCAAGGCAATGACCGAGCTCTTTAAAGAGACGGAAGACTTATTGCAATTTGGAAGCTGGAGTTGGGATTTGGTTTCCGATCATCTGGACTGGACTAAAGGCATGTATGACCTGATCGAGTTCACCAGGGAGGAACTGCCTAAAGTGACCAGCGAATTTTACATCGGGCAGATCGGGGAGGAAGACCGGGAGGCTTACCAGGAGGCGATAGCGAGTGCCATAAAAAACAAAGAAGGCTTTGAAATCGAATATCTTCTCACTACCCAATCAGGTAATTCTAAATCGGTTTTTACGAAAGCCAAGATGGTACTGGATCATGATGGGAACGTTAAAAAACTGTTGGGTATAACCAGAGACATCAGTACGCTGAAGAATCTGGAGAAAGAACGCGAACGCAACCTGCGCGAATTAAAAAGATCAAACAAGGAGTTGGAAGAATTTGCTTATGTGGCCTCTCACGATTTGCAGGAGCCACTCCGAAAAATCTCCACTTTCAATGAAAGACTGAAAACGAAATTCGGAGAAACGCTGGGTGCGGACGGAAATGCCTACATTGATCGCATCGTCGCTTCTACCGAAAATATGAAGATGCTGATTGATAACCTGCTGGAGTTTTCCCGCCTTACGCGAAGCTCGCAGGTGTTTGCAAACATTGATCTGAACACGGTTTTACAGGAAGTAAAGCAGGATCAGGATTTGAAGATTGAAGAAACCAGCGCGGTCATTACCATCTCGGATCTTCCGGTAATCGAAGCGGTTTATTCAGAGATGAAGCAACTGTTTAATAACCTGATCAGCAATGCCATTAAGTTCAAAAGCCTGGACAAAGCTCCTGTAATCGAAATCAGCTCGTCTTTACTGGATAAAAAAGAGAAAGACGAATATCATCTGCCACTGGATAGGGTGTACCACAAGATTGAATTGAGAGATAACGGAATCGGATTTGAGGTCGAATACGCAGAACGTATATTTCAGATCTTTCAACGCCTTCACGGAAAAACAGAATATGCAGGATCAGGAATTGGTCTTGCCATTTGTAAAAAAATAACGGACAATCACGAAGGTTTAATATTTGCAAAGAGTGATCCGGGCAAAGGATCTGTTTTTGTGATTATCCTTCCTGAAAAACAACATGTATAAAAATGCCTGAAAGGACTATCCGGGTCCTTATCATCGATGATGATGAGGATGATTTTTTCATCACCACCGAGTACATCAAACAAATTGATACCGCCAGTTTCAAAATAGAGTGGTGTCCTGTGTATCAGGATGCGCTGAAGAAAGTAGTGGCACGTCAACATGACATTTATTTTGTGGATTATCGATTGGGGGCCAAAACGGGCCTCGATCTGCTGAAAGAAGCCATTGCATTGAAATGCGAAGAACCGATTGTACTGCTGACCGGTAAAGGAAACCAGAAGGTCGATAAGGAGGCCATGGAAGAGGGAGCCTTTGATTACTTAATCAAATCCGAGCTGAATACAGAAAAACTGGAACGGTGCATACGGTATTCACTGGAACGGGCGGCATCCGTAAAAGCGCTCCGGGCCAATGAACGCAAGTATCGGAATGTATTCGAGAAATCGAAGGATGCTATATTTATTACCTATCGTAATCTACAATTTAAGGATCTTAACCTTGCTACTTCTGAGCTCATCGGATACAACACGAAAGAGTTGCTGAATCTGAATTTGTATGATCTGATCGTAGGTAATGAGTTGAAAGATAAAATTGCCGATGACCTGGATAAAAAAGGGGATGTACTGGATCTGGAGATTGCCCTGGCGGACAATAATAACGAAATCAAAAACTGTATTCTTTCCATGTCGTTACAGAATGCCGGCCAGGAAGATGAATATATACAGGGAATTATTCACGACATCACCAACCTGAAAAAAGCAGAGAAGGTGACCTTGCAGGCGGAGAAGTTGGCGGCTGCGGGCCGGCTGGTGCGAACGCTGGCACATGAAGTAAGGAATCCACTGAGTAATATTCAGATGTCGGTAGAGCAGTTGGAGTCTACTTCCGGAAAGGAAGATGATAAAGTATTTCTGGAAATCATTAACCGGAATAGCAAGCGGATTAATGCGCTGATTACAGAGCTTCTGAACTCCTCACGCCCGGCAGAGATGTCTTACCAGCCGGTGAGCCTTCAGCACATACTGGATGCTACATTACAGGTGGCGCTGGACCGGATGACGTTGAAACAAATCCATTCTGAAGTGAAGTATCCTGACGAAGCATGCATGATTAATGCCGATGTGGAAAAACTGAAGATTGCTTTTCTGAACATAATCATTAATGCCACCGAAGCGATTACGGGTGATCATGGATTGATCCGTATTTCAGTAACCGCAAAAAGTCAATACTACATTGTTGAAGTAAAAGACAATGGCTGCGGTATCGAGCCGGAGAATCTTTCCAAGCTATTTGAACCCTATTTTACGTCCAAACGAAATGGAATGGGTCTTGGCCTTGCCTCAACGTTAAATATCATTCAGTCGCATCAGGGAATTGTAGATGTGAAGTCGCAGATCAACTCCGGAACTACTTTTATTATCACTTTTCCTAAAACTAATTTGTAAGAATTAGTCGAGATACGGCTGGCGAGCCGGTGAGTAGCTCAAATGAAGCAGGTTGGTATAACGATGAAAAAAAAATCACCCCTGACTATTGTCAGGGGTGATTTTTTTAATGGAGCTACTATCGGTTTACTAGAAAGTAATAGCCGCATAGATTGTTCCGAAGTTGTTTTTAAGATCGTTGGTGGCACCTCCTGCAACACTTCCTGACTTACCTACCTCTTTGAAGCCATAGTTATAGCGCGCACCCAATGTAAACCCTTTTGTTTCGAAGGCAATACCGCCCGCTACACCATAATCAACGCGATTAAAGTTATCTACATCGTAATCCGCAATGTTATCCACCGAACCATCGCTGTTTACATCCTTTACATTCGCTGACGTAAGGAATGAAGCATAGGGGCCTGCATGAATATTGAAGTATTCTCCAAGATTAACTACAGCCAGTACCGGTACCTGAATATAATTCAGATTGAAACGGTATTCTCCTTTTCCTGCTATGAAGTTATTGTAATTGATTCGCGATCCCTGGCTGCTGTATAAAACCTCAGGCTGAATAGCAAATCCACTTGTAATGGGCATCTTTGCCATCAAACCCAGATTCAATCCTACTTTCAAGTTTTCATCGCTAACTTCATCGCCTGAGCGAAGGTTGGCTAGGTTGATACCTCCTTTGATACCAAACTTTGGCGTGAGTTCATCGTCTTGAGCCTGGGCAAAGCTTACGGCCATTGCTACGATAGCACCTACTAGAAATATTTTAGCTGTCTTCATAAAATTCTGATTTTTTAAGATAATTGGTTTTATAGTTTTAATAAAGTTTGAAATTCAAATGCCAGTAGTAATGGCGTATAAATTGTGGATTTTAGTCAATTATCTGATGAGTGGATTCCTCATTATTCAGCGATAAACAAAAAAGCTTTACTCAAAAGGAGTAAAGCTTTTATTTAGTTTGCTGTTTTTACAATGGTATTTGTATGTGATTAACTGAGTTTTAATGTACCTACTTCCCCTTCTTCATATTTCTCTTTGCTGGCAATGGCCTTTACGATGTTATAAAGCACTACCATTTTATTTGAAGTTGAATTCCAGAACTTTGCTTCTTCAGTAATTACTTTGATCAGACAAAGCTTAGGATCATTGGTTCCCAGTGGAAACCACGCTTTAAGCATGGGCTTCCATAACGCTTCAATTTTGTTTTTATCAATGATCACATTGGATATGCCTTTGATATTCACGTATGTATTTACTCCGGGATGGGAATAGATGAGATAGGCACCATTATCGTAGCTTTCGTTGAGTAATTTTTCCCCAAACTCATTGGTGAAAAACCAGAAGTTTCCTTCGTTATCCACATCGATAGTCGTCATGGGCCGACTGGTGACTTCGCCTTCATTATCGACTGTAGTAAACATGCATACAGGCACCTTTTTGACAAGGTCGCGTAGTTTTTCAATGGCTTGCGAATGATCTTCTTTTGCAGGCACTTCTTTGGTTTTTTTCATCCTGAGTGTGGTTATTGTGTTTTATAAGAAGGTGATGATACTATACTTAGTTGCTTCCTGCCTGTTTTTGTGCCTGTTCAATCAATTCCTGATTTGCATAGATGGCAAACTCCACTCTTCTGTTGGTGGCCATGTTGGCAGGGCTGTCATTAGGTACTTTAGGTTGCTCTTCGCCATACCAGTTGATCCGCATGCGTGATGTACTTACTTTTTGTGCCGAGAGGTAGTCTCCTACGGCATCCGCTCTTTTCTTTGAAAGCGTTTTGTTAGAAGCGTTAGATCCTTGTGAATCGGTATGACCTTCGATCAATATATACGTGTCAGGATATTTATTTAAGATATCCGCCAGCTGCGTTAGCTTGGATTGAGAGGCTGCACTTACATTCGATTTGTTAGTATCAAACAATACGCCTGAGTCGAATGTAACATTAATACCTTCGCCTACGCGCTGCACTTTTGCACCGGGAATTTGTGCGATCTCATCTGCCTGTTTGTCCATTTGCTTTCCGATGATGCCACCTGCTACGCCTCCCACGGAAGCGCCAATAATGGCACCCAAGGCAGTGTTGCCCGCCAGTTTACCGATACCTGCACCTACGGCACCGCCTGCGCCAGCACCGATGGCAGCACCCTTTTGAGACTTGCTCCATGAGCTACACCCCAGTATATAGAATAGAATAAGACCCGTTCCGATTAGTAATGTTAATTTCTTTTTCATGATTGGATTAGATTTGAGTTTAAAATTAGTTTCAGCATTTTACCTGTACGCATTTAAACAAGCAGGATCGCCTACACTCGTTTTTTGTATTTGAGTTGCTGTTAGTTTTATTTTTTTGACCTGGCAAAGTAAAGGGTACGCTCATCGCTGTCTTCATCTTCCAGGTACGTATGGTCAATGGCCAGCGTGCTGTGTTTTGGATAGTGAAGGTGGTTTGTCACTAACTGAAAATCCATCACTTCATTGGTAGCCGCTTTTGTAGCGGTAGAAGAGGCATAGGGTGCACGGCCTCTTCTGATCTCCTGATGAGGATGTTGTGTTATATAGGATTTGCGTTGCATGATCGTCTTTGTTTTGGTTGTGCTTATGAATTTGAAAAACCAGTGCCAGAGGCAGTTGATCATAAAAAGAAGCGGTAGCAATTGTCGTGGCGTAGAATTGTTTCTACGTTACCGGGCATATTATTAATTGAAATCGGGTCGACCGCTGTCCTGTTTTAGTATATTTGAAATCAGAAGTTGAATTATGAGAAAAGCATTTATACTCATTGCTGAAGATGATGCAGACGATCAGTTTTTGCTGCAAACTGCCTTTTCAGAAAATGGGTATACTGATCGTATTGAGTTTGTTGAAAACGGCGTGGAGTTGCTGCGATTTTTAAATGATATCGAAACGCAATCAACCACAGAGACCGCCTATCCGGGATTTATCATGCTGGATTTGAATATGCCTAAAAAAAATGGGAGAGAGGCGCTCCTGGAAATTAAACAACATCCTGTGTTCAAAACGATTCCGGTCATTGTTTATACGACTACCAAGAGTGAAGCTGAAATCAAAAGATGTTATGAACTTGGGGCAAACACTTACATTGTTAAGCCTGCACGTTTTGAGGGGCTATTAAAGACAGTTTCGGATATTCGCAGGTATTGGTTGCAAACAGCCTCTATTCCCGGTTAGCTTTCGTTCTGCGTGCAAGCAGCTTGTCTTTGATGTTGAGTAGAAAAGGAACGGCCTTATCGGTATAGTGTGAAGTATAATTTTTAATCAACGCCGGAAGGATCAATCCCAGCAATGGGTTTGCCCTGCCGATCAGTTTTTTCAATATCCAATCCACCGTCAGGTTGGTTCCCATCTTTACGGCACCATTATTACTCACATCGGGAATAGCAAATTTACCAATAACAGAGGCCACCTTTATCACCGGGCGCAGTTCCTCTCTCAGCTCATGTACGTCTTTTTTAATCTGTTCCTTCTGTGTATCCAGAATCGCTCTCAGTCTTTGCTGCTCGGCAAGAAGTTCTTCGTAATTGGTAATGGCTTTATTCATACATCTTGCGAATTAGTATGTTTCGGATAAGAGGAAAAAGAAATGATTTGCGGAAAGTAAGAATGATAATAATGAGGAAAATATAAAAGCCGGATACGATACCAAAACCGGCCAGCATATTATTCATTTGCTCACCCAGCCACCAGCCGATGCCCATGAAAGCAAATAACATGGCGAACATGATGAACAACATAACAACAATACTGGTAATACCTGCGGAAATAATTCCGGTGGCTTTACCAGTAGCGTTAAGTGCGGTTAACTTGTAGAACGTTTCGAGATAGTCTCCTACATGTTCCGTTAGTTCCTCTGCCTTATCTTTAATCTCTCCCATAAGTAACTGTTAACAATAGATATTGTATATACTGCTGAAAAGGTTATGCCATCCCATTTACGAAAGGATGGAATTTATTTGAGAAATTAATTCCCCAGTGGTTGGATTTTGATGTAATTATATTGAAGTTTCGAAATCGTATGCTGAAAAGGATTACATTTCTACTTCCTCGGGCATTAACGATTAAAGAGATGTATTCGTCTATGGGGCTCAAGGTATTGGTAATCGATGATGAGAAAGATATTTGCAGTTTGCTGGATAGCTTCTTAACGAAGAACGGATACGCGGTAAAAACAGCATCCACACTTCATGATGGAATGGAACTGATGAAAGAGTTACGGCCGGATATCATCTTCCTGGATAATAATCTCCCTGACGGATTGGGGTGGGACCAGGTGGACTTCATTCAGCAAGCTTTGCCTGCCTGTAAAATCAATCTGATCAGTGCCTATAAGTTTGTACCTGAGTCGATCAGGAATAAGCCAGCGGTAGGTCTGATTGAAAAACCGATCAGCTTTACTACACTGAAGAACTACCTGTAGTCGTAGTTTACCTCCTTCGTTTGATCAATTTACGATGTGCCCCGATAGCAAAAGGTTAATCCTCCGATATCGGATCAGGTGAGTACGATTCCAGTCATTTTCTGAACTGGCATAAGCTTTTACCTTCATGGCTGAATTACCTGTCAGCATGAAAAAGATTTTACTTCAAGCCGCTGATGTTGCAAAGTTTGTAGGCAAGACACTGAGTTATTTCGTTAAACCACCTTTTGAGGTCAAGGAAATATTGAAACAGTGTTTTGCAGTAGGATATAGATCTTTATTTCTTATCGGCTTTACTTCATTTATAGCGGGCGTTGTTTTTACAAGACAATCCCGGCCTTCTCTGGCTTCCTTCGGAGCGGAGTCATGGCTTCCATCCCTCGTATCGCAGGCAGTTGTCCGTGCGCTTGGTCCTTTAATTACGGCGCTGATATGTGCCGGTAAATTAGGTTCCAATATCAGCGCTGAGTTGGGAAGCATGCGTGTATCCGAACAGATCGATGCCATGGAGGTATCGGGGGTGCGCCCCTTTTCTTACCTCGTCAGTTCAAGGGTAATTGCCACTACCGTGATGCTTCCCATACTGGTGATCTATGCTGATCTGATCGCACTGTTTGGATCGTATGTCACCGTCAACTCCATTAATGGTTCCAGCCTGAGTTTGTTTATCAATGAAGCCCTCGGATCCATCACCTACCTGGATATTTTCTCTTCCATTATCAAAGCCATTCTGTTTGGTTATGCCATCGGGGTGATTGGGTGCTACACCGGTTATTATGCTACAGGGGGTACAATGGGAGTAGGTAAGGCGGCAAATAGTGCTGTGGTTACCTCGATGCTCTCCATTTTTATTATTGAATTGATTGTGCTACAGTTTGTCACTTTTTTACGACAGGGATGATGAAAACAGAAACAATACCCACTCTGCCTTCTGTAGGGGAAAGTGAGACCGTAGTAAAAATAAGAAACCTGAATAAGTCATTTGGCGAACGAGCTGTTCTGAAAGATCTGAGCATTGATCTCCGTCAAGGTGAAAACCTTGTTGTGATTGGAAAATCAGGTGCGGGTAAATCGGTCTTGATTAAATGCCTGGTGCGGTTAATTGAACCTGATTCAGGTGAGATCAACGTGTTGGGATTTGATGTGCCGAGATTGGATGTAAAACAACTCAGAGAATTGCGCCTTCAGGTCGGATTTTCATTTCAGGGAAGTGCCTTGTACGATTCGATGACGGTAAGGGAAAATCTTGAATTTCCTCTTCGAAGAAACCTGGGAATTACAAATCAGGAGGAGTTAAACCAGGCGGTGGAAGAATCACTGGCTGACGTAGGTCTGAGTCATACAATCGAGCAATATCCTACTGAGTTATCAGGAGGAATGAAGAAGCGCATCGGCATCGCACGCACGCTTATTCTCAAGCCAAAGATCATGCTCTATGATGAACCTACGGCAGGCCTTGACCCCATCACCTCAGGTGAAATCAATGATCTGATTGTGAAGTTCAGGGATAAGTACAATACATCTTCCATCATCATCACTCACGATATCAGCAGTGCGCGCGCAACAGGCGATCGAATTGTAGCCTTGCTGGAGGGCACAATCAAAATGGAGGGAACTTTCGATGAAATGAAACTGACCAAAGATCCGGAACTGGCACAATTCTTTAATTATTAAACACGAGCACTAATCATCAAAAAATGAAAACGAACGAAGTTCAACAGAACCTGAAGCTGGGCCTATTTACAACTCTAGGCATTGTCATCTTTCTGCTGGGGGTATATTTTGTAGGCAGTCAGAACAGCGTGTTCAGCAAGACGTTCTCCGCTTACGCGATATTCAAAAATGTAGAAGGTCTGAATAAGGGGGATGGGGTGTGGCTCTCCGGGGTTAAAATAGGTATTGTGAAAGACGTGCGCATTTTTCAGGATGGAAAAGTAATCGTTCATCTTTCGTTAAAGGACAAACAAAATGAGTTTATCAAAAAGAATGCTACGGCTACGATCGGCTCAGATGGATTGGTAGGAAATAAAATTGTAGTGATCCGCCCTGGCGATGTAAAACAGATCCTTCAGGACAACGACACCATTAATTCGTCGTCACCTACCGATACGCAGGAGCTGTTTGATATTGCGAAGGATGTAGGTGAAAACACACGATCTTTAACGGAAGATTTAAAGTTGCTGGTGGCGAAGATGAATAAAGGTGAAGGTGCCGTAGGAGAGATGCTCAATGACGATGGAGTCATATCGAAAGATATTCGGTTTGCTGTGGCTAAACTGAAAGAGACTACAATACAAACTTCGCAGGCATCGGCTCAGTTAAATTCAATGATGAACAAACTCAACAACGGAGAGGGGTTGATTAACCGTCTTGCTACGGATACGACCCTGGTGACTGTTTTCAATGAAACATTTGACAATGTAAAAGCAGTAAGCCGGAATGCTGCTTCCATGTCCAGGAACCTGGAGGAAGTCGTTCAGAAATTAAACAACAAGGAGAATGCCGTGGGCCTGATTTTAACCGATACTGCTTTTGCAGATAAGCTTAAAGTGACGGTAGACAATGCCAAGTCGGCCTCCATTAAACTGGATGAGAACCTGGAAGCCATGCGTCATAATTTTCTTTTCAGAAGGTACTTTAAGAAAAAGGCAAAAGAAACGGCCAACTAAAACTTCAATGACCTGCATCCGGATTTTATCTAATCAGGTTGCCTACATTCTTCTACATCGGTAATGATCTGACTGTGCCTTTAACGCGGACTTAGGCAAAGTATCCATTGGCAACTGATTTTACCTTTTTAATCTGACCGTTCTTCCTATTGAAGAGCAATAACGATGACCACTATGAAGAAGATAAAAGAGAAACGATCAGATAAAGTGCAAAGAGAACAATTCCCGGGTTATCCTCCTTATCCGGACAGTGAAGACATCACGTTGAAAAACAAGCGCATTCCGGTAGACAATGAAGGAGTGCCTGTAATCAATAACGAAGAGGGCTTGCTGGATGATACTCAGGTACAGCAAACGGATGATTCAGATCTGACAGACGATGATTTGCAGGCACTTGGCCCCGCCGATCTAAGCATGGACATGGGCGAAGATGAAGACTTGCTGAAGCAGAGAGCTGAGCCTGTCGACTTTGCGGGAAGTGATCTGGATATCCCTGGTAGCGAACTGGACAATGAAAGCGAAAAATTGGGAAGTGAAGATGAAGAAAATAACTCCTATAGTATAGGAGGTGATAATGGCGATCGGCTGGAGGAGCGAAAAGACTGAGTGTCGCATTTTTCAATGATTCGAGGTGCTAAATGGGTATAATTATGCCCATTTATCTTTATATTTAACGGGTGTTGAAAAAAATGACCATGGCATCAATTTTCGTTCAGTAGGGGTTAGCGATTTAATCTGAATGAAGGGGAATTGGGTTTTAAAGAACGTACTGGTAAAAATTTTAAAGATTACAGGATGGGTTGTAGCGTCTGTTGTCTTGCTTCTTGTTGCGCTCACGTTTATCATCCAGATTCCTTCCGTTCAAAACAAGATCGTACAAAAGGCCATCTCTTTTCTCCAAGACAAAATTCACACCGAAGTTCGCCTTGAACACATCAGTCTGTCTTTTCCTAAAAAGGTAGTGCTGAGCGGCATCTATCTGGAAGACCAGCATCAGGACACCTTATTGTATGCCCGTGAGCTGGCGATAGACACGGACCTGTGGGGATTGCTGGATAGTCAGATTGACTTGAATGAAGTTCAGTTGCAGGACTTGACTGCAAATGTGAACCGATCATCCGACGGAGCCTTCAATTTCGATTATATCATTCGTGCCTTCGCGGGAGATACGACCGTAAAGGATACCACTTCCGCTACATGGAAATTTGCTGTGTATAACGTGCAATTGAGCCGGTCAACAATTTCATTCCTCGATTCGCTGGATGGCAATTTCATTGATGTGAAAATTGGAAATCTGGGGGTGGATATGAATGAATTTGATCTGGATAAATCAATCTATCATGCCGATGAAATTAATTTGACCGATTGTAAAGCCACTGTCTTGCAAACCAAACGTGCTTCGTCCAATGCCGCTCATGCAAATCCGGCAACTTCTTCGGTCAGCACGGCTTCTCCTCCGGATCTCCGTTTTAATGAAATCAATCTCAAGAAGATCATTGTTTCCTATACACAGCAAGGTGAAGGGCAGGTAGTGCAACTCAACCTGGGCGAAATCAATGTGAGTGCCGACCAGATTGATCTTCATAAACAGATCGTGGAGTTAAGCGAGGTCACGATTGCCAGCAGCTTCCTTTCGTATCAGCAAATGGATAATGGCGTTACTAAAAAAGCAGAACAGCAATCGGACACGACCACAGCCTCACCTTGGAAAATCAAACTGGATGAGATTGATGTAGCGGATCTTGCAGTCCAGTATTATGATTTCAGAACACCGGTCAGTGAATCAGGTATTGATTTCAATCACCTGTGGATATCTAAGTTTGACTTGCAGGCCAATGACCTCACCGTAGACGGAAGTACGATGGGCGTGCAGCTTCAAAACCTTGCCATGCGTGAGAAGAGCGGCTTTGCGATTACTTCGGCAGAAGCCGATATATCCATTACACCCAATTCCATTACTGTTTCCGATCTCCAGGTAATCACTCCTCACAGTTCAATCGCCCTGAAAGCAAAGGCCAACTTTACTTCATTGGATGCCATTGTCAAGGAGTATGCCCATGCGTATCTCCGGTTCTCCATCAAAGATACCCACCTCTCACTGGCCGATGTGCTGTATTTTCAACCTCATTTGTTAGACAGGCTGCCTCTCGTACTGAAGAAGAATACAGCGATGGATATCGATGCCGCTCTGAATGGGAAAGTGGACGATTTGAATATTAGTGAACTCCGGTTGCTGTTGTTTGATAGTACATCGCTTGTAGCGAATGGAACAATCAAAGGGTTGCCTGATTTGGATAACACATGGCTGAACGTTCATCTGGATAAGTTTCACACCACCAAGAAAGAAGCAGATGCGTTACTTCCTGATTCCCTTTTGCCTTCTTCGATACAGCTACCACGCTGGATCACTTTATCGGGTGACTTTAAAGGAACGATGAAAACGCCTGACGTACAGGCGGTGCTGAACAGCAGTGCAGGCCGAGTTGCCGTTGATGCTAAAATGAATCTGAATTCATCGGTAAAAGAAAATTATACAGGCAAGTTGAATATCCAAAATTTTCAGCTGGGATATGTTTTAGGCGACAGCGCCATCGGCAGGTTGGATATGAATGCTTCCGTCAAAGGGGCAGGGCTTAAGCTGAATGAACTGGATGCCGTGGTCGATGTAATGGTTAACCACATTGAATATAATAAATACGATTATCGCGATGTTAAACTGAATGGATCGGTGAAGAACTATTTCTTTTCAGGTGCTGCTTCAATGGAAGACAAGAATCTGGATATTCATCTAAAAGGTGATCTTAACTATACCGATTCCATCCCTGACTATAAACTCACTGTTGAGTTGAAGCAAGCCGACCTGGAAGCATTGCATCTGTCTGCACGCCCATTGAAGGCAAGAGGAACGATCGATGTGGATTTGGCCACAGCCGATTTTAAAACCGTCAATGGCGATATTGCCATTCGTAAGTTTGGCGTTTTTAATGGAAAATCGCTCTACATGGTGGACTCCTTACTGGTCGCTTCCATCGATCAGAAAGGAGAGAGCCAGCTATCCATCCGCTCAGATATACTGACGGGGGATTTTAAGGGAACCATCAACTTATTCAGTTTGCCAGAGGTAGTGAGCCGTCATTTCAATCGCTATTTTTCGTTGAATGATACGGCTTACACGAAGCAGGTGGCTCCACAGGACTTTAAATTCAGCCTGGTGCTAAACGATACTGACTTGCTCACTGAAGTTTTGCTCCCTGATCTTGATCCTTTTATACCGGGTGAAATTGCCGGTGAGTTTAATAGTGAAAAACACAAGCTTGACCTGCGCTTTGGTATTTCAAAAGTAAAGTATGGAAGCCTTTCGGTTGATTCAGTCAATTTTAAAGTAACCTCAGACGAAGACGAGTTGAAGTATTCCTTCTCCCTGCGAAACCTTGCTGCGGATACCTTGCGCATTGCAGGATTGCTTTTGTCGGGAAAGGTGGCGGATGATTCGCTGCGTACACGATTTACGGTTCTCGATTCGGTAAGGGAAGAGAAGTATGTACTGGGTGGAGTGATCAACAGTACGAAAGAGGCATTTCGTTTCCGGTTATTAAAGGATGAAGTGGTACTCAATTATAAAGAGTGGATAACACCGGAGGACAATTACCTGCTGATAAAGAAGACGGGCTTGCTGCCACATCAATTTGAGATTAAACGAGAGCAGCAGAAAATAGCTTTCATGAAAAAGAATGGGGCGGATTCAGCATTGTCGCTGGTCTTTCAGCACCTTGATCTGAAAGACATGACCAGTCTTGTGCAGGGCATCACTCCGATTACGGGTATTGCCGAAGGTGATCTTACTGTCTTGGCCGGAGATAAGGGTGCATTCAGCTCGAAGTTAAAGATCAATGAGTTGGCGGTAATGAATCAGACCTGGGGAAACCTGGTACTTGCCTTAAACAAAAAGGCTTCTTCTCCCTACATGGTCGATCTGGGGATAACGGGTGATATGATGGATCTCCGTGTAAAGGGAAGTTACGATGCACAGCTGCAAAAGCCGGAGGTGAACATCACGGCGGAATTATCCAGGCTTAACCTGGAAGCCATACAGCCACTCACCCTGGGTATCATGAAACGAATGGAGGGATTGCTGACGGGGAAGATAAACGTGGATGGCACATTGAGTGATCCTGAAATCGATGGATCATTTACCTTCAAAAATGCTTCGTTCGTTCCGGCAGCGGTCAATAGTACGTTTAAGTTGAGCGATGAAACGATCAAACTTACTGCACAAGGAGTGGAGTTCAATAAACTTAAAATACTGGACGGGAAAAACAACACAGCCAGCATCGATGGCAAAATAACGACACAGGATCTGGCTACCTACGCACTGGATCTGGATGTACGGGCTGATAATTTTCAATTACTCAACTCCACCATCGATGATAATGAACTGTTTTACGGTAAGGTAAGTGTCACCACCCGTATGAAAATAGGCGGAACATCTGCGTTGCCCCGCATCACCATGGAAAAAGTAAGCCTTGGGGATAAGAGTGTTTTCAACTTTGTTGTCCCGACATCGGAGAAGGGAATACAGGAACAAAAAGGCATTGTTACTTTTGTTGACAAGGATGCTGAAAAAGATCCGTTTCTTGCTTCCATTGAAGTAGAGACGATCCATACAAGTAACTCCTTTCGGGGAATGAATTTACGAGCCAATATTGATCTGACCGATGGAGAAACTTTCAACATTATTATTGATCCCGCCACGGGCGATAAGTTATCGGTAAAAGGAAATGCGGCTCTCTCTTTTGCGATGAATGCATCGGGCGATATGACTTTATCCGGCCGCTATGAGATTACTTCCGGATCTTACGATTTTTCATTTTATAAATTGATCAAGAGAAATTTTCTAATAGAGAAAGGGAGTACGATCACCTGGTACGGCGATCCGATGGAAGCGCAGATGGA
Organism: Flammeovirgaceae bacterium; assembly: GCA_023251155.1. GTDB lineage: Bacteria > Bacteroidota > Bacteroidia > Cytophagales > Cyclobacteriaceae > ELB16-189. The sequence goes on along the minus strand of JAHEZH010000086.1, from coordinate 7,888 downwards.
CATCAAAGCATTGTTCAAAGTGGAAACATCTCCCCTGGAACTGGTATCCAACCAGATAGATATGTCGAACCAACAGTTGATGAATACCTATAAGCAACGTATTCCATTCCTGGTGTACCTCATGATACAGGGAGAACTTCTGGCTCCGCAGATCAGCTTTAAGCTGGATATGCCGATGGACAAACAGAACCTGTTTGGCGGAAACGTGTATGCTACCATACAGGACATCAATACGCGTGAATCAGATCTTAACAAACAAGTATTCGCGCTGCTGGTATTGAAGCGATTTATTGCTGAGAATCCGTTCGATAGTCAGGGGGGTGGTGATTTGGGAAGTTCGGCCCGTACCAGTGTGAGCCAGATTCTTACCGAACAGTTGAACCGGCTGTCGCAAAACATAAAAGGGGTACAGCTTTCGTTCGACGTGAAGTCATACGAAGATTATTCCACAGGAACTGCCCAGGGGCAAACCCAATTTCAACTGGGATTATCCAAGACACTTTTTAATGATCGCCTCGTGGTGAAGATATCGGGTAACCTGGACATAGAAGGTCAGGATGCCTCTCCTCAGCATTCGGCAGCTGATTACATTGGTGATCTTGCCCTGGAGTATAAGATCACACCGGATGGACGCTTCCGCATTACCGGTTTCCGCAACGGTAACTATGATATGATTGACGGAGAATTGACGGAAACCGGTGCGGGTCTTATTTACATTAAGGATTATAATGCATTTCGCGAATTGTTTAAAGCCAATGAAACGGAAAACCCCTGATTGGCCTGGCGGCATCAGCCGTAAGCTTCCTTTTTTTATTGCGCTGGCGCTGTTATCAGCATGTTCTTCTACCCGGTATTTAAAAGAAGGAGAGACATTTTATAACGGAGCAGAGATTGAATGGGACACCCGGGGTAAGTCGATAGGTCGGAAAAAAATACTGGAGAAAGAACTGAAGGAATACATCAATCCTAAGCCTAACGCTAAGTTCCTGGGATCGCGGCCGGCAGTATGGTTTTACTATGCTACAGGCAATCCCAGGAAGAAGAAAGGATTCAGCAATTTTTTAAAGAACAGATTGGGTAAGGCACCGGTGTTATTGAAAGATGCTTCACCAGTGCGCACCGCGAATACGCTGAGTGGCTATTTATATAATGAAGGCTATTTTAAGTCGGAAGTAACGGCTTCGGTGAAAACAAAGAGGAAGGAGAGTACGGTGATCTATACAGTAAAACTGGAACGGCCTTTCCGTTTGCGTAACATCGAATATCCCAAGGCGAAGGACAGCACGTACATGGCCATCATTCAGTCCGTGAAGGATAAATCGTTGTTGAAGGAAAAGCAGCGCTATCAGTTAGGCAGGCTGGAGGCTGAGCAGAAAAGAATAGAGAAAGAGTTGAAGGACTATGGCTTCTACTATTTTGATGACCGCTATTTGTTATTCGTGGCCGATAGCACTGTGGGGCAGCGACAGGTCGATCTGGACCTCGAGCTGGAGCCCGACATTCCGCGAAGAGCCCGGCGTATTTACACGATCAATGAAGTAACGATCTATCCTGAATACCTGCTTTCGCAGGATTCTTTGGCTACACGTGGCGACAGCACCAATGTAAATGGATATACCTATGTGGAGCGATCTCATTTATTCCGGCCCCACATCATTACCGATATCATCAATTTGAAAAAAGGAGAAACGTATAGTAAGGAATCGCACGACTTGACGATCAATCACCTGATGGGATTAGGGACATTCAAGTTTGTGAATGTAAAATTCCGCCCCGCGTATAAAGACTCTTCGTTATTGAATGCCTCGGTATTCCTCACTCCGCTGAAACGAAAGTCCATCCGTATGGAAGTGCAGGGCGTTTCGAAGTCAAATAACTTTGTCGGGCCAGGAGTGGCTTTTACATTCACCGACAAAAATTTTATGCGGGGAGCGGAATTGTTTCAGGTAAAACTCAACTCCGCCTACGAAGTGCAGGTGTCACGACAAAATCAGCAGGCATTAAATTCATTTGAGCTGGGATTGGAAACAAGTCTAACCTTTCCACGATTCATCACGCCAGTTCCTATCGATTTCAGTTCGAGACGTTATCTCCCTAAAACGCAAATCAAAGCGGGCTTTAATCTGCAAAGCAGAGTAGGGTACTTCCGGTTGAATTCATTCAATGTAGCCTATGGATACAACTGGAGAGAGACCGCAGCCAAGACGCACGAGTTATTTCCCATTGATATCACTTTCGTGAAGACGGATAAGAAGTCACAGGAGTTCGAAGATCGCCTTAAGACCAATGGCGTTCTGGCAAAGTCATTCGAAGATCAGTTTATTGTCGGCACCCGCTACTCGTATACGTTGAATACGCAGCTGATGGAACAGCAGGTAGATAAATACGAAAAGCGCCAGATCCGGACGAACAGTTTTTACTTCAGGGGAGGGCTGGATGTAGCCGGAAATCTCTTGTACTCCATTCAGGATAGAATAGAAAAGACAGGCGGCACATATCAGCTTTTGGGTAATCCGTATTCTCAGTTTGTAAGGGGAGATTTTGACTTCCGGTATTACTGGCAACCGGATCTGAAAAACAAGATTGCAACTCGTTTAAATGTGGGGGCAGGGTATGCGTATGGCAATTCCTCTACGCTCCCTTACATCAAACAGTTTTCAATCGGAGGCTCCAATAGTATCAGGGCTTTTCAGGCACGCTCACTCGGACCCGGTACTTATAATGTTCGGACCGATCCAAGCATAGTAGCCGAGGGAAACCGGATTATCTTTATTGACCAGCGTGCTGATTTTAAACTGGAGGGAAACCTGGAGTATCGCTTTGATATCTATAAATCATTCAAAGGAGCGCTCTTCGTGGATGCAGGTAATATCTGGACATGGAAGGAGGATGGGAGAGAGGGTGCACAGTTTGATAAGGATACGTTCCTTAGTCAGTTAGCCGTGGGCACCGGGCTGGGCTTGCGCTACGACTTCAGCTTTTTTGTATTGCGCCTCGATACGGCATTCCCTTTACGCAAGCCATACGAAGTTGGCCATGAATGGGTGCTGGATAAAATTGATTTCGCAAGTTCTTCCTGGAGGGGAAGCAATCTTGTGTTTAACATTGCCATTGGATATCCATTTTAGAAGACAAAGAAGAAAGCAAAGTTTGAATGTTGGGTTTCTTTTTTATGAAACACTATAGGTCCGAGATGAAGCGGGAGCTTAAATCCAAGAAAGCGGCTTAAATTAGCCAGCATGTTATGCTGGGAAGATCAACTAACTATTCAACGTATGATTCAACTTAAAGCGATTACTGTTTTTATTATGGCCGGTTTACTTGAAATAGCGGGTGGTTATTTAATATGGATGTGGCTGAGAAAAGACTATGGAGTGGGGTATGGAATAGTAGGGGCAATCCTGCTGAGTGGCTGCGCCGTTGTGGCTACTTTTCAGTCTTCCTCTTTCGGAAGGGTGAGTGCTACTTACGGTGCATTTTTTATTGTGATGTCGCTGGTATGGGCTTATTATTTCGATGATTTCAAACCCGACCGTTATGACCTGATCGGATCAGCCGTTTGCATTGTGGGTGCCATGATTATTTATTTCGGACCGCGAAGCTAGAACAAGGTGACCCATCCATCGTATACCAGTACATCACGTTGAGCCTCCCAACAAAGCACATTGAGCCTTTCAGCAAAACAGCCAGCCTGAACCGTCAACTACTTTTGTCTTACTAAAAATGACAAAAGCAATGACAAAAGTATGGTTTATCACAGGTAGTTCCCGCGGGTTGGGGCGCAGTCTTACAGAAGCAGTATTGGCAAAAGGAGATCTGGTCGCCGCTACTGCGCGTAATACAGATCAACTTGCTGATCTGGTAAAGAGGTATCCACGGCAGATTTATGCACTATCACTAGATGTAAATGATCAGCAACAGATCGTATCGGCTGTGGAAGATGCAGTAACGTATTTTGGAAGAATAGATGTACTGGTGAACAATGCTGGTTTCGGTATCATCGGTGCTGCGGAAGCCTTTACCGATGAGCAGGTACGCAGTCAGTTGGAAACTAATCTCTATGCGCCGATTGAAATAACACGCGTTGTATTGCCGTATATGCGCAAGCAGCGATCCGGACGTATTTTGCAGATCAGTTCGATAGGAGGCAGGGTAGGTAACGCGGGGCTGACAATGTACCAGGCAGCCAAGTTTGGATTAGGTGGTTTCAGTGAGGCACTTGCTAAAGAAGTCGTTTCGCTGGGAATACATGTTACCTGTGTGGAACCCGGAGGCTTCCGTACCGATTGGGCAGGCGCATCAATGACTTATGCTAAGAAGGTGGAAGGGTACGATATAGTTAATCAGCGTGCTGATTTCTTTAGCGCGGGCACGTATGTATCCATGGGTGATCCTGAGAAAGCAGCCCAGGTGATGGTGGATTTAGCTGACCATCCTGAACCTCCTGTGCACCTGGTGTTGGGCAGCGAAGCAGTAGTTCTGTTACAGCAAGCGGATGAAGCGCGCAAGACAGAGTTGGAAAAATGGATGCCGGTAAGTCTCTCCACCAACCATGATGATGCTACTGATTTTCTTAGTACATCATTGGGTAGCGCGTTTAAAACAAAGTAAAGGCAGTGATGGACGTGATGTCCGGTTTATAGGAATGGTTCTGACAGGGAGTTACTTTGTAGCGCATTGATCCTATCGCCTGTTATCGAATACCAGCAGTCATTCATTGGATGCCATTGTTCCCTTTCAAACGTTCAGGGTTGGTGGTGTACAAACCTTTATCAAAGCAGTGGATTAACGAGTATTGCTCTTCACCACACGGACGACTTAATCTGTAAACTTTTATAAATTTGAAGTTGCATGGCTGAGCACATCATGGGTAAATCCTTGCCAAATATTCTTTATTCCTGCTATTCGCAAAAGAGCAGTGAGGGGGAGCAGTTTGTACCTGAACATATTTTTGGATACACGTTGTCTGGGAGTTCGGAAACCTACCTGGGGGGTAAAACCTATGTTTACCGGGAAGGTGATTTTCGCTTTCTGAGAAGGAACCAGCTTCTAAGATACACGAAGCTCCCTCCGTTGGGTGGAGAATACCGTTCGATATCCATCTCGATGGATCAGGAAACGTTGCGTAGTATTAGCCGGGAACATGACCTGCACATGAGCAAGCCTTATGTGGGCGATAATACTTTTCATTTAGAACCGAATCGTTTATTTACGAGTTATATTGAATCATTAACTCCTTACCTGGATGTAAACAGAACCAGTGATACCGATAAAGCACTGACCAGTTTAAAAGTAAGAGAGGTCGTCATGATTTTGCTTCAAACGAATCCTTTCATCAAAGACATCTTGTTTGATTTTACAGAACCAGGTAAAATCGATCTGGAAGCGTATATGAATGAAAATTACAAATTTAATGTAGACATCAGCCGCTTTGCCTACCTCACCGGAAGGAGTCTGGCTACCTTCAAGCGCGACTTTGAAAAGACATTCAATACCACACCCAATCGCTGGTTACAGCAGAAAAGACTAGCGGATGCGTATTACCTGATCAAAGAAAAAGGGTTTAAATCATCGGATGTATATCTGGAAGTGGGTTTTAAAGATTTATCGCATTTCTCTTTTGCATTTAAGAAAGCGTATGGGGTGTCACCTTCACACTTAAACTAAGGAATAAATGGAAATGTGAATTACTTTTTATCGACACAAAAAAAGGCTGCGCAGTCGGTTTGATTTTAAATGTAAGAAATGAAAGTGGTGCACTACTAAGTGTATGGATTACCGAACTGAACTAGCTGATTCAATACAGATTTCATCGTTTGTAAGAGGATGATGGAAAATTAATTTGCAAGCACACAAAGCGATACCATCACTTTGATAGGGCTGGGTAGCCCCATAAGTAACATCCCCAATTATCGGGCAACCGATATGGGCCAGCTGAGCACGGATCTGATGATACTTACCCGTATGCAATTCAATATCCCAAAGGAAACAATTTTTTTCCTTCGTGGTGATCTCGTAATCCAGCACCACGTTCTCTGCATACGCTATTTCCTGATCGTAGATCACTGCTTTTTTCTTCTCTTTGCGTAGCCAGTTTTGTAACGTGCCTTTACGTTGTTCAGGTGCGTGATTCGTTAACGCCTGGTAATACTTCTTCACGCTTCGTTCCGCGAATTGTTCACTCAGGTTTTTTAATACCGATCGCTGCTTGGTAAAAAGAATGATGCCGCTTACTGGTCGGTCAAGCCGATGGATGTGTTGTACGTAGATTTCTTCTCCCGGTGTTTTTGCTTTCAGGTATTTCTGAACTTGCTGCAGAAGATTAGGATGGTTATTGCGGTCAGGTTCGACCATCAATCCTGCCGGCTTATGAATGACCAGCAGGAAATCGTCCTCAAAAAGAACATGATCTTTTACAGAAATGAAAAACGACATGCGTTACCGGATACTCCGGTGCAATGATAGCACTTTAAGTTCAATCTACCTTTACGATCACACGCTGGTATCTTGTCAGTGGAGGTGAGCCATCGTCACGGGCTTCGAGAATGAGATGTATCGTATCGCCCGACCGGGCATCTTCAGGAACAACAAACGATGCTTTGCTGTTACCGGCATTCGCAATGCTGATTTTTCCTGCGTAGGAATCTACTTCTTCGTATTGCCACCATTTGTAACTTACTGCATTTTTATCCGGGTCTTTAGCCGAGCCGCTAAGCTGAACAGTGGCGCCTTTCTTTGCTTTCAACTCTTTCGCATGATGCAATGTCACGGTTGGGGGATGGTTCGCTTTACCATAAGGCAACACGCACCAGTCAGCACGTGCAGCAAAATCATTTTGCAGTACATCGATCCATCGCGTTTGCGGGTAAGCTGCATCGTACTTTTTAGTGAAGGGATTGTAATCAGTTACGTTTTCTCCATCTTCCCATCGGTTGCGGTTTGTTTTGGATTGCACCATACGCCCACCCCAGCCACCATACGATGCCTCTTTGAGATTGTCCAGCCCCACATCAATTAAATGAAAGTAAGCGGGTGAATCACCTTCCGAAATAAAATCAAAGGGAGTCATGTTGTTTTTCTTCAGTGTGGCCGTATCGCCATGCGTGTGATCGAAATCATTTTTGATGCGCGTACCATCACCCCATAAATAATAGGAAGAAAGCAAGGCTCCGTGATGGAACTTGATATGTTCTTTGAACCACGGCCCTCTCAGGTACGATTGCAATTCGGCAGGAACAACCCGGGGCCATGGATAAGCGAAGTTCCAGAATTGTGCTGCATTATAAAGTACTTTGATCTCCGGCCAGTTGGGTGCGATGTATTTCTGATAGGTCGCATCCTGATCCAGCACGGCATACAGTATTGCCTTACCTGAAACTTTCTCTTTGATCGCCTCCCACTGGGGTGAATGCTTAAATTCATCTTCAATGGATTTCAATGCACGCGCTACCGTGTTGGTGCCTCCCCATATTTGCAGGTAGATGGGGGCAGTGGTATTATCCAGCAGTATATTTTTAATAAAGTCGGAGCCTTCCGTGTCTTTGTCCATCTCACCTTCGAACTCAATATTCCCTGTTCTCACGATGCTCTTTAAATAGGCGGGAGCAGGAAAACCCTCGGCATGTTTAGTCAAGTTAGGGTAAACAGTTGCGTATTGCTCAATGAATTTCTGCATCCAGTCCGTGCCTGGCCATCTCAATTCCGTACGTTCACCATACAGTTTTTGGGTCATGGGTATTTCCGAAGTGAAGCGGGTTCCTTTGCCATCACCGGTATAGTGCCACTGCGAACTGCTATAGACCAATCCAATCAGGCTGAATTCATTGCTATATAACAGCATGCGTATGAATGAATCCTGATCATCCACTTCGCCATCGGTGGTCACAAT
>JAHEZH010000215.1 GCA_023251155.1 Flammeovirgaceae bacterium | reverse complement strand
TAATCATGAGCGAACTAAGGGCACCCGCCAGAAGTAATACCAGAATAAAGACGGACCATACCGCTGTCTGTTTCCAGGTGTGCACTGACAAACCAATGGAGCTTAAGGGCAGTCGTTCTTTCTTCTTTACAGTTCCGATCAACGCTACAGCCATTAGCAAGGTGAGTAACTCTCTTACTATTGTCCAGCCATCATTTAGCGGACCACCGTGTATCCATTTTAATACCGCTCCGATCAAAATGATCGAGAAGTAGGAGATAAACAGACCAAGAAGGGTAAACTTTAGATGCTTCATGCAATACCAATGACCAGTTCAATAATCGATGACCGGGTAGCCAAAAGTAAAGCGGTTTGGGTTGGAAGATGTGGTTAGTAATTCGTTGGATCGTTTTATTTAGAAACCGGCATTTACTGCGAGTATTCGGTTTAGCGCAGGTGGAAAATTCCGTATTACAAAAGATCCCTTTTCCGAATTCTCACCAGGATGTGCACCCGATAGCTAGTTAATACACAGTACTCATTAAGCGCAATCGGGATGCACACCAGTGGTTATTATTGCATGGCTAACTAATGAATAATGCTCTGCCTGATAACGAAAAGCTTATAATACATCACCGGAGTTATTTTTAACCCAACAGGAAATGATCTATCTGATTTACGCCTTTTCATCTGTTAATCTGTACTTTGGTGTATGGTTCTTTCTGAATGTCACGGGTGTCATTCAAACAAGCAAATATTCGCACCTGGCAAATGTTTGCTTCGCATTGATACTGATAACCACCGCCCTACTCGCCCTTTACGTTTCCGTAGTTAACGATCGGACTTCATTCGCGCTCCTCATTGATGGAGCACCCTGGATCATTACTGCGTTGTTACTCATTGGAAGTGTAATATTCGGTGACAGCAGGTAGCGCTCCCTCTATGTACAGTAAAAGAAGACGATAACTTCCTATCGAAAACTACTCTTTCACCAGGGTGGCATGTCTGCAAATAATGAAACCACTGAGCCCTGTAGTTGATGAAATAAAGTAATACCTGAGCGAAATATCGAGCTGGATTTGCTCTAAAAAACCCGGAACAAAATAGTTCTTCATCTTTTCCAGATAGTCCTTTTCCTGTTCATGGAAAAAGGAATATTCGTCTGACATGGCGATGCCCCAGAGAAGATTATGAGGCTGCATACCGTGCAGATCCTGCAACACCACCTCGTTAAATGTTAATGTATACCGACCGGTCATTTCGTCTTGAGGATGTCCGCCCAGGATTAAAATGGTTTGCCTGTTGATAAAATCAACCTGCAAGTGATGTACGAATTTATCCCCGACTAACTCGGAATAATAATCGGAGTGCATCTGATCAATGTGTTTATCGGTGAGGTATGCCTTTACGTACGTCACAAGGTACTTCCACAGGCGTTTTACTAAGAAGAAAATTCCGGATGGCAAGGGTCGATGCGACCAGTCCGGTGAGCATCATCAGGATCAACCAGTAACCAATCCATTGGCTTGCTCCGGGAACAAGTTGAATACCCAGAATGAGCAACACAAAAATAACTCCACTGATTGCCCACGCCGGATCGGTCATCAACGAATCCCTCGGTGGCGAAGTGAGGTCAAGTTTTATCTGATGGTCATACTGAAACAAAATCACCCAGCGCCTGTAATCCCATACTAATAGTCCCAATGTACCCAACAGCATGAGTAATGTAATCACCGGAGTTCCCGAACCAAAGTTGACTGACCAGGTAATTACACAGACATTCAGAATGATGGGAAAGAAAACCATCGCGCCAAAGGAAGCAAAGCGCTGTGTCATGAGCAAAGCACCTGCAATGAACTGGGCCCACCCCAGAAAGTTCCAGTAGAAACCAGTCTGATACATCGCTTCAAAAAAATAGCCTACCGGTTCGGTGACGGAGATAGTAGTAAAGCGCTCGCCACGTATTTTCACAATAGATGCCCAGACAAATGCAAACCCGATCAGGTAACGCAGGTAGATGACACTTAATTTAAAAAACAGGAGATGACGAAGCGATTCTAATTTTTGCAGCATAAACCACCATGACGAGCGGAAAGAAAAAATGTTACATCTCTTGCCTCGAATTTCTTCCTGGATTGAACTAAAAAGTAAGCCTCATTGATAAGTTACCAATGGCCAGCACGTGTTAACATCAGCAACCTGCTTGCTCCGTTTCTTTTCAGTTTGGAAAAAATCAGGTGAAGTGCCAACGGCTAACTTTAATCTACCGAATTCTCGGCTTCATGATTTAAACAAACACATTCACTTTTCTTTGTACTCGTCGCGGTCTACAACAGTTGCATGCGGGATGGTTATCAAGATTGACTCTTCGATCAGGTAATGAGCAGGTCGTGCTGGAAAAAACAGAATTCACAATTAAACTTTAAAACAACAATTTACTTATGACAACATTGAAAGTGAGTGCAGCAGTACCGGCTGTAAGTATGGCCCTGGCAGCGTGCAGCGGAGATGATGGAGAACCTGGCCCTAAAGGAGATACCGGTGCTACGGGTGCAACTGGAGCTACGGGAGCAACCGGTGCTGCCGGAGAGGGAATTGAGAAGGTCGGCTATTTCCAGGGAACCATTTCAGGAAAGAAAACATCAGGTACCGACTTCAGTGAAACCTTCAAGCTGGAGTATGGCCCGTCTTCACAGGCCTTTGACGAAGCAGCGGGGACCAAGTGGTTAACACTGTATCGCTATAATGCATTCTATTACTATACCTCGCAGATGGAAGTTAGTTCCCTGCAACTCTCCGGCAATAATCTGGTGGTTGTTCCCGACATGAGTTATGTGTCCTTTATCTACACCAAAGAAACAAGTACAACGGATCTGTTCAGAGTGGTGGCAACCCCCTATTTCAAAGATCGCGAATCGTATGTGGTTCGTCTTTCGGAGGACCAGAATGCGACCTACAACTTCCTGACAGCGGAAGGTAACATTTATTACAATACCGGTTCGTGGAATAACAATGGCAGCTACGTATCGGCCTATGTCTTCTATGATAAAGATTATAAGTACGGACTTTATTATAGCATGACCGATGGATCATTGCTGGGATATTATGACCAAACGACAGCATTGCAGGTGACCTCCAGTACCGTATTCAACCTGTACAACAAGCTGACATTTAAAAACAACGCCTCGTTGAATACACTTACCTTCTATGATAAAGGCACAAAGAATTCATTACACACTATTGTACCCGCTACTCCTGCGGATCAATTTACGGTATCCAATTACGTTCACGATGCCACCACGGGAAACCTGAGCTTTGACTACACCATGAAGATCAGCAAATACAGATCAAAGACCGGAGGAAATTACGGAAGCAACTCTACCGGTAATGACCTGGTGATATCCGGATCATTTAACTCAGGTGGGAAAGTGTATAAAAATATCGTGAGCAGAACATCTTCCGGAAGTTGATCAACTTATCAATAACAACTATGAAAAAATTAAAATGCATGGTCCTCGTCTTATCGATCGGAATTATTCTCGGATCGTGTGCCGGTGATGATGGAGAACCTGGCCCGGTGGGGGATGCAGGTACTACAGGAGCAAACGGTGCAACAGGTGCAACGGGTGCATTAGGACAGGGATTACAAAAAGCGGGTTATGTACAGGGCACTGCCGTTGGCAAACGAACTGATGGAACCCCCTTTAGCGAAAGCTTTACTTACGAGTATGGCAGTACCAGCGCTGATGTGTTTCGTGATCAAGGTGGGAGCAAATACCTTGACCTGTATCGAACGACACTTGACTTTTATTCCAATGCCGGTGTTGAAATCTATTCATTAAAGTTGTCAGGCTCCACCCTGGTCGTTGATGCTAATCAGACCAATGCTTCGTTCAAATTAACGAAAGAGCTGAGCGTTACTGATTTGTTCTTACTTTCTGTTCAACCTTACTTTAAAAACGTTACGGGTTATGTCCTTCGCCTGTCGGACGCACAAAACAAGGTGTATCATTTCAATGTATCCAATATGAATATTGATTACCACGAAACCCAATACGAAACGGGTAACAGCATGATCCCGGTGTATGGATGCTATGTGTATGCTCAGACGGGAAGTTTTCTCGTTTACTACAGAAAAGAGGATGGAACGCTTCTTACACTGATCAATCTTTCCAATGGGAATGCAATCAACTCCGGAGATGCATTTGACCTGTACAACCGGCTCACATTTAAAAACAATCCTGAAGTCAATGCACTGACATTTTACGATAAAGCCACTACGGCTTCGCTCCACACTGTCATCCCGGACATTGCCGCAGATCAGCTAATCATCAGCAATTACCATCATGATGCCACATCAGGAGTAGTATCCTTTGATTATGTATTGAAAGTGAGTGCGTACCGAAGTAACGGGCATGGCGTCAATACCTCCGGAAATGACTTAACGATAACCGGTTCGTTTAATTCAGGAGGAAAAATTTACAAGACTACTTCCGGAAGAACTTCAACCGGAGGTTGATCTATGTTCATAAAGATGACTAAAACAGGTTGCTCCGTGCAACCTGTTTTTTGTGGTATTTATTCCTGCTCACCAAACTACGTTCACCTTCGTGCGCCCATTACATTCCTTCTCTCTTTACTCCTTCACCGCAGTACGTCTTCGTATAATTATACTTGGACTTAGCGGTATCTGGCTATTGCACTCCTGCCATTTCAAGCAAACCTGCCCCACCTATGAGAGTCACTATAACCAGCCACGTGGTAAGCGAATGGTTAAAAATGCAAGGCCCTATTACAAAGTGAATAAAAAGGCGGAATAACTTACCTGAATTCTTTGTTCGCGAGCAGCAACAAAATGTTATCGGTAATTAATGGTTTAACCAGATAACGCAGTTCCAGCGATTCAGCGACCTGAATGTCTTTCCTGTTATCGGAGGAGGACATGATAACAATCTCGACCTTGCTTTTAAACGAGCGTTTAAGCAAATCAAACTCCCGTATAAACTCAAACCCATTCATGACTGGCATATTAATATCCAGCAGGATCAGATCAGGGAATAAATTATCCTGATAGTAATCATTCAGCAACTGAAGGGCCTCCAGCCCGTTCTCGGCAATGGCTATATCTCCTACCAGCCCGGTAAGCTCCAGGATCTTTTTGTTAATGAAATTACAAACGCTGTCATCATCAACCAACAATACATTTCTCATACTAGATCGTGACCACAGGTTCAGTTTTCAGGCCATCCTACTGTAATCTAGGATATTATTGCACTGCTTTACTCCTTCCTGATTAAATGGCAACATCTATCTATACAGCGGTCATTCCTAGGAGAATTCGGAATGCTGGTCACTGCTGCCTGAAATTGACCAGCCGACACATTATTTTCTAAACGATCTGTCTGTACAGGGAATGTGAGGAAGATGGGTAAACATTCCTTTCATTTTTATCAGTCTATTCTCCTGTCACTCCTGATTGGATCGTGAGTGCAGTCTGCTGGTTAGTTGGCTATGAAATAAATAATATCCTCTTTCATGTGAAGTAAAGCGGATGGGGTGAGATCCGCTGTTTTTATCACCACACGATCTTTGACCTTTATTCGTTCTGTCAGCAGCCCGCCTTTGTACCAATGAAGAAATAGCCCGATAAAAGAAACGTTCTTGCTTGTCAATAGTGTGGTCAGGTACTTCATCCAGTTATCAATGTCCTGGTGGTTGCCGTTGGCGATTTTGTTGTATCTGAGATTATCTTTTTCAATCGTCTTGCTCTTTTCAAGTTTCCAGCGATCAATCTTACCCGCACTCCATCCCTTATTGACCAACTTATCAATTTCGCTCTTCGCTATCCTGGCCGTATCTGGAACTTCCAACCGGGTTAACAATCCCAGTTCAGTACCACAATCGCAGGACTTGTTTTTTTTGACGATGTAGTGTTCCTGTATTCGTAACTGAGAGGTAACAAAATCATTGGCACATGTATCGAAAGCAATAGCATGGTCACGGCCCAATTGATTAACAACATCTACTGAAGTTTGCTTGTCGATCACACCTGAAATAAAGTGACACATCTGTACGAATTTTGATTTGCAATGTACGCTCTTTTCCCTGAAGCCATTTAGTCCGGCCATCATTTACAATTGAACAGTATAGGATGAAAGGTGGGGTCACTCTCGACTGCCCAACACTTCACATATTGATAAAAACGGAAAAGAACATTCCTGAATAATCACGCATTCAGCAGATCTCTCAATAATAATCACGGGATACTAAGTAGCAGAAGTTGCTGCGTACGCTTAACCTATCATTGCGCGTTGTTTCGTCCCGTTGGTTGAATCTGCTATACACACGATCTGGATAACATTCTTCCGTTAACAAACCCAATTAAAACACATGAAAAAGAAAATCACCCTGATCAAAATGGTTGCCATGGCAGCATTACTTTTTGCTGGCACACAGGTTTTTATGGCCTGTAAAGACAACAATGAAGATCCGAAGCCGGTACCCACTATTCTTGGCTTCACTCCTGCCACTGCGATGGAGGGGGCAAGCGTGATGATCACGGGTACTCATTTCAGTACGGTCAAATCCGGAAACGTTGTAAAGTTTAACGGTATAGTGGCGACAGTAAGTGACGGTACTTCAAGTCAGCTTACGGTAACGGTTCCTGCCGGAACATCGACAGGTAAAATCACTGTTGAAGTAAATAGTCAACTGGCCACTTCAGCTAACGATTTTGTATTTATCCCCACACCTACTGCCCCCACCATCACGGCAATAAATCCGGCAACGGCTGCTGAAGGAACAGTAGTAGAGATAACAGGTACTCATTTCAACACCACTACTTCTGCTAACCTGGTCAAGTTTAACGGTATGGAAGCCACGGTAACAAACGCTACAGCCACGCACCTGACTACAACAGTTCCTGCCGGAGCAACAACCGGAAAGGTAACCGTGACAGTAGGTCAGGAGACAGGCGGATCGGCAGATGATTTTGTAGTCATTGTTCCTACGATCACCAGCTTTACTCCAGCAACTGCGTTGGCAGGAAGCACCATTACGATTACCGGTACTAACTTCGGTCCCGCTTCTATTGTAAAATTCAATAATGTGGCTGCCGTCATTACTAACTTAACGGCCACACAAATTTCCGCAACGGTTCCGGATAATGTAACAAATGGCAAGATCACGGTGCAGGTAGGAACAAAAATAGCCACGTCTGCCACTGATTTTACGTTACTTATTTTGCCTACGGTTACTACGTTTGCTCCTCTTTCCGGAGCCATCGGAAAAGAAGTAATTCTAAGTGGTACACTTTTCGATCTCACCAAATCAAATAATGTGGTTACGTTCAACGGAACACCTGCGATTGTTACCGCAGCGTCCAGTACGCAACTTACTACAGAAGTACCTTATGGTGCCACCACAGGTGCCCTGAAAGTAACCGTGAACGGAACGGTGTTAACCTATGCTACTGAATTTACGGTAGTCTCTTCCTGGACACAAAAAACCTCTTCCTTCCCAGGTGCTGCAAGAAATTCAGCATTCGCCTTTGCTGTCAACGGCAAAGGATATGTAGGCGGGGGGTATGGAACGAATTGGATGAACGACTTCTACGAGTTTGATCCTACAGGTGCAGCTGGTGCTGGTGTATGGCAACCAAGAGCATCGTTGCCGGCAGGAAATATCTATTCAACAGCCTCCTTTGTATTTAATAACGTGGGCGGTGTGGTTAGCGATGCCGGAAATGTATACGCGTATGCTTCTTCTTCCAATCTTTGGAGTTTCATCAATACGGTAGCTGTCGATAATGGCACAGGAGGTTACGCCACCTTTTTTAGAATCGACAATAAACTCTATGTGAAAAATGTGGATGGAACGATCAATTCATACGACTATAACCTTACGCCTGCAGAGGTCAATAACGTAGCTTCCTATCCGTCAGGTACCTCGAGCTCCCAGGCGGCCTTTGTTATTGGTAGTACAGCCTACGTGGGAGGTGGTCTAGAATCATTCAATACAATCGTGCCGTTAAATTCGTTCTATACGTTCACTGCGGCTGACGGATGGAAGAAATTAAATAACCTGCCCGTAGCCGGAGTAGTCTCGATGTTCACCGTGGGTGAAACCGGTTATCTAAAACAAAACAAAACCATGTATCGCTACAATAGGACGAACGACAGCTGGACCCGACTCGAAGATGCTCCGGAAGCAATGCAAAACAGCCAGGCCTCTTTTGTCATCGGAGCAAAAGCATATGTCGGTTTGAGTTTGCCAGGAAGCTCCGGTGCTACTCAACTGTGGGAGTTTGATCCCTCCAAATAGTCCCTGCATTTATCCACTGCTTGCTAGTACACCATCTATTGACTTGGTCGACATGACTTGTCAATAGATGGTGTTCTTATTTTTAATTCAGATAAGAGCCAACCAATAATGCGGCACTGAAAATTTCCCTCGCCATGATTTATCGGTTGTGTGATACAGGATAAATCAACTCGTTCACCACATCTGTTGATCGTGTTTCGGATTACAAAAAACCGGTAAGAGTTATCCTATCACTTGACCTAAAAATTAGAATTCATTGCCATTGTTCCCTACCGGAATTGACAATTGTCACCTAAAAACCTGCCGATGCGAACTGCATGATCATTCTTCTCGCCTCATTCATTATAACAAGTATAACTCATTGAGTAGCCTGATAGCACCATGGTCAGCTTCAGGCGAAAATGAATGACCATGATACTTATTATCCGTTCAGAGGCATTATTTATATTTAGTCTAAATAATTTTGCAGCTTAATTGTTCTTAAAGCACAACACATGCGAACTGCTTGTTTTTTACTCCATTTTCTTCTCGCAACCACTTTCGTTTTTAGTCAGAATGGCGGAACAATTCACGGTATTATCCGAGACAGACAGAAGCAGCCTGTACCCTACGCCAATTTGGCAATCAAGAGTATATCATTAGCAACAGTTAGTAATGAAGAGGGACTGTTTTGGATCAAAGACATTCCCTACGGTACGCACGAGGTAGTGATCAGCAGCATAGGGTATGAAAATCTCCTCAAGACCATCACAATTCAA
>JAHEZH010000006.1:27949-71110 GCA_023251155.1 Flammeovirgaceae bacterium | reverse complement strand
TAGATGCTGCCGGAATTTATGCCGGAAAAGATTACTTCCATGTATTCTCTTATGACCTCATAGAAGGTGTGGCTGCCAATGTATTGACAGACAAAAGTAGTATCGTTATCTCTGAGTCAACAGCTAAAAACCTGCTGGGTACTATTGACAATGCCATAGGCAAGACTATTCTGTTTCAAAATGAAAAAGAGTTCATCGTGTCAGGCGTGTTTAAGGATGTTCCGGCTAACGCATCAACCCGTTTCGATTTTGTGATTTCGTTTGAGCTGTATAAAGATCAGACCCCGGGAGTGCTCAACTGGGCTAACTCAGGTCCTGAAACATTTGTCATGATTAAATCGGGTGCCGATGTGGAGGAGTTCGGAAAAAAAATAGCCGACCTCATAACAACTAAAACGAATGAGACGCATCGTAAGCTCATTATTAATCCCTACACCGATGCGTACCTTTACGGCAATTATGAAAACGGAAAGCAAGCCGGTGGAAGAATTGAATATGTGATCGTATTCTCCCTCATCGCCCTATTCATTCTGGCCATTGCGTGTATCAACTTCATGAACTTATCTACCGCAAAAGCATCGCGAAGGATAAAAGAAGTAGGAATTAAAAAAGCGGTAGGTGCCAATCGTAAAACACTGGTTGCTCAATACCTGGGCGAATCCTTATTGCTGAGCTTTGTTTCATTGTTCATTGCTGTTTTATTCGTAGATCTTCTTTTGCCGCAGTTCAACCTGATTACCGGAAAGCAGCTTCAATTGCAGCTGGATGGTAAGCTGGTGATGGTGTTATTCATTATCGGCTTAGTGACCGGGCTGATTGCCGGAAGTTACCCTGCGCTTTATTTGTCTGCGTTTAATCCAGCCACGGTATTAAAAGGAAAATTCAGCAATTCAATAGGCGAGTTGTGGGCTCGAAAGGGATTGGTGGTGTTTCAGTTCTCCATTTCGGTCATCTTCATTGTAGCCGTTTCAGTGATTTATAAGCAGATCGACTTTCTGCAAACCCGAAACTTAGGTTATGATAAAGAGAATGTAATCTATTTTCCAATGGTGGGGAAAGCCCAACAAACACGGGAAACGTTTTTAACGGAGATGAGAAAAATTCCTGGTGTAGTGGCGGCCTCCAGTTTACAGGAAAGCATGGTGGGCGGTGGGAATACGGCTGATATTTCCTGGGCAGGCAAAGATCCGAACGACCGTACCCCTTTTGCGATGCGTGCCACCAATTATGATATCATGGAGATGCTTGATTTCCAATTGGCCGAAGGTAGGTTCTTTTCCAGAGCGCATCACGACAGCCTGAAGGTAATATTTAATGAAGCGGGCATTAAAGCCATGGGCATGAATGATCCGATTGGAAAAACAGTAAGCCTGGGCGGCCCTTATGATCATCTTGAAATAGTAGGAGTGGTAAAAGACTTTCATTTCGAATCGCTACATGTGAAAGTGATGCCGATGTTTTTCATTTTGGCTCCCCAATACACACGACAAATTATGACGCGTATCGAAGCAGGAAAGGAAACGGAAACGATTGAGCGTATTGCTGAATTTTATAAAGCATATAATCCAGATTTTACTTTCGACTATCGCTTTCTTGATCAGGATTACGAAGCGCAGTATCGGGCCGAGCAGCGCGTGTCGATATTGGCCCGCTACTTTGCGGTGATCGCTATTCTTATTTCCTGCCTGGGATTGTTCGGACTTGCTGCCTTTACTGCCGAGCGCAGAATAAAAGAAATAGGTATCCGTAAAGTGCTAGGCTCTTCTGAGTTTAGCATTGTTTACCTGCTATCGTATGAGTTCAGCAAAATGGTCGTGCTATCTACGGTCATTGCTCTGCCAGTCAGTTACCTGCTCGTTAATCAATGGCTCGATAATTTCGCGTATAGAATTCCGTTGCACTGGTGGTATTTTGCCGGGGCGGGCCTGCTTGCTCTGATAATTGCATGGCTCACGGTAGGTTCGCAAGCTATACGTGCAGCCCGAGTAAATCCGGTGCATTGCCTGAAAGAACAATAAACGATTAATTCATTATAAACTGCCCATGTGCTCCTGCGTTGGTGGTCAGGTTGGGGATGAAATGCTCCTTTTAAAATTCGGAATGGATACATTGAAAATGGTTTATCATGATACGTCACAGTCTTCTTATCATCTATCGGAACTTTAAGCGCTTCAGGAGTTCATTTTTTATCAACCTGATTGGCCTATCCACCGGGCTTGCCTGTGTGCTGTTCATTTACCTGTGGGTGCGCGATGAACAACAGGTCGATCAGTTTTTCAGAAATGATGATCGTCTTTATCAGGTACTGCAAAATTTTGAGCATGATAAAGGAGTGGAAACCATGTCTCCCACTCCGGGATTACTGGCTAAAACACTGGCCGATGAATTCCCTGAGGTTGAATTTAGTACTGCTTCTATTCCCAGTTTCTTCAATTCAAGTAAGGGGGTGCTGACTTTTGGAGACAACCGTTTCCAGGTAAAAGGTCATTATGGTTCAAACGATTTCTTTCGCGTTTTTTCATATCCCTTGCTTTACGGTAATGCCAGTGAAGTATTGAAGTCGAAAGAGAGTATTGTGATCTCTGATGTGCTGGCAGTGAAACTTTTTCACTCAACGGACAATGCAGTAGGCAAGACCTTGAACTGGCATGGATCGGAGTCTGACCGTCCTTATTATATCACCGGTGTCTTTCAGTCCCCTCCGGCCAATGCAAGCGATCAGTTTGATTTTGTGATGAGTTATGATTTGTTCACCGAACAACATCCGTACATCAAGGAATGGGGAAACAGCGATCCGGATACCTATGTGCTGCTAAGAGAAGGAACTTCTGTGGATCAGTTTAATGCGAAGATAAGGGGATTGTTAAAATTCAAAAACAGCCATGCAACCAGTACGTTATTCGCGCAGCCCTATGCGGATCGTTATTTACACGGAAACTATAAGAACGGTCTTCCTTCCGGCGGGCGAATACAGTATGTGAAATTATTTTCCATTATCGCCCTATTCATTCTGGCCATCGCGTGCGTCAATTTTATGAACCTGTCTACCGCCAAAGCTTCGCGAAGAATAAAGGAAGTAGGTGTAAAAAAGGCGATGGGAGCTGCACGCCATACATTGGTTTTTCAATACCTGGGCGAATCCATGCTCATGAGCTTTTTATCGCTGACGGCAGGGCTGTTAATCGTGGATCTTTTGCTGCCGTCTTTCAATCTCCTTACAGGAAAGAACCTGACACTGAACGCAGAGGCACCCTTAATTCTTTCGATGGTTGGTATCGCGTTGTTCACCGGTTTTGTCTCCGGAAGTTATCCCGCCCTGTACCTGTCTGGATTTAACCCGGTAACCGTATTGAAAGGCAAACTGCCTACACGTATGGGGGAATTAATCGCACGAAAAGGACTGGTGTTGTTTCAGTTTACCATCAGTATTTTATTGGTAGCAGGGGTGTGGGTGGTCTATCAACAAATGCGCTTCATTCAATCTGCTGATCTGGGATATCAGCGAGATCACATTGTTTACTTCGATACCGAGAAAGTAAGCGATGGATTATTGAATGAGTTGAAAACGATTCCCGGAGTAATTAATGCGGCACGCTTCTATCACGATCTGATGGGTGGCCATGGTGGAACTAAGGATATTCAATGGGAGGGAAAGAGTGTTGATGACCCGACTTATTTCAGCAACCTGGAGGTAGGATATGATCTCATTGAAACCATGGAAATGAAAATATTGGATGGCAAACCGTTCTCTGAGAAGTACGGATCTTCCCATCAGATCATTTTTAATGAAGCCGCTATTAAAAGCATGGGACTGAAAGATCCTGTGGGTAAGAATATAAAAATATGGGGCGAGGAAAAACGAATAGTAGGTGTAGTAAAGGACTTTCACTTTGAATCGATGTATGAAAAGGTGGGGCCGTGTTTTCTTTTTCTGATTCCGATGGTGCCCGATACGCCGAGTCGTATTATGGTACGCCTGCAAGGAGGAAGCGAGGCGGAGACGCTGAAGCAACTGAGCGTTTTTTATCGCAAGTATAACCCGGGTCTGGTTTTCGAATATCATTTTCTGGATGAAGACTATCAGCAACTTTATGCTTCAGAGCAACGCGTAGCTACATTATCTCACTACTTTGCGGTCATGGCGATATTGATTTCCTGCCTCGGGTTATTTGGATTGGCAGCCTTTACCGCTGAGCGAAGGTGGAAAGAGATCGGTATTCGTAAAGTATTGGGTTCCAGCGAATGGGGCATCATTTACCTGTTGTCTTCTGATTTTACAAGGATTGTATTGCTGTCTTCCTGTATTGCATTACCGGTGAGTTACTTATTGCTGCATCAATGGCTCAGCAGCTTTGCCTATAAAATTCCATTGCAGTGGTGGTACTTCGCTGGCTCAGGCGTTGTGGCGCTCTTCATGGCATGGATCACCGTAAGCGCACAAGCATTCAAAGCAGCACGAGTAAACCCGGCAACGTGCTTGAAAGAGGACTGAACTAGTTCATCGGGATTCATTTGTTCATGTGACGATTAAGAGGCACGAACTGAACGGACCATTTTCAATAGTTGATCAATTAAAAAAAAATCTATGCTACGTCACCATCTTCTCCTCGTTTATCGCAACATTCTACGATTTAAAAGTGCCTTCATTATCAACCTTATTGGGCTATCAACCGGATTGGCGTGTGTGTTGCTGATTTACTTATGGGTAGCCGATGAGTTATCGGTTGATAAGTTTAATGATAAAGATGCGCGCTTGTACCGTGCGATGGAGCATCGTGTGAAAGCCGATGGAATATGGACTTCGCCAACCACTTCCGGTCCTTTGGCAGATGTACTGGCGGATGAAATGCCGGAAGTAGAATATGTTTGCCAAGCCACCCGCCCGGGTGATTATGAACTTACTGTGGATGATAAGAACGTGAGCGCTATCGGCCGATTTGTGAGCAAGGATTTTTTCAACATGTTTTCTTACAGGATCATTGAGGGTAATCCTGCCCGTATGATGGACGACAGAAATGCCATTGTGATCAGCGATGTACTTGCCATGAAGCTTTTCAATACG
The DNA here is from genome assembly GCA_023251155.1 of Flammeovirgaceae bacterium. GTDB lineage: Bacteria > Bacteroidota > Bacteroidia > Cytophagales > Cyclobacteriaceae > ELB16-189. The sequence goes on along the minus strand of JAHEZH010000006.1, from coordinate 66,048 downwards.
ACCGATCATCTGATTGGCAAGATGATCGAGTTTCAGCACAATTCCTCGTTTCAGATAGCAGGTGTGTTCAGAAGCATGCCGGTCAATGCTACCGATCAGTTCGAATTTGTGTTATCCTTTGAAAAATTTGCCGAAGACAGAGCGTACCTGAAAACATGGGGAAGTACCAGCGTGCTTACCGTAGTGCTTTTAAAACCAGGAGTGGATGTAAATGCATTCAACACTAAGATTGCCGACCTGGTCAAAGTAAAAACAGAAGCCAGGATCACCCACCGGACAGTGTTTTTGAAAAACTATTCAGCGGATTATTTATATGGTAAGTATGAAAACGGAAAGCTGGTAGGTGGGAGAATTACTTATGTGAAGTTGTTTTCACTCATCGCTGTCTTTATCCTGGTGATTGCGTGTATCAACTTCATGAATCTTTCTACGGCTAAAGCATCGCGTAAAATAAAAGAAGTGGGTATCAAAAAAGCAATTGGTGCTGCACGCAGAACATTGGTAATTCAATACCTGGGCGAGTCAGTATTTCTGAGTTTTCTATCCTTCCTGGTCGCTTTGCTCCTGGTCGATCTATTACTCTCACAATTCAATGTCATCACGGGCAAACAGCTGTCTCTTCATTTAGATGCCACCATGGTGATGAGCTTTCTGGCAGTGATTTTGGTTACCGGAATTTTAGCAGGAAGCTATCCGGCCCTTTATCTCTCCGGTTTTAGTCCCGCGAAAGTGCTGAAAGGAAAAATAAATAACTCACTGGGTGAAGCCTGGGCGCGTAAAGGACTTGTGGTATTTCAGTTTACCTTGTCGATCGTTTTCATAGTGGCCGTAGTGGTAGTCTACAAACAGGTAGAGTACGTGCAATCAGCGAGTCTCGGCTATCAAAAGGAAAACCTGATTTACTTTCCGATGAATGGAGCTTTGTCAGAGATGAGCAATCAGGAAACCCTGATTGAAGAAATCAGAAAACTTCCCGGAGTGGTGAATGCGTCCAGCTCCAATCACTCGCTGACAGGTCATAACAGTGGAACATCGGGAGTGGTATGGGAAGGTAAAGACCCGGATGATCGTACAGAGTTTGAAAACTTTACGGTCAACTACGGCATGATTGAAACCATGGGTGTGGAGATGAAAGAAGGACGAAGTTTCTCCCGTGAGTACGCACCGGATACTGCCCGAATTATTTTTAATGAAAAAGCCATTGAGTTCATGGGTATGAAGGATCCTGTGGGAAAAAAGGTAAAACTTTATGGCAAAGATTGCGAAATCATTGGCGTGGCGAAGAACTTTAACTTTGAATCACTGCATCAGGAAGTAAAGCCGGTCTTTATCCGCTTTGATAACAACGACACTTATTTTTTAATGGTGCGACTAAAGCCCGGTGAGGAGCGTACTACGCTAGGCAATATTCAGCACCTCTTCAGGAAAATTAATCCAAACTTCACTTTCGATTATGATTTTGTGGACAACGATTATCGGTCCATGTATGAGAGTGAGCAGCGCGTAGCTACCTTGTCTAAATACTTTGCCTGCCTTGCTATTTTGATTTCTTGCCTGGGGCTGTTTGGTCTTGCTTCCTTCACGGCCGAGCGAAGAAGAAAAGAAATGGGAATCCGGAAAATTTTAGGATCAAGTGAGTTGGGTATTGTGTACCTCATCTCCAGCGATTTCACGCGAATTGTGCTGATCGCTATCTTCATTGCATTACCCGCCAGCTTCCTGGCCATGCGTGAGTGGCTAAGTGATTTTGTTTATCGGATTGAGCTACAGTGGTGGTTCTTTATTGGAGCGGGTGTACTTGCGTTGTTCATCTCGTGGCTCACAGTGGGAGCACAGGCATTGAGAGCGGCTAAGGTTAATCCCACGCAATGTTTGAAGGAAGAGTAAACCAGTCACATTCACAGATGCCTGTAACGGGTAACTTCACTATTAAAAACGTAGCTCATGATCAAACATCAACTGCTTCTCATACTTCGCGGATTTATCCGTTATAAAAGTACGTTCTTCATCAATCTTATCGGATTATCAACCGCATTGGCATGCACCCTGTTGATTTATCTATGGGTGAGTGATGAGAGGAGTGTGGATACTTTTCATGAAAAGGAGGGAAGACTTTTTCAGGTGATGAGCAATGAGGTGATCAACAATGAGGTGATCACGGGTGATGGTACAGCAGGTGTACTCGGCGAAATCTGGATGAATGAAATGCCGGAAGTGGAGATGGCTACCGTCATCACGCCTCCTTCCTGGTTTCAGAAGTTTACCGTTTCGGGTCATGAGAATCACCTCAATGCCTCCGGTTATTTTGCTGACAAGAATTACTTCAACGTATTTTCTTATCCGCTCGTAAAGGGAAATAAAGGACAAGTACTTGCTGACAGGAACGCCATCGTTATCTCGGAGTCGTTGGCAATGAAATTATTCCAGACCACCGATTGTATTGGTAAAATCATGGAGTGGCAATGGTTTGATCTTAAAAAGGAATGTGCCGTTACCGGTATCTTTAGCCCGATTCCTGGAAATTCCACCCAACAGTTTGATTTTATTTTGTCATTCGATGCCTGGAATGAAATCATGAATGCTCCTGCTGGTTTATCACCGGGTGGGCCTTTCAATACTTTTGTTGTGTTAAAGGAAGGGACAGATGCCGATGCCTTTAATGCTCGTATCTCCGGGTTTGTCAAGAGTAAATTTCCGCAAGCGACTTCCCGTTTATTCCTGAGACCCTATTCGGATGGTTATCTGTATGGCAATTATGAAAACGGCGAGCAATCGGGCGGGAGGATTGAGTATGTGAATTTATTCTCCATGATAGCGGTGTTTATTCTTCTGCTAGCCTGCATCAACTTCATGAACTTGTTTACCGCAAAGGCTTCCCGAAGAATGAAGGAGGTAGGGATAAAGAAAGCAGTAGGTGCACATCGCGGCACACTGATCGCCCATTACCTGGGTGAGGCCCTGGTCATGAGTTTGCTATCGTTGTTTGTTTCGCTACTGATGGTTGATCTTGCGCTTCCGGCTTTCAATAGCATAACCGGCAAGGAGCTTTCATTGCAAGTAGGTGCATCGGTTGTATTTTCCTTTTTGGGTATTGCCTTCCTTACGGGATTGATTGCCGGTAGCTATCCGGCAATTTACCTATCCGGATTTCAGCCGGCAACGGTGCTTAAAGGAAAGAACAGTAGTTCGCCGGGGGCGTTGTGGGCGCGTAAAGGCCTGGTCATTTTTCAGTTTACGGTCTCCATCATTTTTATCGTTGCGGTCGCTGTAGTATATCGTCAGGTTGAATTTGTACAGACAAAAAACCTCGGCTATCAGACGGACCAGGTGATTTATTTTGACATGGAAGGAGAGGAAGCAAAGAATACAACGTCTTTCCTTTCCGGGCTTAAAGCTATACCCGGTGTGGTAAATGCTACTACCGCACAGTTTACTCCCGTGTCCGCTTCTTCGGAAGCGACAGGATTACGATGGGATGGTAAAAACGATAACGACCAGGTGCGCTTTTCGCAGATGGCCGTTAATTATGATCTCATAGAGACATTAGGTATAAAACTAAGTGCAGGCAGAAGTTTCTCGCGCGATTTTCTTTCCGATACATCAGCAGTCATTTTTAATGAAACGGCTATTGGAGCAATGGAACTTAAGGATCCAATAGGAAAAGTAATTCAGGTGAATGGCGCACCACGAACTATCATTGGAGTGATGAATGATTTTCATTTTCAATCACTTCATAAAAAAATAAAACCTTTCTTCTTTCGCCTTTCACCTAACGAAACGATCGTAACAATGGTGAAAATAGAAAAGCAGCGCCATGCCGAAACAGTGGCCCTGCTTAATGAATATTATAAACGAAATCATTCAAGTCTGCCGTTGGACGTTCATTTCCTGGATACCGCTTATCAACAGCAATATGAAGCGGAGCAACGAGTCGCATCATTGTCTCGCTACTTTGCTGCAATGGCTATTCTTATTTCGTGCCTTGGTCTTTTAGGGCTTGCTGCTTTCACCGCAGAGCGCAGGCGAAAGGAAATCGGCATACGCAAAATACTGGGGGCTGCCGAGTGGCAAATCATTCATTTACTCTCCGCCGACTTTACGCGCATTGTTTTGATTGCGGTGCTGATTGCCTTGCCCTTCAGCTATTGGATGACGCAACAGTGGTTGAGTAGTTTCGCCTATAGAACAGAGATCACTATCTGGTACTTTGTCTTGGCAGGAATAGCCGCGTTGTTGATTGCCTGGCTGACTGTTGGTTCGCAGGCGTGGCGCGCAGCGAGAGTGAATCCTGCCCGGATTTTGAAAGAAGAATAATCAGAAATTACCTTTGAGGTATCCTATTCCGTTTCAAAATGCCTTCCAAAGTATTTTCGCTTCCTGCTCAATCCCTACTCAACAATAATTCCGCTTATGATTATATCGACAACTTCACTGCTGACTTGAACGATCCACAAAATGAGATTACTTCGCAGGATGTTGGCAAAGCCTTCTTGACCAGCGCACCGGGTTGGGTGGAGAAGCTTTTCTCTTTTCGCAATAAAGCAGTTGCTCTCTTTGGGGCAAAAATTCCTAACGGAAACCGGCAAGAGTAACTGAATCATGAGCCAGGTGAGCAACTCGGATTATTTAAAGTATTTGCGCACACTGAAAATGAAGTGATCATGGGCGAAGATGATATGCATCTTGATTTCAGAGTGTCGTTATTATTGAGTCCACAGCAAAATGAATCTCATCCCCGCATGCGGACCATCTCTACTAGCGTGAAATTTCACAACCGAATGGGGCGTTTCTATTTCTTTCCTGTTAAACCTTTTCATCGTCTTGACATGCCGGCAATGATGAAGCGAATTGTTCAGCAATTGGAAACCCAATAAAATAGTCACGAATACACGAAACAGATGCATTATTCGTGCATTCGTGGCTCATCATCAGTCGCAATTCGCCCTCATAAAGTCGCGATCACACCACCTTCCTTTTTGAATGATCCGTTAGATTTGTTAAGTAAACACCGATCAACTTTATGACTACGACAAGGAAAGCTTTACCTGCTGACATGGATGAATATATCGCCGCATTTTCAAAAGAAACGCAGGCTGCCTTAAAACAAGTGCGTCAAGCGGTAGTCAACGCTGCGCCAAAAGCAGAGGAGGTTATCAAATATGCCATGCCCGGATTTGTTTTTCATGGTAACCTGGTATTTTTTGCCGCCTTTAAAAAACACATCGGGTTTTATTCTGTGCCGACCGGAAAGGAAGAATTCAGGAAAGATTTTGCCCGTTACAAAACCGGCCGTGGGTCCATCCAGTTTCCGCTGGATGAGCCCATGCCACTGCGGCTGATTACTAAAATGGTGAAGTATCGGGTAAAGCAAAATATAGCTAAGCGTAAAACCAAAAAGAAGTAATCTTTTCCGCTCAACCCGATTTTGGGATTTAGAAATAAATGAACGACCACTTGTCAAAATGAAATGCCAAAAACTCAACCATTTTTTTGTGATTTCGTTAATCGCGAAAAGCGCTTTTATCTATGATTAAGAAAATCGACATTCTCAATTTCATCACCGATTTCCGTAAGGCTCCTAATACCATTAAAAAATACAGCGAACTGGTAGCTCATCTGGGTGCCGAAAACGAAGCCACTATTAAAACCATGCTTTCCGAAATGATTCAGCTACGTGCGATCAAAGAATCGGAAGTGAACGGTGAGAAAGCGTACCAGGTTACCAGCAAGTAAATCCACCTTATTATTTACTCCCCTCCGGTTGATAAGAAACAAACAGGTTAATCCATACACTTCTTGAAAGCCGGAAACTAAAAGGGATTGTAGCCACGGTTGCAGTTAACGATACCACGATGTAGACCCATGCCTCCGGGTTAGTGGTTAAGCGTAAAACCAGATAGGTGGCAACCATAATCATCACCTGGAACGCATAGCTCACGTACATCGCTCCGAAGAAGTAAGAAGGTTCATCTCCGAACCGAACACCACAATGAGCGCAGGCCTTATTCATCTCTGAAAAGTGAAGTACATTATAAGGAGCCGTAGCAAAAAGATTTCCTTCCTGGCAACGTGGGCATTTTTCGTGCACGATGCTGTATAGTTTGGTGCCTTTGTCGATCATGATTTCCTGTATTTTGTATTGTGTAATAACTATACAAGTATACGGGATACCCCCGCCTCAGGAGGTGGACAGATTACGGGTGTCGGTGCACTTTCAGGTAGTTTTCGCGAAACTGATCAGGGGTTATTCCCATGTACTTTTTGAAAAAACGCATGAAATACGATTTGTCATTGAATTCAAGATGATCAGCTATTTGCTTTATTCCCGCCATGGTGAAAGCTAATAGTCGTTTTGCTTCCAGCAACTGACGTTCATGAATAAGGTCGCTCACCGTTTTGTTAAGAGCCAGTTTACAAACATCATTCAGGTGCCGGGCTGTTACGTTCATCAGGTCGGCATATTCGGCAGGCGATTTCAGTTTTATGAAATGCGTTTCGATCAATGTCTCCAGTTGACGGATTTGCAGGGTTACCGATGAGTTAGCCGTAAGAGGGGTACTCTGTTCGTAATAGCGCGATAACCGTGTAAGTATAATATCGAGGCAGTTGCGCAGCATTTCATCACGACCAAATTCTTCCTTTGTATTTTCGGCTACCATTTCCTGCAGCATGGTGATCAGCAACCCTTCCTTATGCTCGTCCAGTTGCAGCGTACCCGGATTTTCCAGTGTTCGAAAGAAAGGAAAGTCGGAGAGGTGCTTCTCTCTTTTATAGAGCATATAAAAGGAAGAGGTGAAAAAGATCACATAGCCTTTGGCATCTTCCGTAAAACTCCACGAATGGACTTGTCCAGGAGTAAGGAAAAACGCAGAATAAGGTTGGATATCGTGCGTTTCAAAATCGATGATGTGTTTGCCATGACCGTGTGTTACCAGCAATATCAGGTAGCAGTCATGACGATGTGGCTGAAGGGTAACTTCATGTTCATGAAGATGTTGCTCCAGAATTTTAATATCAAAGAATTCATTTTTACTTCCTGTTCCGCGGAACGTTTCAATATCATAAACCGGTAATATGCGTGTATCTTTCTTTTTTGCCACAGCACAAGGTACTTAAAAAACGCAAAATGAACGTTTGTTTTCCCTTATTGCAAAAATTACATTTGATAACATTCAGACCATCATTATGCAAAAAACAGTAACGCTTCTTTTATTCATCATTAGTACTGTCGCGTATGCTCAGTTCAAAGGCGAAGCATCGGTAGTAGAAAAACCAGCGAACGATAAATTAAATTCATTTTACCTGACTAATCAATCTCCGCTTCGGCCCCAGCATTTAGTAAAGCTGCCCGTTGGAGCAATCGAGCCCAAAGGATGGTTGCTGAAGAGCCTGGAGTTGCAACGTGAAGGACTTACCGGTCGGCTGGGTGAGATCAGCATCTGGCTCACCAAAAAAAATAATGCGTGGCTCAATAAAGAAGGTACCGGTGACTGGGGCTGGGAAGAGATGCCGTACTGGCTGAAAGGCTACGCCAATATTGGTTATGTATTGAGAGATAAAAAAATGATAGAAGAAGCGATGGTCTGGATTGAGGGTACGTTGAACAGCCAGCGCGATAATGGTGACTTCGGGCCTGTAGTGGTGGCTAAGAACAAAGGTAAGCGCGATCTGTGGGCGCAGATGCTGATGCTCTTTGTACTGCAATCGTACTATGAACATAGCAACGATGCACGTGTGATTACACACATGACCCGCTATTTCAAGTGGCAGCTTTCGATACCTGAGAATGATTTCCTTACGGATTATTGGGAGAACAGTCGTGGTGGTGATAACCTGTATAGTGTGTACTGGTTGTATAACATGACGAAAGAGCCTTACCTGCTAGAGCTGGCCTCCAAGATTCATCGTAACACTGCCAACTGGCGATTGAAAAACTGGTTGCCCAACTGGCACAACGTAAACATTGCACAATGCTTTCGCGAACCAGCCACTTATTATCAGCAGAGTAAAGATCCTTCCGATCTGCAGGCAAGTTATGATAACCAGAATTTGATACGGCAGATGTATGGGCAGGTGCCCGGGGGCATGTTTGGTGGAGATGAAAACTCGCGCAAAGGTTTTTATGATCCGCGTCAGGCGGTGGAAACGTGCGGCATGGTCGAGCAGATGACATCCGATGAAATTATGCTTCGCATGACCGGTGATACCTTCTGGGCAGAGAATGCGGAAGATGTCGCCTTTAATACTTTCCCCGCAGCTTTTATGCCCGATTATAAATCACTGCGTTACCTCACTGCACCTAACATGGTAATGAGTGATGGTAAAAATCATAGTCCCGGTATTGATAATGATGGTCCTTTCCTGATGATGAATCCATTCAGCAGCCGTTGCTGCCAGCATAACCATACCAGCGGCTGGGTATATTATGTGGAAAACCTTTGGATGGCTACGCCCGATAATGGATTGGCAGCCGTACTTTATTCGGACAGCGAAGTGAAAGCCAAGGTGGCAAGTGGATCAGAAGTAGTGATCAAACAGGAAACACACTATCCTTTTGAAGAGCAGGTGAAATTTAAAATGTCGATGATGAACCCGACTGCTTTTCCTTTGTATCTGCGCATCCCCGCGTGGTGTGATAAGCCTGTGATCAAGGTCAATGATCAGTTGATTGCCGTAAACGCGGTAGCCGGTCACTATGTACGAATCATGAATACGTGGAAGAATGCAGACCGGGTTACATTGGATTTTCCTATGAAACTGAAAATCAGAACCTGGGAAAAGAATAAGAATAGCGTGAGTGTAAATTATGGACCACTTACTTTTTCGTTAAAGATCAATGAGAAATACATTAAGGTAGATAGCAAGAAGACAGCCCAGCATGATGCCAAATGGCAACCCACTGCGGATCCGGCGAAGTGGCCATCGTATGAAATACTTCCTGGGGGGCCGTGGAACTTTGGCTTGATAAATGATTTCAGTAATCTGGAAAAATCGTTTACAATTCAGCGCAAGCCTTGGCCTTCGGATGATTTTCCGTTCACGCAGGCGGCAGTTCCCATTGAGTTGAAAGCCAAAGGTGCGAAGATTCCCGGCTGGACCATCGATCAATATGGTTTGTGTTCAGAAGTTCCGGGAAGTCCGGTTACTGCAAGTGAAGCGGTGCAGGAGATTACGTTGATTCCGATGGGGGCAGCACGATTGAGAATCTCGGCGTTTCCCGTCATCACGAAGTAATCGAAGAGCGCCTAGCATTTCTATTACGTCTTTGCGTGCTATTTACCTTGCATAATCCGTACTTTTGTTCATGCGATTTATCCTTTTTCTTTTCTTCGTGTTGTTCTTGTCTGTTGGCCGTGCTCAGACGCGATACGATATTCTGTTACGTAATGGAATCATCTATGATGGCACTGGCAGTAAATCGTATACAGGAGACGTAGGTATCAATGCCGATACCATTGCGGCCATAGGAGACCTGTCTAAAGCCAAAGGAAAGACTGAAATTAATCTAAACCACCTGGCTATTGCTCCGGGTTTTGTCAACATGTTGAGTTGGGCGGATGGCACATTGCTCACGGATGGACGAAGCATGAGCGACATCAAGCAAGGTGTGACACTGGAAGTGTTTGGTGAAGGCTGGAGCCCTGGCCCGCGACATCGAAAAAAAAATGACAAGCTATGGACTACGCTGGGTGGATACTTTGATCATCTTGAAAAGAAAGGTGTCAGTCCCAACTTTGCGTCTTTTGTAGGGGCCACTACGGTGCGCACGTTCGTACTTGATCAGGAAAACAGAAAACCTGATCCCGGAGAGCTGCAACAAATGAAAGACCTGGTAAAGCAGGCGATGGAACAGGGCGCTATGGGCTTAGGCACCTCATTGATTTATGCACCGGCTACTTTTGCTGCTACCGAAGAACTGATTGAATTAAGTAAGGTAGCCGCTAAATATGGAGGTTCCTACATCACCCACCTGCGCAGTGAAAGCGATCAGATACTGGAAGCCATCAACGAGGCACTTCGCATTTCCAAAGAAGCAAATCTTCCGGCAGAGATCTATCACTTGAAGATTAACCATCAGCGTAACTGGAATAAAATCGATTCTGTTCTTGCTAAGATTGATAGCGCACAGCGTGCCGGTTTAAAGATAACGGCCAACATGTATCCGTACGTAGCAAGCGCAACCGGTTTGAAAGAACGCGTACCTACCTGGGCGCAGGAGGGAGGGCTTACTCAAATGCGCGCACGTATCAAAGACCCTGTTACACGGAAACGAATCTTATATGAGATGGAAAAAGGTATTCCCACCAAAAATTCAGATCCCAAAAATGTGATGTTGCTGGGCTTTAGAAAGGATTCATTGAATAGATTATATAAAAGCAAGCGATTGACTGAAGTAGCGTTATTACACGGCAAGAATGCCGATGAAACAGTATTGGATTTATTGGTCGCAGATAAATCATCGATACCCGCGGTGTTCTTTTTGATTTCGGAAGAGAACATGAAGAAGATGCTGGAGAAGCCGTACGTGAGTATTGGATCGGATGGAGGCTCATTGGCATTGACACCTGAGTTTATGGAGCAGGGAACGCATCCGCGTGCTTATGGAACATTCGCCCGATTCTTAGGTAAATATGTACGTGATGAAAAACTGATGTCCATGGAAGAAGGTGTAAGGCGCATGACTTCTTTACCCATATCGCATCTGAAAATCAAGAAACGGGGTGAGTTAAAGAAAGGATATTATGCCGATATCGTGGTCTTTGATCCCAAGCAAATCATTGATCAGGCAACGTTTGATAATCCGCATCAATACTCAACGGGTGTTGTTCATGTATTTGTCAATGGCACGCATGTTCTGAAAGAAGGAGAACATACAGGAGCATTCCCCGGCAAGGCAATACGCGGACCCGGTTATAGAAAACCAATAGTTACGAAGTGAGTCCACCCAAAGATTTGTTTTCCGGTCATGCCAGGCAATATGCTTCTTTTCGGCCTACTTATCCGAAAGCACTGTATGATTTTATTTTAGGTTACGTCAAAGAAAGAAACAATGCCTGGGACTGTGCTTGCGGCAACGGACAGGTAGCACGCGATCTTGTACCTTACTTTGCTAAAATTGAAGCGACTGACCTAAGCGCAAAGCAAATCGAAAATGCAATTCCATCCCTTACGATTCATTACAGTGTAAGCCCGGCAGAGCAAACCTCTTTTGCAGACGATACTTTTGATTTGATTACGGTAGGGCAGGCATTACACTGGCTGGATACCGCTGCCTTTTATAAGGAAGTGAACCGTGTAGCAAAAGCAGGTAGTGTACTCGCTGTTTGGGGGTATGGCCTTTTACGTGTTACACCATCTATCGATGATAAGCTGCACCACTTTTATAAAAATGTAATTGGTCCTTATTGGGATAACGAGCGTAAGTTTGTTGACGAAGCATATGTCACACTCGCTTTCCCCTTTAAGGAAATAACCGCCCCTTCATTGTTCATCACCGTTGAATGGAGCAAAGCCCAGTTTTATGGCTATATCCATACCTGGTCAGCCGTGGTGAAGTATATCGAGCAGCATGGCGTTAATCCTGTTGGTGTATTGATCAATGACATATCCCCTTTGTGGGGTGACGAAATAAGGACAATCACATTTCCATTGTTCCTTCGCTTGGGTGTTGTTGAAAAAGAATGAAGGTGACTATCAATTGAATAGCAATTGTGGATAACATTTTCAATTAGCATAACATTTCCTTAATGTCATTTTATCGATGGATAAGTAGAGATAACCTGAGTTAACGTAAAATTTTATTTGGACGATTAACCCTGCAGTAATCTTTTGTTTTCTGTTCGTTGGGCGAGTGTTTTTTTTATAAGATCATTAAATGTGATTTCTTCGCACACTTAATTTAATCCCTCAAATCAATTAACAAATTATGAAAACAATTTTTTACTTAATCGTAGCGGTTGCTGTTGTCTTCTCTGCTTGTCAGAATGAAAATTCTGTAAACCCACGTCCAACTGAAGAAATCATTGGAAAAGCAACAATCACCGGTCGTGTAAAGGCTGAATTGAATACCACGACAACAGGCCTTGAAAATGTTTCACAAGGAATTAAAATCATTGCTGAGATATCAACAGCTGATTTAGCTACAAACGTTAGTGGATCAGTAGTTTATCCAAATAAGTATTACGAAACCACTGTATCGGCTACAGGAGAATATTCTATTGAGGTTGAAGCGGGTCCAAGAGGTTCTTCTGTAAAGTTGTATTTTCCTGACTTCCGTGCAGATGTAACGACTAATTCAGCTCCTGTATCTACGGTATTTACTGGAAGTACACGTACTGTAGCTGTGATTAAGAATCAGACTAAGATTCAGGATTTTAACTATTAATTCAACTTTACAGATCAAGAGATGAAAAGATTAATTATATTATTCTTTGCGTTGGTTTGCTTCAAAGCAATCCAAGCGCAAGAAACATCAACGACCAGCGAAGAGCCGGTAGTTTTGAAATCGAAAAGAGGAATCAATATTCTCCCTGAAGCAGGTGAGTGGGGATTGGGAGTGAGTGCAACCCCTTTTCTTCAGTACACGGGCAATTTCTTCAATGGAAATACTTTTAATAACAGTGCGTCATTCAACTATGTGACTAACCCGGCTAACAACATTGGCTTGTTTGGTAAATACATGATTGATGCGAACACTGCTTACCGTGTCCGCTTTAACGTAGGTGTAGGTACACAAGTAGATAAAGCAGTAGTCAATAAGAATGAGGTAGCACCTGATGTTAACTATCCTGCTTTTACTGAAGACTTCAGAAAGACGAGCAGCCAGACAATTTTATTGGCCGCAGGTTATGAAAAACGCAGAGGTAAAAGCCGTGTACAAGGTGTTTATGGTGGTGAAGTGGTATTGGGCTATACCGGTGCCAAACAAACTTACGAGTATGGCAATGCCATGAGCATTGACTTTAATGCTCCAACTACTACCAACTTTGGTGGAAACATTCTTGGTGGTTCTGCTGCGGCAACCACTTCACGTGTAGTGGAGCAAAAGACAGGAGCTACTTACTATGCTGGCGTTCGCGGATTTATCGGCGTTGAATATTTCATCGGGCCACGCGTTTCTATTGGAGGTGAATTTGGTTACTCGGTAGCCTTCCGTTCAGCAAGCCGCACGTTGATGACTTCTGAGCGTTGGGATGCTAATTCCAATTCGGTAAAGCAAGTGAAGACAGATGTAGGTACACCAGGCAACTATTTCACATTCGTAGGTGCATCATTGGATAACCTTTCCGGTGCGATCAACCTTTTGTTCTATTTTTAGTAGTTTAGGTTTAGTTAGAATAAAAAGCTCTTCAGCGATGGAGGGCTTTTTTTTATGAATTTTTAATTGATATACTTTTTATAAAAGGGTTCATATCCTTTCATCCGGGCGATCGGGGCCAGTAGATTAAAAATTATTTTTTGCCATGCATAGGGCGGCTTCACTGTACGAAACACACTCTCAAAATAAGGAAGCATGACCGCCAGTTGAAGTAATGATGGCAAGCCTTCTGTATTCGTTTTGCCTTCGTTGGCAAGGCCAACCGTGGTTTCAAATAAGTATTCTGAATTCAAAGCGGGTGTTATTTTCCAGTTTACGATGGCAGGTTGATGCGAGTCATTCCACATGGAGTGGATCTCATTGGCTGGGATACGAAATTGATCTCCGGATTTATATACTTCGGTTTTTCCATTCTTGTTCACCGTCAATTCTCCTGATAAAATGGTAAACTCTTCCGATTGGTAAGGATGATAGTGTGGAGGAGGTTCTTTCAGATGTGCCTTATACGTGACCTCCATCTCCAGGAGTTCTCCTGCGGTGTCGCGGCTGGTTTGTATGAACTTGTATTGATGACCCGTGACCGAATTCATCATTAATTTTCCTGGATAGGCCATGTTTCCATTTTGGCTTTTGAAACGATGACTCAAGTAGAAGAGTTGATCGGAAATGGAATTATACCGTAGAAGAGGGGAATAAATAAGCAGCATTTTTTTAATTGTTCTTATATTCACGACATATGGCCTCACTCCGGACTTTCAGAAAAAAAATCAAGTACACGCTTCTTTACTTTTTGGTGAGGTTCCTGATTGCCATTGCCAATGGCGTATCGCGTTCGGCATGGCTGAAGTTTTGTGGAAGATTGGGTAAACTGACGTCTTATTTTGCAAAGAAGACCAAGCGAATTTCAATTGAAAACCTGACCATTGCTTTCGGCAAGGAGAAATCGAAGGCCGAGATCGAAGCTCTTGCAACGGAGATGTTTGTGCAATTGGGAAAAAATGTAGGCGATGTACTGAGAGCCACCTCCCAGGTGGATACCCTGGAGAAGCTGAATGAATTTGTGATCATGAAAGGATTTGAGAATTTTGAAGTAGCTGATCGCAAAGGAAAAGGCGTGGTGTTTGTCGCCTGTCATCTTGGTGCATTTGAGTTTCAGATCACGAGCATGGCCGTACGCGGACTGAATTTTATGGTGATTGGTACACCGCTAAAAGATAAACGGCTCAACGATCTGATGTGGAAGCACCGGAATAAAAATGGTACAAATTACGTTGAACGGGATAAAGCCACTTACCCCATGATGAAAACATTGAAAGCAGGTGGGTCGGTAGCCTTGCTGATTGATCAGGATACAAGAAAAGTAAAGAGCACCTTCGTTCATTTTTTTGGAAGATCTGCTTCCACGCCTATCGGAGCAGCATTAATGGCTTTGAAGACGGGTGCCGCGGTGCTTCCTGCCTTTAGTCACTTAGGTGATGATGGCATGCAGCACATTGAGATTCTTCCTGAGATTCCATTACACATCACGGGTAACGAAGAAGAAGATATTAATTACAATACACAGGTTTTTACTACCCTCATTGAGCAGCGCATCCGCCAGTACCCGGCACAATGGATATGGATGCATGAGCGATGGAAAACCAGACCGGAAGAGGTGATGAATCAGTAAATGCGTTTCATCACCGCTCTTCTTGGTTATTTTTTGTGCCTGGCTTCATTTTTCACGTTCACGATTACATCAAGAAGACCATCTTTTTCTTTGTCACACGCCAATTCCCAGAACATGATACCATCCAGTTTATTGTCGATTGCGTATTGTGTCTTCAGTGCCATGGATTTTTTATCATCATAGGTGACATACAGCTTCTTCTCGGCATTATACAGATAAGGTGCCTTGGCCACCTCATCCCAGTAAAAAGTAAAACCGCTATTGGCATCAAAGCGGGTGTCAAAATTCTTAAAGTCAATAAACTCTTTGAATTTTCCGCTTTGATATAACCCATTATTAACGGAGGGAACCTCTTCCCACATTCTTCCATAGAAAGCGGCACCTAATACAAGTTTGCTAGCCGGAACGCCCTGTTTAATCAGGTATTGAATGGCATAGTCGGTTGATGCCGGTTGTTCAGCCGTAGAATACAATGGCGTGTGGTGCCCGGTACGGATCGAATATCCTCCCACCAGATCGTAAGTCATCATATTGACACGGTCGATTAGCGGGATAATTGCTTTCCAGTCTACCGATTCATCCAGAAACTTTTTTATACCGCCCGCAGCAAAACTGATTTCACTTTTTTTGCCCAGCGTAGTACGCAGTTCTTTAATGAGTGAGGTGAAATTATCTTTATCTTCTGCTTTGTAGGCATGTCCCGGGGGACCTTCTATGGCAGGATATTCCCAATCCAGATCAAGGCCATCGGTTTTAAAATACTGATTCGCTTTTAATACGGAAAGCGCAAACTCGTGTCTTGCCGATGCAGTAGAGAAGACATCCGAACAGGTTTCGCATCCACCCCAGCCACCTAGTGATAGGATCACTTTCAGAGCAGGGTTACGTTTCTTCAATGCTACCAGGTTCTTAATGGTGGACGAATCGCGCTTACTGCCGATGTCAAATTGATTTCCTTTCAAATGACCGAAAGAAAAAATGATATGTGTCAGTTTTTCTGCAGGAAGTTGTGCTGCTTGTTCAGGTCCGCCCGAGTAATAGGCGATTATTGTAATGCTTTTCTGCCGGGCATTGGTGGAGGTGAGAACAGACAGAAGGAAGAAGAGAAGGAGTAAGTGTTTCATGAGGAAAAATTATCTCCTCAATAACGCTTAAGATGTAATAACACACAACTGTCTTTAGAATTAAATTCAACTGTGAAAAACACACAGATCAATTGAGCTTAACGCAATCGAATTCCGTCCAGATGATGGAGTAAATTTGGTTTTACAAGCTTCTTAATATGGTCGTGTCTTTTCAGATCGCAGCGTTTACTGCACATACTTATTGGGGACACAGACCGAGGTAATGGTGATGGAGTAAATTTGGTTTTATAAGTTTCTTAATATGGTCGGTGTCTTTTCAGATCGCAGGGTTTACTGTACATACTTATGTTGTTTTAGTCTGAGAGGACACAGACCGGGGTAATGAGAATTTGGTTTTATGAACTTCTCAATGTGGTCTGTGTCTTTTCAGATCGCAGTATTCATTGTATATACTTATGTGTTTCGGTCTGCGGGGACACAGACCGAGGTAATGAGTAATTTTTTGATGAATTAATAAGCAGCAGTGAAGCGCTTCTTAATGAATTTCTTGTTCTCTAACTCATCGATAACGGCAATGCTCAGGTCTTCTGCCGAATGAATACTCCTGTTTTCATCGTTGAATACGGGCTGATCCGTACCTAAACGGTATTTACCTGTGCGGCCGGTAGTGATGCCGGGATGCATTTCAATAGCAGGGCTGTAGAAGGTCCAATCCAGTTGGTCTTCTTTTTTAATGATGTTAAGATAGTCACGCGCGGCAGATGCTCCTTCCTTGTATTCGGCAGGGAATTGTGGTGTGTCAATCAGTTGTAATCCTGGCGCTATTTCCAGACTGCCAGCACCACCAATAATAAAGAAACGTTTTACTCCGCTCTCTTTCGTAGCTTGTTGTAGTGTTTCTGATGCTTTGATAAATTCACTGTAGATGTTAGGGTTAGTCCAGCCAGGGTTGTATGAACTCAATACAACATCGTGTCCTTTAACCAGGTCTTTGATTTCTTCTTTATTGAAGGCATCACCTTTTTTTACGGTAAGGTTGTCATTCTTTACCGTGATTTTTTCGGGGTGACGTACAATGGCCGTCACCTGGTGGCCACGCTGCAATGCTTCATTCAATAAAGCCGTTCCTACAAAACCTGATGCTCCGATTAATGCAATTTTCATAATGATTGGTTTTAATTAGTTGTTTAAAATTTATACTGTAATAAAAAATGTTTCAGTTTAGTTCAAAAAAAGGGAGAGTAGTTAGTAAAACTTTTTAGCGAAGTCGGCGAGCGTGGTTTTACCCAGGCGTTTGACCAATGCCTCTTCGGCATCAATAAACAGCGCATCAAGGTGTTGGTCGATTTGTTTCCCCACCAGACATTTTGGATTGGGTTTGTTCTTCTGATGTCCAAGCAAGGGAGCTTTTTGTACCGCCTTATAGATCTCAGCAAGCGAAATTTGTCTGGAGGGCTTGCCTAACGTAAAACCTCCGGCTTTCCCTTCCTTACTTTCCACCAGCCCGTGTTTTTTAAGGTTGGCAATTTCTTTCCTTACCAAAACGGGGTTGATGTTGATGCTGCCGGCCAGGTATTCCGATGACAGCAACTCGTCCTTTCCCTGATCCAGAAGGGTAAGGATGTGCAGTGAAATCGAAAAACGGCCGTTGCTCATTCTGTAATTTTATTTGTTACAGTACAAATCTAAAACCGCTATGGTTCCCTGCAATGAAAAAAATGAGTATGGCTTCATCCTGGTAATTAAAAGTACATAGGGTGCGAAATGAGGGAGTATGGCTATCAGCAGGTTATACCAGTAGCGATCCCCATTTTTGAATGTTTTACATGTTTTTTAAATATTAATTGGATTAATTCTAAATAGTATATTCTTTTGCCTTTCAATTTAGAAACAGTCTAAACATGAAAAAAGCAATTCTTGCCTCCGTTTTACTTGCTCTGACCCTGGTTTCCTATTCACAGCGGATCATTACGGCCGGTAGCGCGATAACGGAAACAGTTTGTGCGCTGGGAGAATGCGGTAAGATCATCGCATCGGACAAAACCAGCCTTTACCCGGCAGAAATTCAAAAATTACCCTCCATCGGTTATCGTTCCGGTATCAGTGCTGAAGGGATCATCAGCTTACGGCCTACTTTATTGATTGCTGAAAAGGAGTATGTAGAGGCTACTGTGTTGACACAAATCCAATCGGCAGGTATTAAAGTCATGATCATTGATCGTGTTTATACACTTGACGGAACGAGAGACCTGATTCGAAAAATTGCTGCTGAACTCAACCGCAGCGCAGAAGGCGATAAGATCATCAGGAAAATAGAAGGCGAGTTGGCCGAAGTACAGTCCACTATAAAGAAATCGAAAGTACAGCCGAAAGTATTATGTGTATATAATCGGGGTGCTTCTTCGGTGAGTGCTGCAGGTACCCATACATTTTCAGAAATTCTTCCATTGGCCGGAGCAACGTCTGCCGTTACAGGGATAGAGGGGTACAAGCCATTGAATACAGAAGCATTGATGGCCTCTAATCCGGATTACATACTCATGTTTGAGTCGGGCATTCAAAGCATAGGTGGTGTAGACGGAGTACTTAAAATTGCCGGTGTCGGGCAAACAACTGCCGGAAAGAAAAAACAAATCATTGCCATGGATGGTATCAAGCTTTCCAACTTCGGTCCACGCCTGGGCGAAGCGGTGAAAGAGCTGGTAGCACAGTTTCATCCCGGTGTCAAGTAAGTTTCCATGCAGGCGGGCACCATCACCTTGAAACAAGCGAAGATACCGGTTATCCTCATTTCACTGGGGGTCGCATTGGGTGTGGTGTTTCTGTTTGCATTACGTATTGGTCAGGTCACTATTCCGATTCTGGAAATGGCCATGATCCTGTTAAAAAAGATGGGATTCTCCGTTCAATATGAAATCAATGCTGTTCATGAAACGGTGTTGTGGAGTATTCGCCTGCCGCGCGTATTGCTGGCTGTACTCATAGGGGGAGCATTATCCATAAGCGGTGCAGCATTACAAGGTCTTTTCAGGAATCCGTTGGTCGAACCCGGATTGATCGGTGTATCCAGCGGTGCCGCGGTATCGGTAGTCACATTAGTGGTGTTCGGGTCTTCCATCGCTTTGTATCCGGATAGCCTCAGCATGAAGTTCTTAATGCCTGCCGTTGCTTTTGGTGGAGGTAGTATCGCTACACTACTGGTGATGCGCATAAGCGGTAGGGTGGGTAAAACAAATATGGCCATGCTTATACTGGGCGGAGTAGCCATCAATACCATGTGTGGTGCTTTGATGGGACTCGTTATCTTCTTTGCGAATGAAAATCAACTGCACATGTTCACGTTCTGGACACTGGGTGATTTAAGCAGTGCCACATGGCCTGCCTTGCTAGTGGCCGCACCCATCCTTGTGTTATCCAGTTTGTGGTTGTTGACGTATCAGCATGCGCTGAATGCCATTGCACTTGGCGAGGCAGAAGCTTTTCATATGGGTATTGATGTAGAAAAAGTAAAAAGAGGAATCGTTTTCTTCTGTGCACTGGCCGTAGGTGTGAGTGTTTCCTTATCCGGCATCATTGGCTTTGTCGGATTGGTAGTACCGCACCTGATACGCACTACTTTTCAGGCCGATCATCGCCTCGTAATGCCTGCATCGCTTTTAGGCGGGCCATTATTATTGTTGTTGGCTGACCTGGTATCGCGCATTGCAGTTGCCCCCGCCGAATTACCAATAGGTGTGGTGACGGCACTGATCGGCGCACCGGTGTTTATTTTCTTATTGATTCATGCCAGGAAAAGAAATGTGATCTCATGATGATGACTGCCCGAAACATATCATTATCGGTTAACGGTAGAAAACTGCTGAACGATGTTTCTTTAGATATCGCACCCGGACTATTTACGGCCATCGCCGGACCGAATGGTGCAGGTAAAACTTCGTTGTTAAAGATATTATCAAACGAATCGAATCAGTATAGCGGTGAGTTGAGCATTAATGGTACCTCTGTTTCCCAATACAGCGTTACGGATTTATCTAAAGTGCGCTCCGTGCTGCCGCAAAGCTCACATTTACAGTTTCCATTTACGGTACAGCAGATTGTAGCGATGGGAAGGCATTATCAATCCTCACCCGGGCAAACCAGGAAGGTGCTGAAAGAAGTGATGGCGCTGACAGGCGTACAAGGATGGGACGAGCGTAACTATCTTACACTTTCGGGAGGTGAGCAGCAACGTGTACAACTGGCGCGTGTGCTGGCACAGGTGTGGGAAGAACGAGACTATCCGCGTTATATATTACTGGATGAGCCTACATCGAGCCTTGATATTGCGCAGCAGCAGTTGATCTTTAGCCTGGTCAAGCATGCCTGTGAGCGTAACATCGGTGTGATGGCCATTGTGCATGATCTGAACCAGGTGGCACAGTTTGCGGATACGATTTATTTCCTGAAGAGTGGTACTGTAGTTGCCCGGGGAAAGATCAATGAAGTATTTACCAAGAGCATTATCGAAGAAACCTTTTGTTGCCGGGTCAATGTCTATCATGATCCATGCACACAATGTCCGTATATCGTACCTGACCGAAATATCTTTCAATCACCATTAAAAACTGTAAACGTATGAGCCAGATTGCTGAATCCAAAGCCGCCGAATTGCGCACGGCATGGGAAGAGTTAAAGAAAATAAAACCCACCCTTCGTATCCGCGACTGCGCGGAAGAACTGAACGTAAGTGAGGCAGAACTATTGGCTACCACCGTTGGCGATTACACCACACAATTACAAGGTGACTGGACCAAGTTCATGCTGCGTCTTCCTGAGCTTGGCCGGGTGATGTCATTGACACGCAACAATAGCTGTGTACTGGAACACAAGGGCCCTTTTCAGAAGATAGACATTATGGGAGCACCCCCACATCAGATGGCCACGGTAATCGGACCCATTGAATCCCGTGTGTTTTTTGCTGCATGGAAGTTTGGTTTTGCCGTAAAGCAGCACACTCCACATGGCTTACAACAAAGCCTTCAGATCTTTGATGAAACAGGTACTGCAGTAACAAAAATCTTTTTACAAGGCGAATCGAACAACCGGGCCGCAAGCAATCAGGAAGCATACGATAAAATTGTAGCTGACTTCACTGCACCAGAACAGAAGCAGGAGATTGAGTTGGCTGTGGTAAAAACAATGCCAACCAAGCCGTTGAGTGAAATCAATAAAGAAGCTTTGCTTACGGACTGGAGCAACATGAAGGATACCCATGACTTCTTTGGTATGATCCGCAAGCACCAGGCTAATCGTCAGGATGCAGTAGAACTGGCGGAAGGAAAGTACACCTATCGTGTTCAGAAATCCGGCTTGAAAGATGTATTGGAAGCAGCAGCTAAGGAACATTTACCTATCATGGTGTTTGCCGGTAACAGGGGTAACATTCAGATTCACCAGGGCAAAATTCAAACTGTGCGGGTGATGGAGAACTGGTTGAATATATTGGATCCTGATTTTAACATGCATTTGCGCGAAGATCACATCACCAGTGCCTGGGTAGTTGTAAAACCTACTGAAGATGGTGAGGTAACCAGTATTGAAATGTTTGATAAGAACAAGGAGATGATCGTACAATTCTTTGGTTTGCGTAAGCCCGGTCTTCCTGAGTTGGGCAAGTGGAAAGCGTTGGTCGATACATTACCGAGAGCTTAGTAAAAGATCGGTAACCATTTGAATCCTGAGTGAATGATGCAGAGGCATTAATTCATTCAGGATTTGTTTTTTAAATGACGGACCTTTTGTTTTCTTATTTTAATAGACTTCTTAAAAATGAAGTTAGCTGTTGCAAAACCCAAAACAGAATAGTCCAAAAATCAATCCTCCTAAAAGGCCTAATCCCGCTCCAATTGCAAGTGCGGTTTGATACGTCCATCAGTGCTGAAACTCATTGAGTATCCAGCATAAAGCACTGCTAAGTATAACTCCACCAATCATTGAAACCGAAACCAGGAAAGTTTTAAACCCTTATGCCAATGACTTCTTATTCAGTCCCACAGGAACTGATGGTGACAAAATACCGAGCCCAATCAATCCGAATAGGATCAGAAGCACCACAATTGCAATGGCTATTATACCAATGCATCAATATGGCAGCACAGGCGATCAGTAATAAGAAGAAAAGCCCGGGGGCGAAATCATCAACAGGCTCCTGGCTGGCTACTCGTTGTTGAGCTGGTTGAATCGCTCTGAACGGACTGGTGTGTAGTTTTAGTCGAGTCTGTACTCGGTACTCCAATGGTATTGAGCACCAAAGAAAGTAAGAATGTCCATGTTAATAACGGCTTCATTTCTGTATACGGATTACGCAATCGATGAGTAGAACGGCAAATTAATCACAATTTCCATATCAATTATATTTAAAAGTAGATCTGATCTTTAAGCGTTTTTCATTGGGTACGCAAATCATTTCAAAATCATTTTAATATATTAGAACAAATTAAGGATGCTATGTGGGAAGATGACGATGATAACGAGCCTGATCCGGACTATGACCCGGGTGAAGAAATGAAAAAGCTCAACGCCCTGCCGATCTATCAAAAGGCAATGGAGATACTGGATGTGACCGAGAGCATTGTTGACCTGCTGGATAAAGAAGACCCCATGAGTGAAATGCACCGTCAGCTGATGCTGGAAGATGCCATGATCATCGGGCCGAAACTGGCGGGTGCTCATGCTATGGATGATTACATTTTGAAGATGGAAAATGCCGTGATCATTAAGATCCATGTGAGGAGTTTGCTTACACATACGGCATCCCTCAAGATGGAAGGGTTAGTGGATATACAATACCTGCAACTGCTGCGAAATGAAATTGAAGCCTTTCGTCTCTTGTTCCTGGAGTGGATTGCCGGATTTGAAATAGATAGCTCCAAAGACCCTGACGGATGGGGATTGTTTGTGCCGGAAAAAGAATAGCCAACAATTGAGTGTAAAACAGTAATTACAAGTAGGGAGGTAACCGTTGTGTATTTTACACAGCTAAGACTTACGTTAAATTTATTTCCGGAGTGACATACTCTGCCCTCCTTTCTTTATTTTTAGCGGTCAACCCAATCGTATGAGCCTTAACCAAAACCGCTACCTGTCATTGGATGTATTCCGTGGTATGGACGTAGCCCTGATGATTACTGTTAATTCATTAGGCAGCTCTCACACCTACTCTCCCTTGCTTCATGCACAATGGCATGGATTTACCCTTACTGATCTTGTATTCCCCACGTTTCTTTTTGTGGTGGGTAATGCCATGAGTTTCAGTCAGGCGAAATACGAAGCAGATGGTGAAGCATCGTTTCTGAAAAAGGTATTCACGCGTTTTGTTATCATCTTCCTGCTGGGTTATCTCATGTACTGGTTTCCCTTCTTTGCACAGGGAGAGTCCGGAGAGTGGCACTTCAAACCTTTTAGCGATACCCGCATCTTTGGCGTATTACAGCGTATCGCATTGTGCTACCTGTTTGCCTCGTTGATTATTCACTACTTTAAAATTAAAGGTGCATTGCTTTTCAGCCTTTTTGCCCTGGTGGCCTACCGCATTATCCTCAGTGTATTTGGCGATCTTTCGGTTGAAGGTAATGCAGGGACGAAACTGGATCTGTGGCTTGTAGGCGCATCACACATGTATCATGGCGAAGGGGTTGCTTTTGATCCGGAAGGATTACTGAGTACACTGCCTGCGATGGTGAATGTGATAGCCGGGTATGCAGCTGGGTTGTTCCTTCAGCGCAGCGGCAAGAATTACGAAACCATTGCCAAGCTACTCATGGTAGGTGCTGTTCTTTTACTATGCGGAGTATGGTGGGATCTGCTTTTCCCGATCAATAAAAAATTATGGACCAGTTCGTACGTGTTGCTCACCGTTGGTATCCAGATGATCGTACTATCCATCCTTGTATTCATTATCGAAATAGCAGGAAAGAAAAACTGGACCTACTTCTTCGAGGTATTCGGTCGCAATACACTTTTCATTTACCTGCTCTCCGAACTGTTTGTGATTGCCATGTATACGATACCGGTAGGGGAGGGATCGTTGTACGGATGGATTTATATCCACTTCTTTCAATCGTGGGCGGGCGATTATAACGGGTCACCTCTGTTTGCCATTTGGGTCATGCTGACCTGCTGGGTGGCGGGGTATCTTCTGGACAAGAAGAAGATCTACGTAAAAGTATAACCCAGCCACAATCTAAGGTTCACACACTTTTCTTTAATTTCGCGCCAGCATTTAGCCAAAACCCCATGATTGAGTTCATCAAATCGGTTATCGACTTCATTCTTCATATCGATCATCACCTGGTTGAAATTGTGAATGACTATCAGACCTGGACATACCTCATCCTGTTCCTGATCATTTTCGCCGAGACCGGTTTGGTGGTAACGCCATTCCTTCCGGGCGATTCTTTACTATTCGCTGCCGGTGCCATTATTGCCAAACCGGAAACCGATCTGAACATCGGCTTCATGCTGGTGTTGCTGATCATTGCAGCGATACTGGGAGATTTGGTCAACTATCATGTAGGTAAGTACATTGGTCCGCAGGCCTTTAGTGGCCGCTTCAGGTTTCTAAAAGTAGAGTACCTGACCAAGACACAGGAGTTTTATTACAAACACGGAGGTAAGACCATTATCTATGCGCGCTTCATTCCTATCATTCGCACCTTTGCTCCGTTTGTGGCAGGCATTGGCACGATGAGTTACAAGCGATTTGCACTATATAACGTAAGCGGAGGTATCGCCTGGGTATCGAGCTTTTTGTTTATGGGTTATTTCTTTGGTGGCTTACCCATGATCAAAAATAACTTCACGTACGTGATCTTCGGGATCATTTTCGTTTCTATTCTTCCTCCGATTATTGAGGTGTTGAGAGGGAAGGGTAAGAAGTAAGTTTTGCTTACAACCAGCGTTTATTCATTTCTCTCAGGAATAGTTGATCAGGTATTTTGAACTAATACCGCGTCAATGCCGCATTAGGACAAATTGCTGTTTCTCTTGCTGCAGTATTTCTTCCATCTACTCTTCGATTTTAACAGGTGAAAAAGTCTGTTCACAATAGAAACAACCACACCATTCGCCCGACAGAATTTCATCTTGATGTGATGTACAACCCTTGTGAGCCTGAGTTAAGAAGTCGCCGTTGTACCCGGTGTAGTTCTCTTTCATGCCTCCGTGCGATTTTGCAAGGGGTGTCGTTTTAAGAAGTTAAGTATAAACGAATGTAATGCCATTCGATAGGAACTTTTGACATGCACAAACCTGTTTCCCATTTTTCTACCTTTGAATTTTGCAAACCAGATCAGTAATGCAACACGCCAGTTCACTTCGGGATTTTTACAGAGAACACGGCTTCGTGGATGAAAACGAACTGCAGGCCATACTACCGGGAACTATCAGCAAAGAGATGGGGCACTTCAATGTATTCAGTACCGCCAAAATGCACAAGCAACTGAAAGAGACCAAGACCATGCCTTACAACAGACGTATGTATTACAAGATCAGTCTTATCAATGGCCATAATCGCGCGGAGTATGCCGATAAGGTGATTGATATAAAAAAGCACGGTTTGTTGTTTGCCTCTCCAAAGGTTCCTTATAACTACGTTCCGCAGAACGAAAAACAATCGGGCTATTTCTGCATTTTCACGGATGAGTTTTTGAATTCGGCACGCACCGGTTTTTTGCTGGATGAATTGCCCATCTTTAAAGCCGGTGGTTATCCGGTTTTTCAATTGAGCAGTACACAAGCCAAAGAGCTGAATACGTTATTTGAGAAGATGTCTGCCGAGTTAGCATCGGATTATGCCTACAAATACGATCTGCTTCGTAACTATGTGCTGGAACTAATCCACTATGGGCAAAAACTGCAACCCGGTATTGCCGCTTATGCGACACATAATGCGACTACGCGTGTGTCTTCTTTATTTGTCGAATTGCTGGAGCGACAGTTTCCCATTACTTCACCACAGCAACAACTGGAACTACGTACGGCCAAAGATTATGCAGAGCGCCTGGCCATTCATGTGAATCATCTCAACAAAGTGTTAAAGGAGAGTACCGGCAAGACTACTTCCGATTTTATCAGTGGCCGTATATCACAGGAAGCCAAAATACTTCTGAAGCAAACCGACTGGAATGTTTCAGAAATTGCTTACTCACTCGGTTTTGAAGAAGTCGCACACTTCTCCAATTTCTTTAAAAAGCAGGTAGGTCTC
Source organism: Flammeovirgaceae bacterium (assembly GCA_023251155.1). Taxonomy (GTDB): domain Bacteria; phylum Bacteroidota; class Bacteroidia; order Cytophagales; family Cyclobacteriaceae; genus ELB16-189. The sequence goes on along the minus strand of JAHEZH010000006.1, from coordinate 39,733 downwards.
TCTCCATTGGCGTTTCGCGCCTGAAAAAGCGTATTTGAATTTTGCAAATAATGGATTGATGTGCGCAAATCGCGGCGTATCACTTTAGTCCACTTTTGTGTCATAATTAAATCACAAAAATGATGAGTACGAAAAATAAAATCGCATTAGTAACCGGTGGCAGCCGCGGGTTGGGAAAAAATATGGTGTTGGCATTGGCAAAGAAAGGAATCGATGTAGTGCTTACCTATAACAGTAACAAAACGGAAGCAGACAAAGTAGTGGCTGAAGTCCAGGCATTAGGTCAGCAAGCTTTTGCTTTACACCTTGATGCAGGTAACATCAAATCATTCGACACTTTCATCCAGCAGGTAACTTCACATTTGAAAGAACAAACCGGCAGCACGCAATTTGATTTTCTGATTAACAATGGCGGTACTGCTTTATATTCTCCATTTGCAGAAACCACCGAAGAACAGTTTGATACGGCTTTGAATATTCATTACAAAGGAGTGTTCTTTCTGACACAAAAAGCACTGCCTTTCATTAACGATGGGGGTCGCATCATCAACATCTCATCCGGCTTAGCCCGTTTTTCGTATCCGGGTTCATCGGCGTACGGTTCGCTGAAAGGAGCGGTGGAAGTACTGACACGTTATCTTGCCAAAGAATTGGGGGCACGCAGAATTGCTGCGAACGTAGTGGCTCCGGGCCCGATCGCAACTGACTTTGGCGGTGGTCGCGTGAGAGACAGCAAAGAGTTCAATGATCAGCTCTCCAGCATCACTGCTTTAGGTCGCGTAGGCTTGCCAGAGGATATTGGCGGTGTGGTTGCTTTTCTTTGCTCGGAAGATGCGCGTTGGATCAACGGACAACGTATTGAAGTAGCCGGCGGAATTAATCTATAGGATTTTGAAAATGTGTTGATTGGGTAATGAAATGTGATGTTGTATTCTGTTTATAAATCAGCTCACTTATTGAATTCTCTTCTCACCGCGGTCTGGGTTCTTTTAGATCACGTTTTTTGTTTCGGTCTGTGAGGACACAGACCGAAGAAGAAGGTGGCTGTGAGTACATCGACTTAGGAAGTGCATTCCATGTTCAAATTATCAAATCGGTTCATTTTCAAATGGACTAGTAGTCCGCATCCAAGCCGAAGCGCTCCTGCAAATCTTTCAGCGCAGGATTTTTGCTCACGAGGTAATCAAATTTTTCTTTGTTGGTATAGATCATCGGGCGACTCTCGGTGAATTCAGGGAGTACTCCATTCACGAGAATGGAACTGTTACTTAACTTATCACGTAAATAGGCAATTAATGAAGTGCGTATTCCCGCAAGGAAGGGTTCTTCAATAGCATTGTTCAGTGTGATGGTGATCTTACTGTCCTGAATCGTAAAGCCTCTCTTCAACAACTGGTACTCGGCTACATTATTTTTTTTCAATTCAGCAAATTCATTCCACACCTTCTTCAACGAATCCATATCGATGGGTTTATCGAATACGGGGGTGCTGGTGGCTATCTTAGGTTCATCCGTTTTTTTTTCTTCCGCAGGCTTAGGGGTAGCCTTGCCGATGTTCTGCAGGTTGAACGTCGTCTTGGTGCGTGTTGACTCCTTCGGGGTGGAAGAGGGTGTATTACTTATTGGTTTGACGTCTGCCAATGGTAATAGCGGCTCCGGTGGAACAACCTGAACTGGTTGCTCTACAGCAGGTGTTTCTGTTTTGCGCTGCTCGGAGGGTAAAGTGAGCGGAGTACTGAACTCCGGCTCTAGTTCAATTTTTTTTTTACTGCTTCCTGTGCGAGGGCAGTTCCATTGGATTTGAATACAGCGTTGACATTGGCCATCTTCATCAGTGCCAACTCGACAGACAATCGCTGGTTCTTGCTTCCTTTATAATGGATGTCACATTGATTGGCAATATTGAGCCATGAAAGCAAAAGGGAAGGAGGTGAAGCCTGAGCCTGTGCCGCATATTGTTTCTTAATGCTGTCAGGCACATCCATTAACTGAATGGTACGTGTATCCTGCGATACCAGTAAGTTTCTTAAATGCTCACTCAGACCAACAATGAAATTGTGTCCATCAAAACCTTTGCGAAGAATTTCATCTAACAACAACAAAGGCTGTGTAGGATTTTCAGCCAGCAGGCCATCAACGATTTTGAAATAATAGTCATAATCGAGAATGTGCAGATTGTTGAGCACATCTTTAAAGGTCACTTTTTCTCCGGTGGAGAACGTCACCATCAAATCGAAAATAGAAAGACCATCACGCAATGCCCCATCTGCTTTTTGAGCAATCAAATGCAAGGCTTCTTCTTCAGCAACAATACCTTCACGCTTGGCAATTTTTTGCAATTGCTTGGTGATGTCGGATACCTGTATGCGGTTGAAATCAAAAATCTGGCAACGTGAAAGAATAGTTGGAATCACTTTGTGCTTCTCTGTAGTAGCCAGAATAAAGATGGCATACGAAGGCGGTTCTTCCAGTGTCTTCAGAAAAGCATTGAAAGCCGCATTGGAGAGCATGTGAACCTCATCGATGATGTACACCTTAAATCTTCCGAACTGAGGAGGATAGCGCACCTGGTCAATGAGGTTACGAATGTCTTCCACCGAGTTGTTGGAAGCGGCATCAAGTTCAAAAATATTCAGGGAGTTGACTTCTGCCTTCTCTTCGAAACCGTTGATCATCCGGGCTACAATACGCGCACAGGTAGTTTTACCCACACCACGCGGGCCGCAAAAAAGCAGCGCCTGGGCAAGTTTATTATTGTCAATGGCGTTTTTCAGCGTGGTGGTGATATGTTCCTGACCAACAACTTCATCAAACCCTAACGGACGATACTTACGCGCGGAGACAACAAAACTTTCCATTGGGTGCAAGATAGTTGAATTTGAAAATTGGGCAATTTGAAAATTTGAAAATCGGAGACATTTCTGGTTAAATGTCTTATTCTCAATTTTTTAGATTATCCACAGCGCTGAATTTTATATACCCAAGATGGAAAGGGCGCGATCGGTGATGTTCCGGATACGGTGCTTTAAACACATTCGATTTCCATCTGCTCTGCACGGTAGGGCTTGCCAATTAAATGAAGTTCAAAGCCATCCGTCACCCCTTTTAGGTTCACCTCCGAAACAGGCCTGGAGGCAGGCGGATTATCGAGGTGTTGATAGACCGCTGAGGAAACGATGAAGTTGTTATTCTGTTCTTTAGTGGCGGCCTGCAATCGCGAAGCAATGTTTACCGCATAGCCCATTACTACCAGACGATCTTCTTCCCCCAGGCGAATTGAACCAGTGGCTACTTTACCTGCGTGCACACCGATGCCTACTTCAATTCTTCGATGCAGATTTCTTTCAAACGAAGCGCGGTTCAGAAGTTCAAGATTAGTAAGAATGGAGAACCCGCTTTGCACCGCGGCATTCACTGCGCTTTTGATCGTGTGACTGAAACCAAATGCCGCATAGAACCCATCACCGGTCGTTTCAATAATTCGCCCGTGATGTTGATGAATGATGTTTTGAAATGCGACAAACAATTTCTTTACGATGTGAATGATATCCTGCGGCTCATGCATTTCTGCCAGTGGGGTAAAATTACGTATGTCCAGAAACAGTAACGCCATCTCTTTTTCCTGATCGGCTCCCTGTGTCCACAGATTCCATTCCGAAGAAAAGGTATCTGGTTTCACGGCAGGTGTGCTTCTCTTTCGTTGCCTTGCCTGAAGTGATCTTGAAACTTGGGGAGAGAATATTTTAAGCTGCATAATAGGCCGTTATTTTGAGCGTGAGCCAAAGTAACGACCAGTGAGTGACAGCCCTATGTCAGTGGTGAAATGGGATAATGAAAAATATTAATAGAGCAGATAGTGCATGGTACGGATGTAATCTTCGGTCGTGGTACGATTGGTATTCAACCCCACCGACTTTCCATTATACGGTTCATACGATTTTTCGTCCGTCACTGAAAAGAAGCCAAGGGTAGGCGCATTGACAGCTCCTGCCAGGTGCATTACACCACTGTCTGCCCCGATAAAGAGGTCAACATTGGCAAGTACACTTCCCACCTCCCTGATGTCCTTGTTGGAATACGTAGGTGCTTTGAAATCGATTCTGGATGTGTTTTCCACCGGCAATAGTTCAATGATATTGAACTCCGGAAATTCTTTTTGGATGCGTTCGTAAAAAGCAGTCCACCATTCTGCGGAGTAACATTTGTCACCGGTGGCATTGGTAAAGAGACAAATCACTCTTTTGTGGTTGCCCGTTACCGCATGTAGTTTCGTTTTCCCTTCTGAAATTTCCGTTGGTGTTAATTTCAGGTTCAGGGTAGGAACGGGGATTTCATTTAAGGTCAGTCCCATTTTAACCAAGCAATGACGAAAGTAGTAAACAGGTTGCTTGGCCATGTGTTGATAATCGGGATACTTTGACGAGAGACCATCAGTATCATCACCAAAAAACTTTTGTTTGGCATTGGAAAACTGTACGGACAATCTTCCCGAAGAAGAACCATTAATCACGTTGATGGCGAAATCGTATCGCGTCTGTCTGGTACGCAGCCACCCATTGATATAATCAGCTGGATTTTTGAACGGCTTTTTAGGAAGCTGAATGAGATGAAGGTTCGGGTAGGTTTTAAATACAGCTGTTCCCAGCCCGCCTTTAATAAACAAATCAATGGTGGCGTTCGGAAACAATGCTGAAATTTCCTGTACCAGTGGAGTCATTAGTAATAAATTTCCAAGACGATGATTAGGCCGGCTGATGAGAATATGTTTGATCTCATTTGCATTTATGGCTGTGGGGTTATGCGCATACGATGTCCCCACGTTGCGGGTCATCTTTTGCATCAGTGTTCTTCTATACCGATTGACTGTTCTTTTGAAATCCATACTTACGCAGGCTGTTACTTCAGCGTTATACTCAATTCACCGATCAATATATAAAAAAATCAATGAGTGCTCCCTTTCATTCAACGAATGCACTATGAATTGAAAAGAACCTTCGCTTGAAGCGCTTGAAGCGATTTTGCACCAGGACAATCTAAATTTACCGGTCAGCATCACCACAAACGGTTGTCGAATTCTTTTTTAGCCATTGCAAAATAATGGATCCGCTGTTTCGTGTATATCTGAGTAGTATTAGATATACTTCAACAAGAGGCATGGCAAAGAAAATAGTGGTTAACCCCAGGTACGAGCATCTCCGGGAATACATCCAGTCTGTTCCGGAGAATTTTGATTCACTGGGCGAAGTGCTGGAAGCACGCAGAAATGTTTTACGGCAACATACTGTGGATGGAGTCACGCTGGTGATCAAATCATTCAGGCGTATTTATCTCCCCAATCGTATTCGTTACAGTTTTTTTTATCCATCTAAGGCGCAACGTGCATTTGATTATGGCAATGTACTTTTGGATAAAGGATTCAATACACCTGCACCCATTGCCTACATTGAGGTAAAGCGTTACGGACTAATCAGTCAGAGTTATTTTATTTCAGAGTACCTGGATTTTCAACCATTACAATCCGTAGTGAAGCCGGCATCGGAAAGTGTATCGGAGTGGATAGCTGACTTTGTAAAATATACGTACCGTTTACATGAAAGCAATATCTATCATGTAGATTATACATTGGGTAATGTTCTGTTTAAGAAGAAAGCGAATGGGTATGAGTTTGCATTGGTAGATAATAACCGCATGAGATTTGGCCCGGTATCCCTTCGCAAAGGAATATTGAATTTAGTGAGCCTTGCCGTTTCGGTTGTTGATAGTACGGTAATGGCAAAGCAATATGCGCTCCTTCGCCAGACAGATGCAACAACGAGTATAGGGCTACTTTATCATTTTAAAGTAGTAGGTTCGCGCAAAACGCAGGTCAGATTGTTCTTCAAGCGATTGGTAAAGGAACTGCGCTTTTGTGTGTGGACATCTCTATTGATGATGCAAAGCTTGTATTGGGAGATCAGTCCGGCGTATCTCGAATAGTCACTCTGAAGCGTTCTGATCTTTCCTTCTTCCGCTATCGAAATCTTTTCGTCACTTCAACGCGCGTACCTCCAGCAGGATCTCTTTGATTGGTCTTTCTTCCACCCCGCGCTTCTTGAAAAGATCATAAACATCCCTGATCTCTTTTTCAATGGGTATATTCTCGTATTCAGTGAAGAGCATCCAATCTGTGCCTTTCTTTTTCAAAGCAAGATGGTTGGTAGTGGAATAGTAGGTTTTATATAGCGGAAGAAACCTTACCTTATAGGCAACCTCACAGCTGGTATGAATATGGAATAATCCAAAATGCTCAAATACGTAAACAGTTCGTCCGTGTACTTCTTCCGTGAGTGTAACCTCGCGTGATCCCAAATCCAGTCCGGAAAATACAGTGATAAAAAAGAAGACAAGCCCGTGAGTCATGATCATGAAGGCACTGATGATCGTGAGTACAACGCGTTTCGCTTTCGATAGGAAAGAAGGAGTAGTCCAGAGCAGGATTAATGCACCAAGCAGTGTGCTGATTACAACAAGGAACACCGACAGGTAGAACGAATGCTTTTTCTCCTCCCATTGCGGAATGTAATTCAGCATAGGCAGAACGTGAATGGGCAGCGGGAGTAAGAACAGGCAAAACCAGAATCGCTTTTTTTTAACCCAGCTACGAAGTATCATTTTATATATTTATCAGGTAACGGAAACCCCGCACTCTCGGCACACCAGAATACATTCACGATGGAGTAACGCTTGCCATCAAAAAACAATTGAATACTGTTGATGCCGCGGTTAGTCACCGGGCCGTCTTTTTTCTCCCTGGTTTCGTAGGTGCTGAATACGTGCACAACCGTTCCATATTGTTCTGTGGTGCGATGAAGCTCCCGCTCAAAGAAGCCGGTAGTAATTCGCGTACTGAAAAACTGGATGTACTCATCCGGTTTCATAGCGCGCAGAGTGAGCGTACCTTCGGTAGTTTTACGCGTGGGCAATAACTGTGCTTCGGGTTGAAACAAATACCGGAAGCGATCCCAGTCACGCGGTGTACCGGGGTCTCCGGAAATCACCTCATACAAAGCCGCAATAGTAGCATCAACAGAAACCACATCTTTTGAATAATCTTTTGTTTGGGCCGATGCAATAAGGGTTATGATCAGCAGTACAGCTGTACTATATTTTGTCATCAGGTGCGCACTTTGCAGAAAGTTAATTAAAAAATCGGAGCAGGATTGCTTTTAATCATTGCTGTAAGTCAGCGGAAATAATTGAAACACCTTTTATTACTTTTACAGCTACATGAGTTCTACGCCCAAGTATTCTGTTGTCGTTCCGGTTTATAATCGTCCGCAGGAAGTAGAGGAACTGCTGGCCAGCCTTGCCCGGCAAACGTATACCCACTTTGAAGTGGTGCTGATCGAAGATGGATCAACACTCACCAGCGAAACGGTTTTTGAAAAATACAGCTCGCAGTTGCGGCTTCAGTATTTTTTCAAGCCCAACTCCGGACCTGGACCCAGTCGCAACTTTGGTTTCGCAAAAGCGAGAGGTGAATACATGGTAATCTTCGATAGTGATTGTATTATACCTGATCATTATTTTGAAGCGGTTGAAAAGGCATTAGCTGAATTTGCTTTTGATGCCTGGGGTGGCCCCGATCGTGGTCATCAAAACTTTACTCCCTTACAGCAGGCGATGGGCTATACGATGTCCTCCATTTTAACTACCGGTGGTATTCGCGGAGGTAAGAAGCATGTGGGGTGGTTTCAGCCGCGCAGCTTTAATATGGGCATCAGTCGCCAGGTGTACGAGGCAACAGGGGGCTTTCGTTTCGATCGTTACGCCGAAGACATTGAGTTTAGCATCCGTATGAAAGACGCTGGCTTTAAAGTTGGCCTGATACCTGAAGCTTACGTGTTTCATAAACGGAGAACTTCGCTTTCTCAATTTTATAAACAGGTTTTTAACTTCGGCCGTGGCCGGATTATGGTAGGGCGTTTGCATAAAGGCATGGTAAAGCTTACCCATTGGTTCCCGACTGTGTTTACATCGGGTATGCTTTGTACCCCGTTGTTATGGATCATCAGCGATCACCTTTTTATGACCGCTGTGCTCATCTACGCCTCCTACTTTACAGCGATTGCGATGGATGCATTTCGTGTTACCCGATCGCTTTCCGTTGCGCTACTGAGCATTCCTTCTGCATTCATTCAGATGGTGGGATATGGGCTTGGTTTTCTCAAAGAGAAGCTCAAATAGTACATGAAATAATACTCCGGTAAATCAATCCGTATCGTTTGAAATTGGTTTTTGTAGATTTTTAACCAATATTTGGCTAAAAGTTAACCTAAACCTTACATGAACCTACGTCTATTGCTGGCTGGTCTTGCGCTCATTTCGGCCACTTCTTTTGCCCAGGACATCGCTCCACAAAAACTTCTTCCTGCTGGCTACTATGTAGTAGTAGCCGCTTATCGTACAGGTCAGGAAAATTTTGCTCAGAAATACGTGAACGAGCTGAATACAAAAAATGCTGAACTCCACGCCAGCTATGGCTTCGATGAACACAAAAAAATGTATTTCGTGTACCTCGATCGCTATGGTGAATTCAATACGTCTGTTGATGAAATGCTGAAAGCACGTAAGGATGCAGGCTTTGGAGGAGCGTGGGTAAGAGTATTAAAAACAGGCGTAGTACAAGAGTATGAAGAAGTAGCCGCCGTAAAAGAAGCCCCTGCCAAAAAGAGTACTGAAAAGGCAGGACCTGTAGCCGAGGAAAAGAAAGCTGAGGTAAAACAGGAAGGGCTGAAGGAAGCAGAGGAACCGAAAGAAGAGAAAAAGAGCAATGAGCTGACAGATGAAGAAATTGGTGTTCAGCCTAAAATGGATCCGGTGAAAATACCACACTCCATGTCCAACACTCCTGTGTTTCTGAGTTTATTTAATGCGCGCAATAATAAAGTGGTGAAAGGCGAAGTACAGGTGATTGATGTAGACCGCAATGCGCTGATCAAAAAGGTAAAAGGTAATGACTACCTCACGCTTCCCGATCCTAAAAGCAAGACAGGAAAGATCAGCCTGGTGGCCGACGTATTTGGCTACCGCAAAGTGCAGAAAGAAATGAACTACAAAGATCAGATCGCGCAGGGCACAGAGGCGTATAAAGAGATGTTCGGTAATTTCATACTGGTAGAGTTTGACCTGGTACGCATACAGAAAGGAGACATTGCTACTTTATACAATGTGTACTTCTACAATGACGCTGCGATCATGCAGCCCGATTCTCAAAATGAACTGAATAGTTTACTTGCGTTGATGGAAGAAAAACCAACCAGCAGGATTATCCTTCATGGTCATACCAATGGTAATGCAAGTGGGAAGATCATTACGATGGGAAACAGTAAAGACTTCTTCTCTATTAATGGTGATGTGAAAGAGGGCTTCGGCTCATCCAAAGAACTTTCCGAAGAAAGAGCAAAGACCATCAAAGAATGGTTGGTGTCGAAGGGTATTGCTGAAAATCGTGTGGCAATCAAAGCATGGGGTGGTGGAAAAATGATTCACGACAAGCACAGTGTAAACGCTAAAAAGAATGTGCGGGTAGAAGTAGAGCTGGTAGAAGATTAAAAAAGATGTACTTTTATAGGCAGAGAGAGGCTCAACCGAGCCTCTCTCTATTTATAGAGGTGTATAGGTTACCGAAGTTGGCAGCTTCCCTCTTTTACATGATACCAATAGAAAACATGAAACGCACACTGCGCAGTTTCTCACTTATTATCAACTATAAGACATTTATCATCACCGCGCTTTCGGTGGTATCTACCTATGTTTGTTATCACAATGGCCTGATCGCCAAGTTTCCCGATATGCTTGTGGGGGTAGCGATTGTGTTTCCGGTGGTATTCTCCATTGGCTCGGCTTACAACAGAAGAGAAACTGCCTTGCAGCGCCTCGCTGATTTTAAAGGTCACGCCATTGCGATCTATTATGCCACGCGCGACTGGCCCACCGATAAAGCGAACGACATTCCTGAACGCACACGGCAGCTGATCAAGCAAATGATGCTACTCATCAAAGACAGTCTGAAGAGTGAACACAATGCCGAGTTTGCACAGAACGAAGCCAAAATGTACGATATCTTTTCACAGCTCTCCAAAGTGGTGATAGAGATGCGCAACTATGGAGTACAAGCTACCGAAGTATCACGCGCCAGTCAGTACATCAGCAAAATGATTATTGCTTTTGATAACATGAAGGTGATTCATAATTACCGTACGCCCATCACATTGCGCACGTACAGCAAAGTATTCATCTACATTTTCCCGATCATCTACGGTCCGTATTTTGCCAGCACCTTCAAAGATTATTCTGCTCATCTTGAATATGTCATGCCTGTGCTGTACAGCTTCATCTTGGTAAGCCTCGATAATATCCAGGATCATCTGGAAAACCCGTTTGATGAAGTAGGAGAGGACGATATTTCCATTGATGTGGAGGGTACGATGAGGGTGTTGAAGTGATTTAAATTGAGGTTTTAGAATTATTCAATCCAGGTTTGCATTATTTTAATTGTTTCACATTAAGCTCCAGCGGAGCGTGATCTTATTAGAAGATTTGTGCCCAACTCCGTAGGAGCGGCATCCGTATTCACCAAATAGAAACAGCGAACCAAAATTGATTCGCTGTCTATAAAAATCATTAATAAAAATTCACTTACCCCTTCACAGCAATCCCCAACTCTTTCAACTGCTCATCAGAGATAGTAGAAGGCGAATCAATCATCACATCGCGACCCGAGTTGTTTTTGGGGAAGGCGATGAAGTCACGGATGGAATCAGCACCACCGAAGATGGAGCATAAGCGATCGAAGCCAAAAGCAATACCACCGTGTGGAGGTGCTCCGAATTCAAATGCATCCAGTAAGAAACCAAACTGCTTCTTCGCTTCTTCTTCACTAAAGCCCAGGTGACTGAACATCATGGCTTGTGTGGGTCTGTCATGGATACGAATAGAGCCACCACCGACTTCAGTACCATTGATGACCATATCATACGCATTTGCTCTTACTTTACCTGGAGCGGTCTCCAGCAAAGCGATGTCTTCCGGCTTGGGTGAAGTGAACGGATGGTGCATGGCGTGGTAGCGCTGGGTTTCTTCGTTCCATTCCAATAGCGGGAAGTCAAGTACCCATAGTGCAGAGAACGTATTCTTATCGCGTAAGCCCAACAAGCTTCCGATATGAAGGCGCAGTTCGCCCAGTGCCTTTTGGGTTTTCTCTTCTACTCCGGAGAGGATCAAGAGCAAATCGCCTGGCTCGGCATGGAATTTCTTTGCCCAGCTGTTTAACTCTGTTTCGTCAAAGAATTTATCCACCGATGATTTGAATGTACCATTCGCTTCACAGCGTACCCACACCAGCCCCTTCGCTCCGATCTGCGGGCGTTTTACAAACTCGGTCAGCTCATCAATCTGCTTGCGGGTATATGCACCGCAGCCTTTGGCATTGATCCCCACCACTAATTCCGCATCATCAAATACCTGGAAGCCTTTTCCTTTAGCGAGGTCATTCAGCTCCACAAACTTCATTTCGAAGCGTGTATCCGGTTTATCCGATCCGTAATATTTCATTGCCTCGGCATACTGCATGTGTGGTACCGATGGCAGGTCTATTCCTTTTACTGTTTTGAAGAGGTGTCGCACCAGTCCTTCAAAGGTGTTCAATATGTCTTCCTGTGTGATGAATGACATCTCACAGTCGATCTGGGTAAATTCCGGCTGACGATCGGCACGCAAATCCTCATCGCGGAAGCATTTTAC
>JAHEZH010000006.1:27325-27939 GCA_023251155.1 Flammeovirgaceae bacterium | reverse complement strand
AAGCCAGATACCATCAGCAGTTGTTTGAATGTTTGTGGTGATTGAGGCAACGCATAAAACTCACCGTTGTTGATACGTGAAGGCACCACAAAGTCGCGCGCACCTTCCGGTGTGGATTTGATCAGTACCGGTGTTTCTACTTCAATGAAATTCAATCCATCCAGGTAGATACGGGTTTGCTGTGCCATCTTATGGCGAAGCATTAAGCTGTCGCGAACCGGGTTTCTTCTCAAGTCCAGGTAACGGTATTTCATACGAAGATCATCACCACCATCGGTATTGTCTTCAATGGTAAACGGAGGTGTCTTTGCCGGATTCAATACCTCGATCTGTTCTACTTTTATTTCAATGTCTCCGGTAGCGATCTTATCATTTTTAGAAAGGCGTTCGGTAACGGTACCCTGCACCTTGATCACAAACTCGCGCCCGGTTGCGCGTGCAGCAGCAAGTAGCCGGGCATCCGATTTTCCTTCTTCGAGAAATAATTGAGTGATGCCATAACGGTCGCGCAGGTCAATCCATAAAAGACTTCCTTTATCGCGGGTACGCTGTACCCAGCCAGTCAGGGTTACTTGTTTATTGACATCTGAAATTCGCAGTTCGCCGCAGGTATG
>JAHEZH010000006.1:10879-27315 GCA_023251155.1 Flammeovirgaceae bacterium | reverse complement strand
TAGCATTGTTATTTGTGTAATTTTGTGGTGCCTCTCTTCGTTTTAGCAAGGCAGGTCGCAAATTTAAACCGGATTTACTGATTTCCATGAATTCAAAAAGGCTTCTGCCCACCTTTATTCTGATCATTTTGATCGGCCTGGGGTTGGGTTTCACTACTGAAAAACTCGTTAAAACAAAAGTATCGGATGGGATTACGGTAGATTTGCCGGTCAGTCTCCAACCGATGACCCCTGGTGACGTGGCGCAGCGCTTCCCTTCCGTTCGCGCTCCGCTGGGCGCCTATACTTCCGAAGACCGCCAGGTGGATTTTACCGTAAACATCTCGGCCACACAATGGTATCCTTCCGATCATGAAATGAGCCAGAAGTTTTTCAAATCCGGTATCTACAACCTGTACGATAAAGTGGAGATGATACAGGAAGGTATTCATGAAATACACAAAAAGAAATACATCTATTTCGAATTCTTGTCACGTACCAATGGCGATCGCAGAGAGCTGGGCAACTCAGATCCTATTTTGAAATACACGTATATTCAATACCTGCTGGAACCCGGCCGCACGCTGGTATTTACCTTCAGTTGTCCACGCGATCGTAAAGACGACTGGCAGGAAACCACTCGTGAGGTAATGAAAACCATCAAGGTCAAATAAGTAGCTAAGAGGCGACTTATCGCTTTGGTGTTACCGGCTTTGATCCCGTTTCCGTTGGATAGGCAAATGATGTGGTGGTCTCACCCTGCTTGTTCAGCAATGCAATGACATCTTCCCGCTCTTCGGTGAGTTTACTGGCATCAAAGTTTTACTCCTTGCAGTATGAAATACTTTTTTGTTTTAATTGCGATGATTGCTGCCTGTACCGTACAGGCGCAGAGTAAACCACTGCTGCAGGAAGACTCTACCGTGCTGTTTAAAATCATACCTGGCGAAATACCTCAGCCCATTGTAGACACGCTGCAGCAGAAGAACTTTCAACTGGGTGACGTGTACACTGCGCACCGCAATGGCAACAGTACCATGTACGTGGTGGAAATATCCCATGAACTGGTACGCGAAACGTTTTGGTTCGATCCCAAAGGACACCAATTGCGTCAGAGCGCGAAGAAGGTGAACTGATAAATTCAGAGCGCTTTCATCGCATCGCACATCACTGCTCCTGTGAAATGACGGCTTGGTTTGTTAAGTGAAACAGGAGAGGCATGGTTTGCCAAGCAAAAGATGAGGCACATCAGGATAACCTGTAGCCATCAATTTCATTTGTAGTATAAGAATACGGATAAACAGATTTTTCTGTATTTCTTTACATCATGGATCTGTTTACCGATGAGTATTTCATGCGCGAAGCATTGAAGGAAGCAAAGAAGGCGTATGATCTGGGTGAAGTGCCCGTAGGTGCAGTAGTGGTTTGTCAGAATAAAATCATAGGGCGATCGCACAACCAGACCGAGCAACTCACTGATGCTACTGCCCATGCCGAGATGCTCGCCATCACCGCCGCAGCTAATTTTCTCGGATCGAAGTATTTAAATGAGTGTACACTGTATGTGACACTTGAGCCCTGTGTGATGTGTGCCGGAGCCCTGCACTGGACCCAATTACAAAAGCTGGTATATGGTGCGGATGATGTGCAGCGCGGCTATTCCTTGATCACTTCTCCCTTGTTGCATCCGCGCACCCAGGTAGCCAAAGGAGTAAAGAAAGAAGAATGCAGCCATCTGGTCATCGACTTTTTCAAGAAGCTGCGGGATTAACCGATAACGTGATCAACCCAATAGTGCGTTACAGATCGGTGCGCATTTCTTCTGGATCTCTGCGCACCATGCACTTAGATTTCTTATTCGAAACGATTTTGATTTTCACAGCAATGATTAGCTTTGTGCTATGAGTATGGAAATCAAAGGAAAAGTAATTCAGCTGTTAGCTGTGGCTACAGGTCAGGGTAAAAAAGGACAATGGAGAAAGCAGGAGTTTGTAATTGAGACACCCAGTCAGTATCCGAAGAAAGTATGTCTTTCTTTATGGGGAGATAAAATAGATCAGTATTCGCTTTCCGTGGGCGACCAGGTAAATGTATCTGTAGAATTGGAAAGTCGTGAATATAATGGCCGCTGGTACACAGAGGCAAGGGCGTGGAAACTGGAGAAAAGCGGTGGCTCTTCCCCAGCTTATAATGATGCACCTATCGGAGACGAGCCCTTCAGCGACTCACAAGGGAGTGCTTCAGACGATCTTCCTTTTTAAATTAAGAACTGGCTTTTTAAGCTTCTGCTTTTGCTTTTTTCTTCTTGCCGTCATCCACTTTCTTTCCGTTGCGATGTTCGCCCAGAATGATGACATCTTTGGTGTTTTCGTACTGGCGAACTGCCTGCATCATCGCTTCGTAGCTATCGCGGATGATGACAACACCTGAATTAGCTCCTTTATTGCGGATATCGAGCCAAAAACCGTCTTTTTTCTTCTTTGGTAATACGGGGGGTCTTCCCATGGTATTTGTTTGTTTAGCTGTTAAAGAACAACTGCGAAAACCTTATTTTGGTTCTGCAATTTCGCAAAGATAGTCATTTCCGGCGGATTACAGAAGCGCAATTTTAAGGGTATTCAGCAAGGTCCGAATACGCATTCTGCCTGCAGGGGGCCAAAACCGCACTTAGCTGAATAGCAAGCTGAATCCTTTTTGCCCAGATTTATTACCGGCTTACCGAGAGGCTATTTTAGGGAAGCAGGCTTTTCTTTTTCCTTTCCAGATCAAGAATCCGGTAACCGGAAGGCTTAGTGCGATCAGACTGGCAAGGAACATAACGATTTTGCCCGGCAGCCCGAAAATTCGACCGGTGTGGATTTCGTAGTTCGATCCAAAGAACCGCTCTCTAAACGACTTTTGCTGGTACAACTCTGTTTTCAGACGCTTACCGGAATACTGATCAAAGGAAAAAACGCTCTGTTTTCTCAGTCCGGCCGTTACGTAACGCGCGCTGATAGCGATGGTACCCGTGCTGTCTTGCGGGAAGGTCACCCTCAATACCTCTATCGGCTCCTCATGGGTGATTTGATGGACCACTTTGTCATAGATATCTTCGGATGCAACCGTGTTAACGAAAGTGGATGTTACCTTTGGCTTCTTCTCACCACCGGAAGCCATGCTGATACCCGTGATGGCAATCATCACCAGGGGCAGCCAGGCATACAGTCCCAGCATCCGGTGCCATTCATAATTTCTGCGCTTTGGCGGAAGATTGCTTTTCAGTACCAGGTTTTGTTTCCATTGCTTAAGGCGTGGCGGCATCCACAACACGATTCCCGATAGCAGCATGGCCAGGAAGATCCAGACATGACAACGAATGATCAACTCCCCGGTCTCGCCCAGCAGCAGCGTGCGATGGAATGAAAGCAGGAGTGACAACACATCTTTCGACGTGTCACGTATGCCAAGTATTTTACCACTGTAAGGATGAACCGCGATGATCTTCTTATTACGGGTATAACACTGTACGGCTTTTCCCGGGTCACCGTAAAACCGGATCTGGTTGAGCTTTAATGTAGAATCGTACTTTCGGATGGCTGCCCGTATTTGTTTTACACTGATCGCGGGCAGGGGCTGCGCTTCGACATATAACAAGTCGTGCTGTGTCACATCCCGTATCTCGTCTTCAAAAGCGAGCAGGCAGCCGGTAAAGGCCACCATCAACAGCACGATGCCGGAAGCGAAGCCTAACCAAAGGTGAACCTGCCGTATGGCTTTGCGGAAAAACATAACTGAAGGCGGAGTAAGATGGATTTAGAATTTGAACGTTACATTTCCCGTGAGTCGTGCAGGGTTTTGTGCTGCCAGTCGGTACGACCAGTATTTTTCGCTGGTAATGTTATCTACTTTGATACCGAGGCGGTAGCGCGGCTGATCATAGAATACGGAAGCATCAAGCACGGTATAAGAAGGAATGGTAAACTGGAAGGATGCCGTGTTAGTTTGAAAAGATTCACTTCCGTAGATACCACCGAATCCAACGCCGAGGCCTTGTGCTGCACCTGTTATCAGGCGGTAGCTGATCCATACATTGGCCATCCGCGGAGCCCCTGCTGTGGTGGGGCGAAGACCTTCTACCGAAGCATTGCTGCGTGTGTACCGGCTTTCGTTGTACACATAGCCAGCAATAATATTCAGCCCGGGCAGCGGGCTGGCAATGATCTCTGCTTCATACCCACGACTTTGCTGTGTTCCATCCTGCAATGAATAGGTAGCATGTTCAGGGTCATCACGTGTTACGTTGGTTACCTCAATCGTATAGTAGCTGAGGGTAGCCGCAAATACGCTCCAGTCCAGTTTTACACCACCTTCCATTTGGTTGGCCTGGTTGGGCTTAAAAGTAGTGCCATAGAAGTCAGAGCCACTGACATTATTGAATCCATTCATGTAGTTACCAAACAGGGATATCTTGTCTTTCACTAACTGATAGACCACACCGAATTTGGGTGACAATGCCGTTTGATTATAATTACCTGCGGTGGAATCCTGGTTGGGATAGTAAGTACCTTTATTTTTATACCGGTCGATGCGCAGGCTGGCCATAGCGAGCAGCTTTGGTGTGATGTTGATCACATCTGAAACATAGGCGCTGTAGGTATTCTCATTGGTGCCTACAAAGTTGGAGAACTTGACGGACGCAGCGGCAAACAAAGGTGATACTTTTTCAATGGTGAGGTTATTGTAAGCGGCACCTGGTTTTTTGAAATTGATAGGTGCCAGGTTGACCGATGCATCATTGCGCGTAGACCGGAGATCATAAAAATCCACGCCTGCCACAATACGGTTGCGCATGCCTGCGATTTTAAAATCACCAATGAAATTATGTTGCACGTCTGTTCCATAGTACGGAAACTCCTGGCTCGTTACCGTTTGTCTCAGTGTACTATCCGAGAGCAAAGTTAAGCCCACTACATATCCATCGGAAGATGACCGTGTGCGTGATATCACCGTTTGCGATGTCCAGCTATCCGAGATCTTGTATTTTGCCTGTGCAAAAATATTGTATTGCTGGCTGGTGTAGTTGATGGTGTTATTGGCATACGATAAATTGTACGGCATTCCCAGTTCACTCATACTGTGTACTTTGCCTTTGGTGTTAGTGGCTATGCGCATAGGTGAAGTGGCTTTGTAACCGCTGAGTTCCACATCCAGTGAAAGTGTGAACCGATCACTTGCCTTGTATAAAAAACTTGGTGCGATCAGAAAGTTTCGGTTAAAGCCGGCATCCTGAAAGCTGCGCTCACTGTGCAGGGAGGTATTTACACGAAGTAAAGCGTTCTTGTCTTCACTAAGTGGTGTATTTACATCCAGTGTAAGCCGGTTCAGATCCCAGCTGGCGGCAGAGTAAGAGATCTCTCCCTTAAAGGTATCGAAGGGTTTCTTGGTGACACGGTTAAACAATCCACCGAAGGAAGACAATGTACTTCCGAATAATGTAGCCGAAGGGCCTTTGATTACTTCAACGCGCTCCAGGTTAGCCGGGTCGATCGTCGTATAGGTGAAGCTACCCACCCCGTTGCGTACCAGCTGGGGTGTTGAAAACCCTCTGGAGATATTGCTTGATCTGCCTTGATTTCGTATTTCAGAGATACCGGCCCCGGGTACGTTTTTGAATGCACTGTTATAGTCGGTTACGATCTGTTCTTTCATCAGCTCTTTGCTCACTACCGAATAGACCTGCGGGTTTTCCATATTGCCCAGGGGCATCTTTGACACATCCTCGCTCTCTTTTTTAGCAAAGCGGTTCCCCCCGCCTGATATGGTCACCTCATCAAAGGTGATCGAGCTCTCCTTCAGCGCTATTGTGACATGCAATGCCTGTTCAGCGGTGAGGGTTACCGTGCGGGTAATCTTCTCGAAACCCAGAATGGATACTTCCAGATGGTATTCGCCAGCAGGAATGTTTTTGAAACTAAAATCGCCATTGGTGCTGGTGATGGCTACTTGCTGCAACTCCACCAGGAAGACAGACACCCCGGGGGCGGGCTGGCCATCGCTGGTGATCACCGTTCCCGTAAGGGATGTTTTGGTATCATACCGGGTTCTGGCCTGGTTATTTACAAAGGATAGGAAACAAACTAAAATGAAGAGCACGCGGAGAAAAGTAGATTGGGGGCTGATAGCCATGTTATTTAGATTTATTATAAATAATAAGGCGCGAAATTATAAAAATCTGCAACATGGCCACGCTCTCAGTGTAAAATGAGCTCGATTTGGTATAATAATTCCGTTCACAGGCTTTTATTGCCTATTCTTTGTTTTCTTCACCGCTTTAAACTATGGCTTCAGGTATTTTTTCAATTTTAGACGATATCGCTGCATTGATGGATGATGTAGCTGTGGCCAGTAAGATTGCTACCCGTAAAACGGCAGGTATATTGGGCGATGATCTGGCGGTGAACGCAGAGAAAGCAACCGGATTTCTGGCCTCACGTGAGTTGCCTGTGTTGTGGGCGATTACCAAAGGCTCGTTCATCAATAAGCTCATTATAATTCCTGCCACTTTATTGCTGATGTGGATCTCACCCATCGCAATAAAAGTCATCCTGATAGCAGGAGGATTTTATCTGGCCTACGAAGGAGCAGAGAAGATCATCGAGTTTCTCTTTCATCGCACGGATAGTACTAAGGAGGTAACCAAGCCAATTGATCAGGGTGATGAGAAAGTAGAGAAAGCGAGGATCAAATCTGCCATCACTACTGACTTTATTCTCTCTGTTGAAATTGTAGTGATTGCGTTGGGCACTGTGCTGGAGGAAGTTTTACTGATACAAATCATCACGGTCATCATTGTATCCTTGCTCGCAACCGTAGGTGTTTATGGTTTGGTCGCACTGATTGTACGAATGGATGATCTGGGTTACCGGATCATAAAGAATTCCCTTGAGCAGAGATGGAAAGCAAAGCTGGGTCAATTGCTGGTGAAATCACTTCCATGGGTTATTAAGTTCTTTGCTTTTGTGGGCACCATCGCCTTGCTGCTGGTATCCGGGGGCATATTTATCCACAACATTCCTTTTTTGCATGATCTGTTACCTCAATGGCCCATGATGCTGAAAGAATTTCTCAGCGGCTTTCTCAGTGGATTGATGGTGGTGGGGATGGTGAAGGCGGTAAGAGCGGTATTGAAGAGATAGAGATCAGTTCTGTTGCTCACTTCGCAATATCTTTTCCATCTTCTTGCCCTTTGCCAGTTCATCCACCAGCTTATCCAGGTACCGCACTTGTCGGGTCAATGGATTTTGAATTTCTTCTATCCGGTACCCGCAAATCATTCCAGTAATGAGTGACGCATGCGGATGGAGTGATGCGCGCTGAAAGAACGTATCAAAAGTGACTTTCTCTTTGATCAGTTCCTGTAGCTTCCCGTCATTAAAGCCCGTGAGCCAGGTAATCACCTGGTTCAGTTCTTCTTTGCTTCTGCCTTTCTTCTCTACCTTGGCTACATACATTGGATAGACCGATGCAAAAGTCATTTGCGCCATGCGCTGATCGTGTGTTGCAGAAGTACTCATAATAAGTTGCGGGTTTGTTTCTGACATCTACTTACCCATCTTGATCACAATCTTACCAAACTGCTCGCCACGCTGTAGCCGGTCTACAGCTGCTCCGATCTGGTCAAGAGGATATACCGTATCGATCACCGGCTTCAGGTTACGGCTCTCGATAAAATCAATCATGGATAAAAATTCGTCCCGTGTACCCATGGTGCTGCCTAATAGCTGCAACTGCTTCCAATAGAATTGCTTGGTGGCAATGGTATCGATGTTGCCTGCGGTGCGACCGAAGTTGACAATGCGCCCTCCCGGTAAGGCCAGCTCAATGAATTTGGAGAACTGACTTCCGCCTGCACTATCAATGATGATGTCAAATCCACCACCGGCTTCTTTCTTTGCTTTCTCTGCCCAGTCCGGATCAGTGTAGTTGAAGCCAGCCGTTGCCCCCATGGCTTTCGCTTTCGCTATTTTATCATCAGCGCCTGACGTTACGTATACTCTACCCTGATAGGCTACGGCAAACTGCAATACCCATTGTGCGGTTGCAGCGCCAATACCGGTGATCAGTACCTTCTCTTTGGAACGGAGACGTGCTTTGCTGAACAACGCCCGGTAAGCAGTGAGCCCGGATAACGGTATCGCTGCCGATTCTTCAAACGATAGGTTTTCCGGCTTTTCAAAAATGTATTTCTTCGACACCACTACGTACTCGGCAAAGGTACCATGATCAGGAAATCCCAATATCTTGAAGGTATCACCTTGCACCACCGGGTTGGTGCCCCATTCAAGACTGGGGTTAATGATCACCTCAGCACCTACCAGTAATGGATCGGCATCTTCACCCACATCTTCAATGACACCACATCCGTCTGAACCCAGTATGATGCCGTTGGGAAACTGTTGTGTCTGTTCCTGGATTACCCAAAGGTCGCGATGGTTGAGTGCGGCATAGCTGAGTTTGATGAGCACCTGGTCTTTTACCGGGCGGGGCTTTTTTACCTCTTCAATCACCAGTGATGTATTTTTTCCTTTAAAGAGTGCTGCTTTCATTTTTTTAGTAGTGAGTGAAATAGTAGTGAGTATGAGATATGAGTAGTGAGAATTATTCTGCGGGTAATTTCTGTAATTATCAAGACTCAAAAAAGTGATTTAGTTCAACTTCCTAACGATGACGAATGCACACGAGTTGCACGGTCGGGTACATTTGCCCGCTTGCGGACACCGCCACGGTATTTGTAGCCACGATGAAATCAAAAACCAGTTTAAATACTAATTTTAATGAATGGCAACTCCACATCAATGCCCTTGCTGAACGATCAATCATTATGAAATCATTTTCCTGTTACGGTATCCGATGCGAAAAGAAGGATGAGAAAATCCTGGTGTCACGGGTAAACGAATACCTGGCTGCTCATGACCGCACCATGACGAAAACAATAAATGAATCATTGCTAAAGGCCCGCCTTCCTTTTGTGTACAAGTATTACTATTGGAATCGGAATAAAGGAACAGGAACCTATTTTGAGGTGATTCCGAATGAAGATGCCGAAGGGAAGTGCTATAGTGAAGAGAACAGGGATTGCGCATGGATTATTAAAACCCGTATTCATCTCACACATCCGGAATATAAAAAAGAAGCGACCGAATTATTTCTGCAGGAAGTAATAAGGGCAACAGGCTTTGATACGGTCACGATCTATGAACGGGACCATGATCCGCAGTAGTTTTCGTCTGCCCGTGTTGATAACCCAAACAGGCCCTGGCAGGATGCTTGTTTTAATGAAGTGAATAACGTGATGGTAATTGGTGGAGGAAAAAAGAATGCAGAAGAGTACTTTTGATTAAGTAGTATGAGCAGTTAATCTCAATCCTATGGCTTACAATATCGACCTTGCTGACCGTGTACGTTTTTACCTTGCGGATATTCCTGCGCTGAAAGTGGAGGAGAAGCCAATGTTTCGGGGATTGGCTTTTATGGTTAACGGGAAGATGTGTGTGAATATCAGCGGAGATAATCTGATGTGTCGGGTTGACCCATTGCTTTACGAGGAACTTTCCAGGCGAAAAGGATACCTGCCGATGATCATGAAAGGCAAGCAACTTACCGGCTATTGCTATGTTTCGCCTGAGGGGTATAAATCAAAATCTGATTTTGCCTTCTGGATCAGACGATGTATTGAGTTTAATGAGCAGGCCAAGTCTTCGAAAGTTTCCAGGAAACGATCATCAAAAAGTTAATTCCGCGCAGGGAGAATCAGCGCAAGGACAACTCCTGACAGAAGCGAGCATAATCGTATCTCCAATTCCATAAACAGGATGCTCCTTGAGCGGCTTGCAATGGATCACTCCGTTCTCTTGATCATAAAACAATGCTCAAACTTGTCCATCCCTATTTTAGGATAATAGTTCTGTGCGGCGGGTGCGGCTAATAGAATCAATGCTGTTTGATAGCTGGCTGTTTCATGGGTTAAGCGAATCAGTTCTTTGCCTATTCCTTTGTGTTGGTAGCTTTCATCTACTGCCAGATCGGACAGATAGCAGCAGAAAGAGAAATCGGTTAATGCTCGGGATATACCAACTAATTTATCTCCATCCCAGGCAGTGATTAATACGTTGCCATGGTCAAGCATGCACTGAATACGGGCTGCATCATCAACGGGTCTGCGCTGATCCAGGGTAGAGCGTTTCAATACATCGATAAACTGTTGGGCACTGATGGTTTTGTCTTTTGCGTAAGTGATATTCATTGTATGGTAATAAAATAAAACAGGCTCGTGTGGTTGACACGAGCCCGGAATGAAATTAGTGATGATCTGGCAGGTATCAACCTTTGATAATGAAATTCCAGTTATGGATATCCGTAGCATCACCCATGCGGATGTCATGCAGTTTTTTCTTCACACGTGTCTGGAAGCTGTCTGCACTTGCCGGTTGTATGCTGTAATCTTTACCGTGGATGTTGATCACCGCGATAGGAGCCACCACGGCAGCAGTACCTGCACCAAATGCTTCGGTGATCTGTCCGCTCCTGAAGCCTTCTTCGATTTCAGCTACGCTCACTCTGCGTTCTTCCACGGGCATACCCATGTCCGTAGCCAATGTAAGGATCGAGTCGCGGGTAACGCCATCGAGAATGGCACTGTTCAATTGAGGTGTAACCAACTTGCCGTTGATGACGAACATCACATTCATCATACCTACTTCGTCAATGTATTTATGTTCTTTGTGATCGGTCCACAAGATCTGATCAAACCCTTCTTCGCGTGCTATTTGTGTGGGATAGAATGCGCCACCGTAGTTGCCCGCACACTTGGCGAAACCTGTTCCCCCTTCTGCCGTGCGCACAAAGTGATCTTCTACTTTCAAGCGATAGGGCTTGCTTTGGTAGGCCGCCACCGGGCTGTTGATAATGATGAACTTGAAGTGATCCGCCACTTTTACACCCAACCGTGCTTCATACGCAAACATAAACGGACGAATGTACAGTGAAGAACCTTCGCTCTTCGGTATCCATTTTTTATCCAGTTCGATCAGTGCTTGTAATGAGTGAATGAACATCTCTTCACTTACGGTAGGCATGCACATCCGGTCCAGTGATTTGTTGAAACGTGAGCTGTGCTTCTGCGGACGGAAGATATTGATATTGCCGTCATTCATGTAGAATGCCTTCATCCCTTCAAATACAGACTGACCATAATGCAGCGATAGCATGGCAGGGCTCATGAGCATATCTCCAAAAGGAACAATGACGGGTTCATGCCATTTGCCGTCTTTGAAGTCGGCTACCAGCATGTGGTCGGCGATGTATTTGCCAAACTCCAGATTGTTGAAGTCGGTCTCTGCCAATCTTGATTTCTTTACTTGTTCTACTGCGATGGAAGATGTAAGCGTGCTCATAAGTAATGATTTAATAACGTGTGAATTTCATCAATCTATTTGAATAATGCTGCGTGATTATTTCGAAAAATTACAAACGACAGGCAGACGGAATAATCTCCCGCTGTTTGGGTATTCTTCTTATTTAAAAAATGCATATCCGACTTAAAATTGCTTTTTCTATGGTCTGCCTCATTGAAATCAGCTCAATATTCCTTTTGCTGATAGACTTCCGTCAACGCCTGGGTGGTGATGCGGATGTCTTCTTCGGTAGTCTGCCAGTTGGATAGCGCTGCACGAATACCGGGAGTGCCCTTGTACACCGTGGGCGTGAAGAATACCTTTCTATGATCGCGTACCGCAGCAAGGAACTGCTGTAGGCGTGCGAATGTAAGGTTGTCTTCTTTCAGCGTGAAGCACACCACATTCATGCGAACGGGAGCCAGCAGTTTGAAATCAGAGGAAGCCGTAATCCATTGCCCCAGCAACGTGGCCATATTGCAATTGCGCTCAACGATGTCGCGGTGACCTTCTTTGCCATAGGCCATCAACGCAAACCAGGCAGGCAATGCTCTCCATCTGCGTGAATTCTCCGGTGTGTAATGAAAGAAGTCCGGACTTTGATTGGGGTCGCCCAAATAAGCCGCACTGTTTTGAAATACCTTCAGCTGCAGATTTTTATGACGTGTGAATTGCATAGCCGCATCGTAAGGAACATTGAGCCACTTGTGCGCATCGATGGTAATACTGTCCGCATAGTTAATTCCCTTCATCAGTTGCTTGTAGTGATCAGACAAAGCTGCGAAGCCTCCGAAGGCGGCATCGACATGAAGCCAGAAGTGATATTTCTCTTTCAGTTTGCCGATGGCTTCGAGATCATCAAAGTCAACGGTGTTTACTGTGCCGGCATTGGCCACCACGATGTAGTGCTGATCCGGATTTAACTTCAACGCATTTTCCAACGCGGTCAGATCTACCGCTTCACGTTCGGGAAGTACCTCTACTTTAATTAATGCATGACGACCAATGCCCAGCATTGCCAATGATTTGATCACACAGCTGTGTGCGGTTCCGCTCAGTACTTTAATCAATGATGCATCCGTTATGCCTTCGTTACTGAAGTCTTTTCCGTATTGCTCACCTACCCATTGACGAGCCATAGCAAGGCTTACAAAATTGGATACGGTAGCTCCGGTAACAAACGAACCAAAGTAGGCTTCCTCCAGGCCAAAGAGCTGTTTCATGAAATGAATGGTCTGTCGTTCCAGCTGAGGTGCGA
This sequence comes from Flammeovirgaceae bacterium, assembly GCA_023251155.1. Lineage (GTDB taxonomy): Bacteria > Bacteroidota > Bacteroidia > Cytophagales > Cyclobacteriaceae > ELB16-189. The sequence continues at coordinate 14,643 of JAHEZH010000006.1, read as the reverse complement.
TGGAGTCATTGCTGCCACAGGCATTCTGGTCATACGTGCTCACCAGCCAGTCGCCCACTACGGCTGCAGGAGTAGATCCACCGGTAACAAAGCCAAAGTAGCGCGGGCCTGCGCTGTTGGTAATCTTATCGGCATATTCAGTTTGGAAGAGGTCAAGTACTTTGGCTGCGCCAATTCCTTTCTCCGGTAACGTACCTAAGGGAATGTTTTCAATGTACCGACCAGGAGCAAGATCCTTTTGCTTTTTGAAATAGTCTTTCGCCAGCTGTAATGTGCTGTCGAGTAATGCCGACAAGTGCTGCCGGTCGTTATGTAAAATGGAATTCATGTGTTAATTCTTATTTTTTGGTGGACACATGGAATACGCCAGACGGAGTACGATTACTGTGGAGGAAGCCGTGCATGTTTATTTCATGGTTTAGGATTTTGTAGAGTCAAGCAACCTGCGATGATAGTTCACCTGCCCCAGGTGATAACTGAAGTGAGTGGCCAGATGTACAAGCACGAATTCCGTGGATGTTTTCTCCTCCCAGATCAATAGGGGAAATTCTTCTTTTAGCTGTTGATCTGTAAGGGAGTTCAATGCCGTTTCCACTACCGTAATCGTGTCTTCAATTTTTCTGATCAGCTCTTCGCGTGGAAGATCTTTCAATGAGAATTCCAGTTCGCGATGACGCACATAGCCGGAGTGGCCCAGCCCAGCACCGATGTACGTGTTAAGATTACCGACCAGGTGAAGACAAAGATTCCCTGCTGAATTGGGGATCTGGTGATCCACTTTCCAGATAGCAGCCTCGTGGGTATATGATTCCAGCTCTTTCTTCAGCTTTAGAAGATCACGTCTGAATACTGTTTTTACTACGTCTGTAAGCATGAGTTAATGAATGTTAAGGTTGGGTGGAAGGATGTTTACGCATGGCATCGGCAATCCGGTGCGAGTCATCATCCCTTCTTTTCTCCAGTTCGTTAATAATGGCAGCTTGGTTTTTCTGATCCCGATTTTGCGAAAGCTTGTAGGTTGCTTCCGTTCTTGTAATGGTCAGTTCAAAGCCAATTACCCCTCTGATCTCTTTTTCATAATAGCCAGGTGAAAATCGTTCTACGCTCACGGGTTTTTCCGAATGCTTCTCATACGTATTCACCAGGTGTACCATCGATTCGCGTAATTCATCGCTTTCTATCATGCGAACCGTGGCATAGACATGCACGGCAAGGTAATTCCACGTAGGCACATTTTCATGATCATACCAGGAAGAAGAGATGTAGGTATGCGGACCAGTGAAAATCACCAACACCTCTTTGTTCGCTTCTATGTTTTTCCATTGCGGATTAGCACGTGAAATATGGGTGTATAGCTTCGTTCCATCTTCCGATAAGACCATGGGGATATGCGTGCCCTGTATTCGTTCTTCTCCCTGGCTGATCAGTATACCAAATCCATTTTCACGAATGAACCGGTTGATTTCTTGCTGGTCTTCTTGTTTGTAGATGCGGGGCGTATACATGGGTGCGTGTTTATTTTTCTTCTTCTGTTCAATTCCACCCGCTCTTCGTTTGTGTTAACAAACCAGTGTGGGTTACTATTCTTTATCTCTTCAAAATCGCATTGATTTTCAGTAAATGATGGTCATCATGTTCTGCATCGAACCAGGCAAGATCAACCGGTGTCAGTTTCACCTGCAGTCGTGGGTGAAGCGCTCCCCGCTTCATCTGCTCTTCCGAGAGCAACCGGTATTTGCCCAGGTTGGCTCTTCGTTTTTTTTCGAAGTAGGACATTACTTTTTCGATTGGCCACGGATTATAATCCTGTGGTGCGAATACGGCAGGCGAAAGCACGGCGTCTTCATTCACCATTTCATCGATGCGTTTAAAGCTGACTTCATCTACTTCTGCCAGGTGGCCAATGTTTTCTTTTACCGACCACTTGCCATCGAACTTCGTTGATAACAACTCTTCCTCCACATCTTTTACTTTTTGGTGCAGTCGTGCAATAGTGCCTTCCAATCTTTCCAGATAGAATGGAAGCATGGCAGGCAACAAGTCAAATGTAAATTGTCGTTCAAACCATGCTAATTGTTTCATCCTAAACGAGGCGTTGACTGCTTACTGAGCAATTGCTTGGGGTTCATGCTTTACCGGAAACTTCATCGATCTTGCCAGGAAACACATCTTGTTCGCTTCATGATGAAGTTCATTGGCTTTCGCCATCATGCTTGCTTCTTTCACGGTAACCCGTGGCCGCAGGAGTACTTCAGTAAACTCACCACTGCCATCGTTGTTCTCTGTCATTGTTCCGGAGGCCTCATCTTTGTAACCGGTGACAATTACGTTGTTCACAGCACACAAATGCAAATACCACAGCATGTGGCAGGCCGACAGGGCACCCACTAAACTGTCTTCAGGACTATACCGTGAAGGATCTCCCCGGAAAGAGGGATCAGAAGAACCAGGTATATCCGGTTTTCCCTCCGCAGAGATAATGTGATCGCGGTCATACGCTCTGTAGTCCGATGTACCGGTGCCTTTGTTGCCCGTCCAGTTCAGTGTGGTTTTGTAGTGGTGTTGTTTCATGGGTGCGATGTGAGTAATGAGAATGTGAGTATTGAGATATGAGTATTGAGATGCGAGTATTGAGATATGAGTAGAGAGATAATGCCAGTTACGCTACTCACTACTCATTACTCCTGTCTAATTTCATTTCCATTTTAATATCACTTCTTTTATAGGGGCCATCCAGCGGGATCTCATAGAAACCCAGCTTGCGATACATAGCGATGGCCGTTTCCAGTTTGGTGTTGGAGTAAAGTAGGATGGTATGTGCCCCGAGCTGTTTGGCTTTTTCGATCGCGGCAAGCGCCAGTGCTTTACCCAGCTTTTTACCCTGAAACTTCTCGTCTACTGCCATCTTGGTAAACTCATACACGCCTGGCTGTACATACTTGAGTGCCACAGTGCCTGTAATCGTTTTGTTGAAGGTTACCATTAAGATTTTTCCGCCATGACCCAAGAGGTGTACATCCGGATGTTGCAGTACTTCGAAATCAATCGGTTCCATCCAGAAATACTTTTCGATCCAGGCGCGATTTAATTTCTCAAACCATGGCTGATGTTCTGCCTGATACTCCAGTATTTCGACAAGGCCGGTTTTCATTGTCATAATGATTACTTTCCGGTGGTGGATAATTGCGCTTTGCCAACACTGCGAACCTGGTAGCCTCGGTTCACCACGTAAATTCCGGCAATGGTGATCAGCATACCGATCGCAATACTTCTATTGAAACGCTCATCCAAAATAAGCCATCCCAATAAAATGGCCACCAGTGGGTTGATGTAGGCGTATAATGATACGATGGTCATCGGCAGTTTCTTTATGGCATACTGATAACAGGCATAAGCGACCGCCGAGCCAATAAAAATCAGATACACTAACGAATAAACGGTGCCCGATGTCCATTGAATTTTGGAGTAATCATCGAATAGTAAGCTTAATGGAATGAGAAAGACACCTCCAAAGAACATTTGTAATCCGGCATTGAGGAAGGGATTACTGTTCATGTTCCTTCGTTTGGTAACAACACTGCCCAGGGCCCAGCAGAAGTTGGAGAAGAAACAGATGAAGATGCCAAGCAGGTAACGTGAATCAGCAAACTCAGCGAGGTGTTCACTGAAGATCAACACAATTCCTCCCAACCCCATCAGCATGCCAAGGATCACGGGCAAAGTAGGACGTTCGTCCTGAGAAGTAACCAGGTTAATCAAGATCA
>JAHEZH010000006.1:0-10869 GCA_023251155.1 Flammeovirgaceae bacterium | reverse complement strand
GCATCATCGAACAGATAATAGCGGCCAGTCCGCTGGATACATAGATCTCTGCATAGCCAATCAATCCATTGCCTAATGTGATCAGAAACAGCCCGCCGATGGCTTGATTGATGATCACTTCCCTGCCAGGCCACTTCACCTTTCCCACGGTGAGCATGATCAGGCACAGGATACCACCGCCAACGAGTTGGCGAAGTGTGCTGAAAAGGAAAGCAGGAAACTCGGTCACTCCAATGCGCAGGGCAAGAAAGGTTGTGCCCCACACCGTGCACACTACTGCCAGTGCAGTGTAAGCCATCCAATTATTTTTTAAAGTAGAAACAGAAGTCATAGCAGCAAATTTTGACTTTAGAACGAAGAAAAAACAGTTCCAGTTTCATGAATTTTAACCAGATCAGTTTGGTTTTGAAGTGGCGTGAATGGAAACGTTTTTAATTGCCCGATATCAAGGTCAGGATTTGATTTCAAAAAATCATTGTGCAATCGCTTAGGATGCTGGACGTATCGCTACTTTAAAATCGGCACCATTGATCATTGCATGAAGGAAAATTTCATGCCTGATGGAATGTGTATTTTTATTCCGGCCTTCGATGAAATTGAAAGAAGCTGGTGATGCTGTGCCTTTACAAATGGGATTGATGCGAACCGGTGAATTGGGCTAATCAACAATTTTCCCCACTTCTGTCAAAAGCAGTTCTGTCTGCGCTTCGTCTATTTTAATTCCGATGCGCAATCCGTCCAGCTTGGCTCCATGATAACCTTCTCCTTTTGTAATTCTTAATTCCTGCATCGTATCGGTCCAGTTAGTCACAAGCAGGAACCCTTTCGCACACAGGTCTTTCCCGGAGATGTCTACCAGAATATATTCCTTGTTGTCTTTTACCTGGTAGCGATCAAACCAATAGGAGAGGTCCTTGTCTTTCTGCAAGGACAGTTGTTTCAATAGCTCATTTTTATACTCAGTAGTTTCAGGGGTGAACTGATCAAATACCGTATTCTTGTTTTCGCAGGCAGGCTTGCCACACGAGAGTAACAGTGAAATTAAAGTCAATAAACTAATGCGATCCATTCTTAGGGTTGCCATTTAACCAAGGTAGTTAATGAATAGGAAATAAAAAATGCCGCTTCTTTTCGAAGTCGGCATTTCATGAAATAGAGCGGTTGCGCTGCGGGTTTACCAGATTTTGATACGGTCTTCTGGTTTTTTATAGAGCTTGTTATCCGGCTGTACGTTGAACGCCTTATACCATGCATCCATGTTTACCGGAGCACCAATGGTTCGGTATTCATTAGGTGAATGCGGATCGGTCAGGATCAATTGTGCTTTTCTTTCGGTCAGTGTATTGCTTCTCCACACCTGTGCCCATGCCAGGAAGAAACGCTGATCCGGAGTAAAACCATCTATCTTTTTATTCGACTTGCCTTGTGCCGTCATCTTGAATGCTTCGTACGCGGCATTCAATCCACCCAGGTCACCAATGTTTTCGCCCATGGTCAGCTTGCCGTTGACATGTAATGAATCCAACACAGTGTAATCATCAAACTGCTTTTGCAGCAATGCGGCCTTCGCTTTGAACTTGGCAAGGTCATCGGCAGTCCACCAGTTGCGCAATGTTCCATCTTTGTCGTACTGACTTCCGGAGTCATCAAAACCATGAGAGATTTCGTGACCGATTACCGCACCGATAGCACCATAGTTAAAGGCATCGTCTGCGTCCGGGTGGAAGAAGGGATATTGTAAAATTCCAGCCGGGAAAACGATTTCATTCATTACCGGGCTATAGTAGGCATTTACGGTAGGAGGTGTCATTCCCCACCGTGTTTTATCCACGGGCTTACCCAGTTGACTGATCATATCCGTATACCCCCACTCACCCGCGTTTCTTAAATTCTTAAAGAAAGCATTGCTGGTGATAACAAGACCGTCATAGTTTTTCCATTTGTCGGGGTACGCAATTTTAGGAGTGAATGCTTTCAGTTTTGCCAATGCTTTTTCTTTGGTGACTTCACTCATCCAGTCCAGTTTCCTGATGCGGATCTCATACGCTTTGATGAGGTTGGCAATCATTTCGTTCATGCGTGCCTTTGCTTCCGGCTTGAAGTGTTTCTCTACGTAAAGCTGACCGAGCAATTCGCCAATGGTTCCATCGGTCAGATTGGACATGCGCTGCCAGCGTGGAGTTTGTACTTTCTGTCCGCTCATGGCCTGATTGTACGCGAAGTTGGCGTCAACAAAAGCTTTGCTCAGATAAGGAGCTGCGGAGCGAAGCACATTCCATTGAAGATAGGCTTGCCAGCTGCTGGCAGGAGCATTCGTCAACAAACTGTCGGCAACAGTGAAGAACTTCGGTACATTCACCAGCATACTGTCCTGTCCGTTTACTTTTAGTTTGCTTAGTGTTGCTTTCCAATCGATGGAAGGAGTCGTCTTACTAAAATCATGGACAGCAAATTTGTTGTACGTCTTGTAGGGATCGCGCATCTCTACCCGGCTCATCTGAGCGGCCGCCAGTTTCTTTTCGAAAGCAAAGATGGTTGCTGCTTTTTGTTTTGCCTCTGCTTCATTGTCGCCCGCCAGGGTAAATAGCGTGATGATGTACGTGTTGTAAGCAACTTGTATTTTCTTTGTACGTGCATCGTCTTTCAGGTAGTAATCCCGATCGGGCAATGTCGTTCCACCTTGAGAGAGCTGCACGGCCATGATCTGCGGATGTTTGCGATCCTGCCCGATGAAGAAACCGAAGAGGGGAGAAGCAACACCGTGCGTCCGTTCATAGATGATTTCATCCATCACCTGCTGTGCATCTTTCACGGTGCCGGCGCGCAGGTAATCTTCTTTTGCGGGAGCAAAGCCCAGTTTTTCAATCGTTAAGCTGTCCATGCCCGCAGCATAGAAATCACCTACTCTTCGCTTTACCGATCCGGCGGGTGCTTTCTTGTCATCGGCCGATGCGGTGAGAATGTCTCTTACTGCTTTCACGTTGAAGTCGCGCAGTATGCTGAATGCCCCCCAAGTCGTTTCTTTGGCAGGAACCGGATTGTTTTTAAGCCAGACACCACCGGCATAGTTCTGAAAATCATCACCGGGCTTTACGGTGAGGTCCATGTTGGCCGGATCGAGCAGCTTTGCTTTTGACTTTTCCTGCTGTGCAATGGCAGCGAAGGAAGTGACAAGAAGGGCTGCAGATAACAGCAGTCTTGCCTGTTTAAATGAGATGTACATACTGAATTAAAAGTTAGGTGGGGCGAAGGTAAAGATTAGCAGAAAGGGGAAGCAGGTGTGTTTGCTTTCTTCCTTTAACGGTTGATATCCTTCAATAAAAGGTAGTGATTTGGTCTATACTTCTCCTTTTTGCAAAGGAATAACTTCAGCGAAAATCCGCCAAACCCACCCGAAAGGTAGGGGTTTCCGCCGACCAGATCAGTTTCATTTCTATATTTGTTGACCAGATCAGTTGAGGTTAAATTCATCATGGAAACACGCGAGCATCTTTATCTTGAAGTATCCGAACGGATAGAAAAACTCATTGAAAAGAAAGCCTTAAAAATTGGAGATAAACTTCTTTCCGTACGCGCTCTTAGCAAGGAACAAGGCATTAGTCTCAGCACGGCCTTCCAGGCGTACTATCATCTGGAAAGTAAGGGCCTGGTGGAAGCACGTCCGCAGTCGGGATACTACGTCAAGTTTTCTCCGCAGCATTCGTTACATTTTCCGGCCAGCTGCGAGGCTACCGATGAAGCGCTTCCGGTAAGTGTGGACGAAATGATTGGCAGTGTTTATCGCAACCTGCGCGATACCAAGCTGATCAACTTCGCATTGAGTTCACCTGCTACAGAGCTGTTGCCTGCGGCCAAACTCAATAAGTCGGTGATGCATGTACTGCACCACAATAAAGATCATTGTCTTGGTTATGAAAATGTGCAGGGTAATGTAGAGTTGCGTAAGCAGATTGCGATTCAGTCTTTCAACTGGGGAGGTACTTTAAGTGAAGATGATATCATTGTCACCGCGGGGTGCATGGAAGCACTTGCCATCAGCCTGAAAGCCGTAACTCAGCAGGGAGATGCCGTAGCAATAGACAGCCCTACGTATTATGCCATCTTCCAGGTATTGGAAAGTTTGGGGTTGAAAGTAGTGGAGATCCCCAACGATACACAAACCGGTATTGATATGGATCGTCTGGAACATGCCATACATAAACTGGATGTGAAGGCCTGCCTCTTCGTGTGTAACTTCACCAACCCCGTAGGTAGCTGTATGCCCGATGCAAAGAAGCAACAGCTGGTGACATTACTGGCCAAACACGAGATCCCTTTGATTGAAGATGATATTTATGGCGAGCTGTACTTTGGTAAAACACGGCCACGTACGTGTAAGAGTTTTGATAAAAAAGGATTAGTGATTCAATGCGGATCATTTTCGAAATCACTCGCTCCGGGCTATCGCATAGGCTGGGCCATTCCCGGCAAGTTTAAAGATCGCATTCTCAAACTGAAACGGATGAACAGTGTATCGACCAACACCCTGACGCAGGCAGCCATTGCACACTTTCTGGCGAACGGTCGTTATGAATTGCATCTTCGCCATTTGCGTAAGGCATTGCACACCCAATGTCTTCGCTATATGCAGGCGGTGACCCAGTATTTTCCGGAAGGTACACGCATATCCCGGCCCGAGGGGGGCTTCGCCTTGTGGATTGAGCTGGATAAAAAAGTGAACGCCTACAAGCTGCACAAGCGGGCATTGAAGCACAATATCGGTATTGCTCCGGGGCAAATATTTTCTTCACAAGGGCATTTCGAGAATTACTTCCGCATCAGCTTTGGTGCACCGTGGAGCGACAAGGTAGAGCAGGGAATCAAGCTGTTAGGTGAGCTGGCACGGAAATTTTGATGGGTTACTTACCGAGGAGTCTACCGTGGGAGGAAGAGGATACTTTTGTAAACAAACAGCCGAAACTTTCCATTCCCTTAGCGGGTTCTTATATTTGAATGATCATTTTAATCAATTAACTAAAACAATTTTATGGCATTTACACTTCCTGCGCTTCCCTATGCATTCAATGCACTGGAGCCACATATCGATGCAAAGACAATGGAAATTCACCATGGTAAGCATCATAACGCTTACGTTACTAATCTCAATGCAGCTGTTGCCGGCAAGCCGGAAGAAAACCTGAGCATTGAGGAAATCAATACGAATATTTCCAAGTACCCTGTTGCGGTGCGCAACAACGGTGGTGGTCATTACAACCACAGCTTGTTCTGGACCGTGATCGGGCCGAATGCAGGTGGTGCACCTTCCGGTGAATTGGCGACAGCAATCAACGCTGCTTTCGGTACATTCGATGAATTCAAGACGAAGTTTACGGCGGCAGCCACTACCCGTTTTGGTTCCGGCTGGGCATGGTTGATTAAAGATGCCTCCGGAAAACTGGCCATCACATCTACCCCTAATCAGGATAATCCATTGATGGACGTAGCTGAAGTAAAAGGTACTCCATTGCTTGGTCTTGATGTATGGGAACATGCGTACTACCTGCACTATCAAAACAGAAGACCGGATTACATCGCTGCCTTCTGGAATGTAGTGAACTGGTCTGAAGTAGCGAAGCGCTTTGCCGCAAAGTAATGGGTTGTTCGAGATTCAATAAAAAAACCCGGTGATGAGCCGGGTTTTTTTTATTAGGATCTTCCATCCGTTACCATCGCACAACCGGGTTTTACCTCATTCATCCATTCTTTAAGTACAGGTGAATGTATTTCGTGTAGTCCGTTTGAACGGATGCTTATAATTCTTTTGCCGATAGGATAGGCAGGTTTTGGAAATGTACAGAAACTAATCCGGTGTATCGTTTTTAGTGCTCTTCCGCGCGGCCCTCACTTCTTCTTTCACACGCCTTCCTCTTGTTCCCTGAAAGCGTTTCCAAAAGCTTTCCCGTTGGGTGATGGAAACAAAATCGTTCTGGTAGCACGAGGTAGTATCAATCAGAGGTAAAGGTTGATTGTCGAGATCAATCACACCCAATACCAGTGGAATAGGAACGACACCGGGGCAATACTTTCTGGTGAAACTTCGAAGCAGGGCAGTCTGAAACGGGTCGGTAGCCAATGCAATCTTGCGAAAGCCCATCTGTCTGGCCATCTTCCATGAATAGTAAACGTTCTCGGTGCTGTGCTCTGCTTTGGTTTCGGCAAAGGTATGCTGTGGTGGAATCCCCAGCGAGTCGGCAATCACTTTCATCGCGGTGCCTTCTGTAAAGGGGCTATATACGGCTGAACCGGAGAAGATGATGTTCTTTGTATATCCGCTGTCGTACAAATGCTTGGCCCACAGTATGCGCATTTTCATGACGGAGGTGGTGGCTTGTTTTTCGTAGGGAACACCCGGTACAATGATCACATCATAGGGGCGGTCTTTTTTTGCCTGTGCATAGGATTCGCTGGCAAACTTGCGGTACGAGCAGTAAGTAAACACGATGCCTAGGGCAATGAACACATGAATGTAAATAACAATCTTCAGCAGTCGCTTGAGTATCAGCTTCATGAATCGCGTTTGAACTTAATCAAATATAAGGAAGTATTGCTTGCTTCGGTAAAGCCGCAAATGCGGTGGCCGAATACGACCCGGTGGTGGGAATGACTAGCTTACTCTGGCCATGGTGGCTGTTTTCAGTTTCACCAGGTTGGGATAGTTGAAGATGGCAATGGCCACCAGTATAATCAGGTAGCCAATCAACTGAAGCGTAGTAATGGTTTCCCCGAAGAAGAAAAATGCGAGACAGAAGTTCATCAGCGGATTGATGTATAAGAGTATTCCCACAGTGGTGGAGTTAATTCGGTTTAGCGCAAACAGATTGAGAAACAGGGGAAGTACGGTGAATACGCCTGCCACCAAAAAAGTGATTTCGTAGAAGAAGGGTGAGGCCGGTACCGCTGCCACCAGCCACTTGAAGCTAAGTGTGAGAATAAACAATGCGAATAGGATCTGCACCGCAAGTACCGTGAGGCGATCAAACCCATTGTTCTTACGCTGTGTGATGAGATAGAACGCATAGGATAGCGCCACAATAAAACTGTATCCCAATTCAGCGGCCGAGTTTAGCCCTAATAATAGACAGCTCACGATGCATAAGCTCACCGCGATCCATTGAAGTGGATTGAGTTTTTCTTTCAATATAAAATTACCCAGTACCGCGGTGAGCACCGGGCAGATAAAATAAGAGAACGAGGCGGTCTTGATATTGATCGCATTAATGACATAGATAAACACCAGCCAGTTGATGATGAGTAATGCTCCGCCAGCTAAGGTAAGCGTAATGATGTGGTTGCGATGGTTGGCCGAAAAGGATTTCAATAATTGAATATCCTTTTTTAATTCCGCTTTGCGGAACCCTAGAATGATGACCAGAAGTATGATAGCCGAAAACAGAATGCGGAAGTACAGAATCTCTCCGGCAGAGAACCCTTTCAGTGCACGTAAGGGTACAGAGAAAAAACCCCACACCACAAAAGCAGAGATGGCCGCAGCATAATGTTTTTTGTTATTCATGCGGCACGAAGATAGAGAATCGCATTCCCCGAAAGGGGTAAATACCATGAAAAATATTCACTTCCAACAAACGAATGCGCGAAGAAGATTAGTTCAGTGTAAGTGGAATACTCACTTTAATCTTTTCCCAACTGATCACCAGGGAAGCTTCAGTATCTGAAAGCGCTACAATAGCGTAGTTAAGCCGCTCCTGCAAAGTGGAAGTGGCCCGTGGCACTGCTTCCCAACGGATCACATCGTCCTTTGGATTATACTCATCAGCCAGGTGTTGATTCCAGTTTTTATTTAAAATCACCGTCCACTTTTCCTTTCCGGGAATAGTGAAGATGGCGTACTTCCCAGCTGGAATTTCCTGCTTGCCAATTTTAAATTTTTCATTGATCTCAAAAGAGGTCGCCTTATGCGCACCGGTTACCCACACCTGATCATACGCAACCAGTCCTCCCCAGATGACTCGGCCACGCACAGCAGGAGCCGTGTAGAGAATAGTGATATGCGTAGCTCCGATCTGCGCGTGTTCTTCCTGTGCGATACTTTTCTTCAAGGTATCTGCTTTTGTTGCGGTAGCGGTATGCTCATGTTGATTTTCCTGGCAGATGGCAATGCATGCGCTGCTCAGAAATAATGGTAGGAGGAGGAATGATTTCATATTCATGGAATGATGTTGATATGGAAATAAGAGATGGAACTCCGTCCGGATATTCCATCCCTCACGTTCATGGTGTTACTGAATGGTTTCTTTTACCGAACCACAGGAAAGCATTTTATCACCAAAATAAGGATTACGGATTTTGTCGTTGTCGCTGAGCCAGAATGCTCCCTGGTTGTCAAACGCCATAGGGCAGAACTCATAATAGGCAGTAGTGCCTGCAAGTCCGTAGGCTTTGATGCTCTTGTATAAACGATCTGAAAGCGTACTGAATGCTTTGCGTTGTGCTTCAATATCCGTTGCTGCCGCAATTTCTTTCAGTGATGCATTCATTCCCTCCAGGTAAGTCATCCAGTCATGATGAGCGGGACCAGTTAACAGCATCATGTCCACTTTAGTCAGTGCCTGTTGTGTGGTGGTTGCTTCTGCTTTTACTTTAGCAGCATCAGTAGCGACAAAGGCTTCTTTTAACGTGATGTAAGCGGTAAACACATCACCTAATTGTTTTTGAAACGCAGCGTCCACCGCGAATTGGGCTTTTGCAGTAGAGGCAGAATCCGCCTTTACTTCTGTTGCATGGTCATGTGTTTCAGTGGCGGCTTCTTCTTTTTTAGTTCCTGAGCAACTGGTAAGTGAGATGCCCGCAACGATAGCAAAACTGAAAGCGATGAGTGTTGATTTGTTTTTCATAGTAGAGTAGTAAAGTTAATAGTTATTGTTTTTTTTTGAGCCTGATTTAATGGTTAAGAATTAATTCACTGTGCAGGAGATAGGCACCACTCGTAACAATGGTCTCTCCTTCCTTTATTCCTTCGGTAATTTCAATTTGGCTGAAATTTTCCAACCCTGTTTTTACTTTGCGCGACTGAAACGTGTTTTTATCAGATAGTACAAACACCTGCGCTCCGCTTGCATTTCTGATCACACCTTCCGTGGGTACTGATATGGCCTGATGTGAAGAGTGAGTAAGAAAAACCAGTGCCTGCATTCCCGATTTCCATTTCAGCTCGTTGTTGGCTATCGCAGCGCGAAGTAAAGTAATTTGTGAATTGATCGTGTACTCAGGACTCATAAAAATTACTTTTGCCTGCACTTCATCGCTGCCAATACGTGCTGTGATTACATCTCCCGTTTTTATCAATGCTTTTTCCTGGGGATATACTTCGGCTTCTATCCACAACTCACGCACATCTTCGATGCGGTAAAGTAAACTTCCTTCCGTTACATATTGCCCTTCAGCAACATTGATTTCAGTAGCGGTACCATCGCATGGTGAAAGGAAAGTAATCGCAGGCAAAACCGATTTTGATTCGGCCAGCTGTGTAATCTGTTTTTCCGACAAACCGTATAAACGCAGTTTCTTTTTAGCCGATTCAACGTAAGACCGGTAGCGCGTTTCCTTTTTACCAATGACCTCATATTGTTCTTTTGCCAGCAGGTATTCGTTCTGTAGCGTAAGTAGTGATTCGCTGTAAAGTGTGTATAGTGGTTCTCCTTTACGAATACTTTTGCCGGTTTCTTTTAGAAACAATTTTTCAATTCGCCCGCTCACCCGGCTACTGATTACCTGCGATTCATTTTCATTCGTCACCAGCCGTGCATTCAGTGTTACCGTATTACCTATCTGGCTCATCATCACTTTTTGCGTGGTAATATTAGCCAGCCGTATCTGGCTATCGGTGAGCATGACAACGGAATCAGTCATTGCTTTTGGTATGGTGACATCACCATGATCATGTACCGAAGTTACTTTCTTTGGATGGCAACTGATCAGAAGAGCGAACGCAATGACGGTGGATATAATCGATCGCATATCAGTTAAGTGTTTTAATGAGTGCTTCACTGTCTACCAGGTAGTGGGCATCGCTGGCAATTTCGTCAGCAGAGACAATGCCCTGAACTTCGGTCCATCCGTTGCTGCGAGCACCCGTTTTAATTTCCTTGGCTTTAAAGACACCATTATTCCGGATGAAGACGACTTGCTTTAGCCCAAGATCAAGTACCGCTGCATTGGGTATCCACAATCCTTCAGGGGATGGGTGTTGAATTGTCGCAGTCACTAACTGACCTACTTTCAGATCTTTCGCGTCCGATAAATAGACTCGTATACGAACAAGCTCGTCTCCGTTTTCAGTATACGGTTGTATGAAATCCACTTTCCCCTTTTCCATAGCCCCCTCCCGATTAAACTTCAGCTCATCGTTGACCTTGATCATAGTGGCCTGCGTGGCTGGCAGGCTCAGTTCAACACGTAAAGCAGAAGTATTCGCTATTTTGAAAAGTGTTTGCCCTGCAGTGACATAATCGCCCGCACGGAGTAAGCTCGTCTCGCTCCTTGCCGTTGTCATCGGATTGGTAATGCCTGCATTCATTTCTTCCGTTGATCCGGAAGAGGATGTAGTTGGTGTGGTGGTTACGTTTTCGCTGATCACGTAGCCATCGTAAGCACTGTGAATCGAAAAAGAAGAAGTTATTTCTTTTTTTGTAATGATGGTATTCAGTTGGGCGGTTGTAAGTCCCAGAAGGCGGAGCTTTTCTTTTGCCGCCTCCATCAAGGTGGTATTGTGGGTGTCATGGTCAATGAGGAAAAGCAATTCCCTTTGTGCCGTAATTAACTCCGGACTATAGATCTCCGCTATTTTTTGTCCTTTTGTTACCGGTTGAAAGG
>JAHEZH010000324.1 GCA_023251155.1 Flammeovirgaceae bacterium | reverse complement strand
ATGCCATTGGAACGATAAAGGCAAATGAGAGATTCAAGATGATTTCCACAATCATCAAGAGCGGCTATGATGAAGTTAGCTAATCCTGATCGGATAAGTCAATGCTTTATAAACCGCTCAGATAGTCAATCATAAGAAATTGCAGGTGCGATGTAGTGCAGGCAATTTTCAGGAAAGAGATTTCCTTAGTCATACAAATATCGATTATTATCGATGTTTCCATACTACGCCATTCTCAAATTGGAAGTGACGGAGCAAAGATTACTTTTGGCTCTCAAGATCAACCCCTACCTAATCAGCTCGCCATATATCCACATGGTCGTATATGTCTCGTCCTGAAATAGCTGGCCACATAAAGCTGCTAAAGAGGAGACATCACCTTACGCGAAATCTTCAATACTCAGTATAACGAATTCTTTTGATAAGCTGATCACTTTGAAGCTAGGAGAGTCAGTAATTGGCAATTTTAACTAGCGCTAATTGCTGCGCTGAATTGTCAGCAGGTATTCGTCATTTTCTATGATGTTCAAGGTGATTGGTTTTATTACGGATGCCGTAGTGTTTCAATGGGATTGGCCTTCGTCACCTTTCGAATCTGAGAAGCAATCGTGCCTATGCCAATCGAAAGAAATATGGCCAAACTGATCACGATGTCCCACGCGTTTAGGCTGACACGGTAATATTGAAGTGCCGAAAGAAAATCATTGATCAGCAACATGGTGACTGGCATAGCAAACGCAACGGCCCATGCCATGAGTATTACAAATTCTTTAGATAACAGGTAGCTGATGGACGCTTCGCTGGCACCAAAGACTTTTCGTACACCTACTTCTTTATTGCGGGGTTCTATGGTATAAATGACCATACCCAACAATCCAAGTAACGTAATGGAGATGGCGATCAATCCAAGAAATCCGATCATCTTTAAGAGGGAACGGTAAAATTTGTAATACAATTCTTCCATCTCATCATCAAACAGATGTGCTTCCAGTTTGCGATCACTTAATGTACTCCAGGTCTTTTCCATCGATGCAAGCGCTGCAGGAAGATCGGGTGTACTTATATGGAGATTAGCATACGTACACTTTGAAGCATCAGCTCTCAGGAAGAAACTTTTAATAGGTACCTGCAGGGGTGCAAAATGGAAATTTTTCAGTACACCGATTACTTCCAATTCCTTGCCTTCTACACGAAAGGTCTTGCCTATGGCATCAAGGGGATGAGTAATCTGATATAAGCGAAGAAATTCTTCGTTGACCATGATGTATCGTTCATCTATCGTATGATCTGGAAAATTCTGTCCTGCGATCAGTTGCAATCCCATGTTGCTCACATAACGTGAATCACAAAATAGTTGAAATACCTTGGTAGAGTCGATGCGGTCGGCCTCATGAACAAATGTGCTGGAATAGGAGAGTCCTAATATGCCGGATGACAGGGATAAATTATTTACCCATCGAAGTCTGGAGAATTCCGTACGGAATGCCTCACTGTTTACGTTTTGTAGTTCCACATCCACGATGTCTTTCGTATCGAAACCATAATCGTAATTCAAATTGAACTGGTACTGTCGACTAAATACCATTAATAATACAATGAAGCAGAAGGAGAGGGCGAACTGACCAATGATTAGAAATCTTCTCACCGGCATTCTTGAGAAGCCTTTGTGGTGCGATGTTCCTTTCAATGCCTGAACGGGATTGAGCCGGCTGAAATAAACGGCAGGCAAGACCCCAGTGAGAAAACCGGTGAAAGTGGCAAATATTAGAAATGATAGCAGCATGGGCCACGTTAAACTTAGATCGAGCCAACCTCCCGGCATCATGTTTTCAAAACCAGGGCGAATGAACAGGAAGATCAGTATGGCCATGCCTAATGAGACGACCACGGTGGCAATGGTCTCTACCGTAAACTGAATGAATAATTGACGTTTATCACCACCCATGGTTTTTCTTAAACCAATTTCCTTCGATCTCTTTAAGGCTCTGGCAATTGAAAGATTGGCGTAATTAAAACATGCAGGAATAAGAATAAGCAGGCAGATGGTGGCAAAGACAACAATTAATGTATAATCGGAATCGGGACCGATGGAATTTTCCAGATCCGGCCCGGGAGTGATATCACCCAATGCCTGAAGCTTAAAATCGATTTTTATGTCGGTGACATGTGAGTTTAAATCTTTTGCGATTCGATCTAACGAGCGCTGGATACCTTGCTGATCACTTGGCTGGTTCATCACTACATATAAATATTGATCATTAAAATGCGTCCATTGATCAGCCGAACTGTTCTCCCCACGAATGTCCGCAGGAAGGGAACGGAAAGAGACGAGTGCTTCGAAAATGAAATGACTTCGTTTTTGATCCTTGATCACTCCGGTCACTTCAAATTGACCAAGTCCTTTCATCTCCAGAATATTTCCCAATAAGTGGCCGGAAGCTTCTAATTTTCTTGCGACTGATTCGGTGAGTACAATGCTATTGGGTTTTGACAGTGCGTTAATCGGATTTCCCTGTACCATTTCGAAGTCAAAAACAGAGAAGAAATTCGAATCTGCATAATAACCATAAATGGGGATGTTCGTTTTATCCGTTATCACTTCATCACGTAGCGTGGCGTTGAGTAGAGTCATTTTATTAATGCCTAATTCGCCTGAAAGCTTGTGTAGAAGGGAAGCAGGGGCAGAGGCAAAATGTTCTTTGTTGTCTGTGTTTTGCTTGATAGTAGTAATTCGGTAGATATTCTCTTTTTGATGATGAAAATCATCGAATGAACTGATATATAGATAAAAAGAGATCAGTAGCAAGCTGACCGACATTCCGAGAGCCAGGCCAAATGCATTTATTATTGAGAGGTATTTATAGTGCGCAAAGTGTCGGGCAGCCAGTTTCAGATAGCTTTTGAACATAAGCGTTTAGATTTTGGTGAAAGACGACCATCATCGCTAATTGTTACACACAGTGATAGTTGGGACCTTCAAATAACGGGTAAGCAAACATTAATGGAAATCGTGACGCTCACTTTTTAACTGATTGTTTGCGGATACGACTAAGCGTTTCTTTCGTGATACCCAGGTAGGAGGCGATGAGATGTTGAGGAAAGCGCTGAAGAAATTCAGGATGTTCTTTCTGAAGCTCCTGGTAGCGGTATTCGG
>JAHEZH010000214.1 GCA_023251155.1 Flammeovirgaceae bacterium | reverse complement strand
CTGGAAGCATTGGGAAATGGTATATTTAGCGGAGAGATTTTTGAAGCTGATGTTGTTGTCATTCCATCTGAACATTCAACGGATATAATCAATAATTACAATCGATACCCCGCGCCTCAACATTTACACAGTGTGTATGAATGTAAGTTTGGAAAATACCACAAAAGTCAACTTAGAGAGCTTCTTGGATTGAAAAGGCATCTGACATTTATGGGACCATGCAAATACCAAAGACCACTCTTCGGCATTTCAGTTTCAAATTCAATCCTCCAATCGCATTAAAAATGGCGCGCCCTAGGCAGCAACAATTATTTAGTCAACGAACATCAAAAATACATGATCTTCAACAGATTTCAATTTCATAAATATTATGTAAAAGAATGCTTATTTAAAGTCTTAATTAACCTAGATAGATTTAAAAAAAAGTTATTACTTGTGATTGAAGGCCACATAGAACTTTTCCTAATCACTTTATTCGATGAAGTCCATAGAAATTGGAACGTCTATTCTATCCCTTGCAACGCAGACCTCATCTTTAATCAAATAGCACTCTACGAAATGTTGACCTCCAAAATTTGAATTTTCAACTCTACTCTCGTTACCAAGATCATCTAAAATCTCGCCTCTTAACATTCCCTTTCGATTTGCAATTGATCCTTTGTTCTTAATTTTCCATTTAACAGAATATGGTTTAGGTGTATCTGTGTTCTTTATAAAAAAAGTTAATTTCTTCTTTGTCTTCAGCATTGAAATAGCGCTCAGCAATTCCTCTCTAAAACCAGCTTGAGTTATTTTACAATCGATATTTAATCGATATTTAATATCAACAGGAAATTTATTCTCAATAAACTCTTCTTTCGATGTAAAATTTCCAGTTGATTCCAAAACTTCTTTTGGATAAGGAAAATGAATTCCGAATACATTTCTCCATAATCCGTATACCGTTTTGTTGTCATTCTTCTCGACAGCTTCGACAATTTTTTCATATGCTCTTTTTGCAGGCAAGGTAAAATTTGCTTTTTTATATACTTTCTGATTACTACCAGGAGCTAGCCAATGCTTTTGATCTTTATTTAGATTCTTCAGGTATTCAAAAAAATCTCTTACCAACACGTGGTATTGTTCAAACTTGATATTTTGATATTTGGAATTCTCTTTCAAAAAATTGTAACAAAAAGTATCAATCAGTAAACCTCCGATCTTCACTCCACTCTTATTCTTCCAAGCCCTGACCATCCTTGCCAAATTCTTAAGGTCACCATCAGTAGTAATGTTGAAATTATTCATTTCCTCAATTTCCTGACGAGGTTTGGTAATCTTCCATTCTTTAGTAGAAGAATTCGGATATTTGTAAGATCTATCAGATTGAATAAAACCTGGACAAACTTCAATGATATAACCTGTAAATTTGACTACAACTACTTGGCCATCTCCACGTATATCTGTATTTGGGTAAGTCTTTAAGATAGCCCTCCGAATATCCTGAAGCAATTCTGATTGCCCATTGTTTACCCTTTCATTATACCTAGTAAAATCATTTAATGGCATTTCGTAAATCATATCAAGGTCGCTAATACCGTCAATTGCAGTATACCGGCCATAGCTACCAACCTGAAGTGAGTTCGCCAATTCCGATTCAGTTTCTCTAAAAGCTACATTTAATGCCTTCGTAATTCTGCGGTACTTATATGAGATATCGTCCTGGTTTTGGACCTTTAAATTTTCTATAAACTGTTTAAATACTTCCGATATATCCATTATAAAAACTTTTAGACAACCATATCAGAATCAACAGTAACAAAACAAATAAGAGAGGCTTTATAGAATTAGGAACTTTATCTTTAAAAAATTTGAAATGAAGTTCTTCATCAATCCAATCAATTTGCATTTCATAAAAGAACTTAAAGTGTGCGTACCACTGGGACATAAACACTTGCTTTGTGATTGAAATAGAATATCCTTCATTTACAATTCTAGTTATTTCTTGAATTTCTGTATCAAATGAAGTCGCATTTGAATTCTTAACTCTAAAGTAAATCGTCTTAAGATCGTTATAATTCCTTGTTAACTGCGAACCTACCTTATTGTAATCCTCTACACTAGAATTAAAAAAATTCAGAAATAAACTTGCTATGCTAATTATAATTAACACGATGGATATTTCTTTATCATATCTCAAGTCGTAACATGAGATTTGTATAACTCCAATCGCTAAGGATATAAAACTTATCCAGTATGGGAGCTTGATGATGATGTCATAGGAAGCAAAATGTTTTTTTGCCCCAAATCCAACGTTATATGCGTTTTCGGCAATCAGTCGCTGGAGGCTAATTTTATCCATAAAGTGCTAATAGGTTAATTAATGTAAAAAATATACTCAGGTAACCCTTAGCAAAACTTTATTTTTTTTAATGTTTTTTATTCATCAGGTCTATTCCATTTTACAAATGGACTTCTCAACTTGTTTTTGAATAAAACGAATAAGTATGAATACAAACCAATTCATTTTTCGAGCTCCAAGCGGGGAATATTTTATTACAAAGGTTGATGGTACAAATTGGAATGGAATAACGATCCACAATGGTATCGAATTCCTGCAACCGCTGAAGATCTCAACACTCCGTTTGATCAGCTTAATAAACCAAATTTTTTATTTACTCAAGCTTCCCATTTGGGACCATATGAGTGGCTTGTTTACTTAGGGACCGACAACAGATCATGGAAAACAAAGTGCCATGCAAAGTACACAGATGGAAACTCACCTTTGGCTATAAAATGCTGGTTTCAAAGCGAGCTTGAAAACGGAGGAGGTGACAATTCCACTATGCAGATCTATGGACCTAATTCACAAAAATGGAATGTAAAAATTCAAGATATAGGTAATCTGCCTGGCAGTAATTTAAAAGAGGTGTCGTTCGAACTTACACCTGGTTAGTCATCAATCGGTACATTGACTATTTATTTCTGCGGTTATATAATAATTACTTCTTCCTATACTGAAACTTAGATTTTTTATCAGTTGAAAGTTTTTCGATTAAACCTTTCTTCTTAAAATCGTTCATTGCATCGGAAATCCTTGCAGTGGAGAATTTAACATTGTGTTTTTCTTCAAGCATTTCAGAGATTTCAACAGCATACTTAGGTGTATTAAAAAATTTAGATTGAAGCTCCTTTGTAAGGATATTTGTTAGTCCTTTCTTTAAAAATATTTTAGGGTCAATATTATTTCGAATTAGAAACTTGGCTATATTCTTTTGAAGAAAGTCACCAGCAGGTATGTTTTGATTATAAAAGAACATCTCATAGTCCTCCAGCCCAAAAAACGAGGCAAGCTTCGATGCTTTTCCTATACTTGTATTTATATCACCTGACTCTATCCTTGAAATATGCATTTGAGTAATTCCTGTCGCATAGTGAATTTGCTCTTGAGAAATATCAGCAGCCTCTCGAAGTTTCTTTAATCTCTGTCCAAACAAAACGACACTTTGCAATTTTTCACCTTTTGCCATGGGTGGCAAAGTGTTTCGAAATACAAACGGATATTATTTAATATTTTGTATTATTTCCGTTTGTTAGTATATTGCTTATATAATACGGCAAGTAAAATGAAATCTTGTTGAATTGATTAATTTAGCGAATACTTCCATTTGAATTAAAGAAGCATTCGCACTTAGCGTCTCGTTTACGAAAACTGGTAATTTTCAAACGCTACGAGGCAATAAGTGAGGTGCTCCCGCCATTGGCGTGGAGCTCACTTATTCGTAGCACGGTATACCAGTACCTCGTAAACAGTAAGTAGAGTTACCACGCCATATTTTTTTTGGTGATGTTTTACTCCTTACACAATCAAAGACGCTCATAGTTTTCGGTAACTGTTAAACAGTTTAAAACATGAGTCGGTCAGAACAAATTTTCCTTCACTGCAAACGCCCTCCGAGCTAACTCCGGCTCGAAGAATTTCCTACTGTTTTCTCCTCTGTCCCTACAGCCATGTTGCTTCCCCGCTCTTCTCCTTTCAGGAGAAGTGGTCGCAGGTCGATGAGGTCTTTTCAACCTTAACCCATTAACGCATGAAACATTTCTTATGCTGTCTGGCATTGCTATGCTTTTTTTTCAACGCCACAGCGCAACAACCAACACCCAATTCACCAACTACCAACACCCAACAGCCAAACACTAAAGCCCTCTCCATCGGTGACACTGTTCCGGATCTCTTGTTCAACGGAGTAAGCAACACGCCAGATGGCCAGGCACGCATCTCAGATTACAAAGGTCAACTCCTCATCCTCGACTTCTGGGCTACATGGTGCGCACCATGCATCACCATGCTTCCGAAAAGTGATTCACTCAATAAAGTGTATAAGGGCAAAGCAGTCATTCTTCCTGTTACTTATCAGACAAAAGAAGAAGTAGCCAAGCTTCTTCGTAACAAGTCTTCTCTGCGCAACATCACCATGCCCATGGTGACTTCAGACAATGTATTACGCAATGTCTTCCCGCATCAGGAGCTTCCTCATTATGTATGGATTGATGCAAATAGTAAAGTCAAGGCAATCACTGGGTACAAAGAAGTCACAGCAACAAATATCAATACGATGCTTAACGCTTCGGTGGCAGAGGAGAAAGCATTGCCTGTAAAAAACGATGTCAACATTCCCTACAACCGTGACTTGCCGCTGCTCTTCAACAATCTCAACATTACTCCCGAAGACCTTCAATATTCCACAGTCCTCACAGGGTACAAACCTGGCCTTCGTTCACACTTTGACTTCATCCGCTCCACGGACAAATGGCGCTTTACCGGCACCAATATGTCGTTGTTCAATCTCTTATTGATATCCCAGAACTACAACAATATTCCTCTCCCCGCATCACGCGTCATCAATGAAAGCAGGAATGCCGCTGAAATGCAAGGTAAAAATTGGTCGAAGAGCACCACCGACCAGCAAAAGGCTTGGATGCAGAAGTACACCTATTGCTATGAACTCATCATTCCTCAGACGCTTTCCAATGAATTCTACGCCATCATGCGGCAGGACTTTGCCCGTGTCTTCCCGCAATACAAGACGAGCATGCAGACACGCCCGGTAGAATGCCTTGTATTAATACGGACCTCTTCGGTAGATAAGATTAGAACTTCCGGAGCTAGGCCATCAAGCAACGTGGACCACACAGAGTTCACCATGATCAATGGCCCAATATCCACGGTCTTATACCGACTCGCCACCAGCAGCCTTCAGAACCTGAAAGAACCTTTAGTCGATAACACAGGCTACAGGGATAACATCGACATCTCACTCATCGGTGACCTCACCACCATCGATAGCATACGCGAAGCGTTGCGCAAATACGACCTCGACATCGTACGCAAAACCATGAACATCGAGATGCTCGTCATCAGCGACACCAAATAACTAACAGCTGCCAGCTAAAGGCCAACGGCCAAAACCTAACAGCCAATTATAAATACCTAACAGCTAACCATTATGAAACCAACCATCACTGCTCTCCTACTCTTCCTGGTCGGCACCTTCGCCTTCGCACGACAATATGCCGTCAACGGCTCTGTACGCTCAGCAACCGATCAGTCTCCACTTGCTGGAGTCAACATCGTCATCAAAGGTTCTACCCTCGGCACGACAACTAACGCAGAAGGAAATTTTTCCATCATCGTGAACAGCAGAGACAGGCTGGTCTTCTCGTTCATCGGCTACCAGCAATACGAAATAGTTGTGAACGAGCAATCGTCCATCAACATCACCATGCAAGAAGACATTGCTACATTAGGCGAAGTCACTATTGTATCCACCGGCTACCAGGTACTTTCGAAAGAACGCGCCAACGGTTCCTTCGTTCAACTCGACAAGGAGTTAATCAACAGGCGCGTAAGCACCGACCTGCTGTCACGACTGGAAGATGTGACCAGTGGTCTAGCCTTTAACCGCAACGTAGCAACACGCAAGACAGACATCTCCATAAGAGGAACCAGTACCATCAACTCCAACGCGCAACCACTCATCGTCATCGATAACTTCCCTTACGATGGTGATCTCACTACCATCAACCCTAATGATGTGGAAAGCATCACCGTCCTCAAAGATGCTGCTGCGGCTTCCATCTGGGGAGCGCGTGCAGCCAATGGGGTCATCGTCATCACCACGAAAAAAGGCAAGTCCAATCAACCTCTGAAAGTGTCCTTCAACAGCAACGTCACCTTCATGAACAAGCCCGACCTCTTCACCGTTCCACGCATGTCTTCAGAGGAGTTCATCGCAGTCGAACGTAGCCTCTTCGCGAATGGCGCTTACACCAATACAGAAAATTCCATTCTCAACCTGCCGTTGACACCCGCAGTGGAATTAATGATCGCCAATCGTAAAGGGCAACTCTCTTCGGCAGCGATGGAATCACAGCTTTCTGCTCTGGCACAACAGGACATCCGTAACGACTACACTTCTTACTTGTATCGCACGGGAGTCAATCAGCAATACGCGCTCAACCTCAATGGTGGTGATGCAACCAATCGATACTATGTGTCCGCAGGATGGGACAGCAACAAGGACAACATCATCGGCAACGGATACGACCGGGTCACACTCAACTTCAATGACAGCTGGCTCACACTTAAAGAGCGTCTATCCATCAACACTGCCTTCTATTATTCAGAGCACACCACGCGTGCCAACGGCACCGATCCACTGGCCATCTATTACAACACCTCCAATCCCATGTATCCCTATGCCGCATTAAAGGATGACAGCGGTAACACGCTGCCTGTTACCAAAGACTACCGTGCTACCTTTCTGCAACAGGCACAACAGAAAGGAGTACTCAACTGGCAGTACAATCCCATCGATGAAATCTCCCAACGGAACAACACTACGAAGCTGCGCGACTACCGCATCAACACTTCTCTCAACTACAAGATCATCGAAGGGCTTCATGCAGAAGTACTCTACCAGTATTGGAGAGGGAGCACCGACCGCAGGGATCTGCGTAAGGAAGACAGCTACTTCACGAGGGATTTGATCAACCGGTTTACGTCCATTTCAAATACAGGCGTGATTACCAATAATATTCCCAAAGGAAGCATTCTGGACACCTATAATGCAGGCTCCGATAGCCATAGCTTCCGCTCACAACTCAACTACACCCGCTCTACAGCGCAGCACGCCATCAGCGCACTTGCAGGATACGAGGTGAAAGAACTCAACACACTCTCCAATTCAAATCGCCTGTATGGATACAACAATGAACTGGCCACTACAAAGCGGGTGAATTACACCACCTCATTTGATCAGTTAAATTTCCCTGGCAACTTCACCCTTATTCCTTTTAATACAAGTGAGAGCTCATTGACCGATCGGTTTATCTCGTACTACACCAATGCAACGTACTCGTTCAAGAACAAGTACAGTGTTTCTGCCAGTGCACGTAGAGATCAATCCAACCTTTTTGGTGTAAAGGGCAACCAGCGCAGCGTACCGCTATGGTCAGCGGGATTAGGATGGATCATCAGCGGTGAAAACTTTTATAAGTTCGACTTGCTGCCTTTTATCAAGCTGCGCACGACCTATGGTTACAATGGGAACATCAACAAGAATATTTCCGCATATACGACTGCGTATAATGCAGGAACTGACTTCAACACGGGATTGAATTATTCCCTAATCACCAATCCTCCAAACCCGGAATTACGTTGGGAGCGCGTACGTATGTGGAACCTGGCGGTGGACTTCGAAAGTACCAATCATCGAATCACGGGAAGCATCGAATACTACAACAAGAAAGCAACCGACCTCATCGGTACTTCACCTTATGCACCCTCTGCCGGAATTCTCACTTACACCAGCAACAGTGCATCCACCCAAGGTCATGGCATAGATCTGTCCCTTAACTCGCTGAACATAGATGGCGCGTTCAAATGGAACACTTCGTTATTACTCAGCACCATTCGTGAGAAAGTAACAACTTACCGCACTATCGCCAACGCAACTACGCTGCTGTTCTATGGTAGCGGTGGTTCCGGCATCGTAGCACCACGGGAAGGTAAACCGCTTTACTCACTCTACGCCTACCCTACCGCTGGACTCAATCCTGTCAATGGCAATCCTCAGTTTTACTTCGAAGGCAACACCACCTCCGACTATGCGACACTCATCAGTCGCTCTACCCCGGAGTCACTCATCTACTACGGCTCAGCACGCCCTACTACCTTCGGTGCACTGCGCAATACATTCTCGTATAAGAACATCTCACTGTCGGTAAACATCAGCTACCGTCTTGGCTACTACTTCCGCAAAACTTCCGTGGACTACGACAAACTCTTGTCAGGATATGTACAACACGGTGACTATTCAAAACGGTGGCAACAACCAGGTGATGAGGCCAACACCTTCGTACCTTCCATGCCATCTGCAGTCAACTACAATCGCACGACTACATATACCTACTCCGAACCATTGGTAGAGAAGGGCGATAACATACGCTTACAGGACGTCAATTTATCCTACACACTTGATCGTTCGGTACTTCCAAAACTTCCCTTTCCACGTATTCAGATTTACTCCTACGTCAACAACATAGGAATACTCTGGAAGGCAGCATCAGGGCCCATCGATCCGGACTTCCCGCAGCTGAAGCCATCACGCACGGTTGCGCTCGGTCTTCGCCTTGATCTCTAATACCCTTCAACACTAATTAACAATAGCATGAAAACATCAATCTTATTTTTATTCCTGTTCATCCTCATCGGATGCAGTGACACGTTCCTCGATAAGAAACCCAATAAGGCCATCGTCATTCCGTCCACATTGACAGACCTCGAATCCATATTGAACTATACCAATGTCATGAATACTTCTACTTCTTTAGGTATCGTTGGCGCAGCGGATTGGTTTACCACCGATGCGGCATGGAATGCTTTTACCTTCGCACCGGAGAAGTTCGGATACATTTGGGCAGAAGATACCTATCAGGGCGTCACGAACACCAACGACTGGACCATACCTTGGCAACAGGTGTATTACAGCAACGTAGTACTTGACGCGATCGCCAACATTCCAATGACTTCTTCCAACGAAGTGCAATGGAAGGCCGTGAAGGGACGAGCACTTTTCCATCGAGCATACACCTTTTATCATCTTGCACAGGTATAT